>CAIVJW010000159.1 GCA_903906315.1 uncultured delta proteobacterium | reverse complement strand
GGGCCTTGGAGGTCGTCTCGGGGCGGGTTGACGTAGCGTCGTACTTTGGGAATTATGTCAACTGACCCCGCTCCCGGGGAGGTTCCGCGAGGTTGCTGCGGTGGCTACCCAGCCGAATCGCGTTTGCAGCGCCTACACGCTGCTGGCCGCTCGACGGTCCCAACGCGATGCGGCACGATCAGACGTCAGAACCTCCTTTGAATGAGACCCCATGAACATCAACCTCAGTGGTGTGACCTCGGCGAAGGTGCTTGCGGCGTTGCTTATGGTGGCGGCATGCGGGCAGAACGCACAAGAGCCCGCTGGCTCCGCGACCGGAGGTAGCGCCGGCAGCGAAACGGGAGGTAGCGCCGGCAGTGCGACCGGAGGCACCGGCGGCAGCGCGGGGGGCAGCGGAATAGGAGGTGGCCCTTGCGGGGATTCGTACGGCAACGTCGCACCCGCCGGCCGCTACGAGATGCTCGTTACGGGCACCGAGGAATGTGTCAACGATGGCTCCGGCCGCGTGAAGGACACGACCACCGGGCTGGTGTGGAATCGCTACGTGTACCGCGACCCAGTCACCGGTCTGACCCAGGCCCGCGCCGGTTCTTTCTGCCAAGACCAGGGGGGACGGCTTCCTACCAAGGACGAGGCCCTCGCGATCACCGGCGCCCACTGGAACTCTTGTGCGTGGCCCTGCTATTGGACAACCTGGACTTCGACTTGCGACGACCTGGGGGCGGGGTGGCACGTCATGACCGACGGTCGCTTCTTCACCTACGACCCCGCTGGCGAGTACACTGACGTCCTCTGCGTTCGATGAGCACGGGCGGAAGTCCCTCGCCCGCAGCAATCAAGCCAGCCCCGGCGCCTCGGCGGTCCTACTTCCCCTCTCCCACATAGCAAATCCCGTCCGCATTCAAGTGCCCCATCGTGCGCCCGTTGAAACTCACAAACTCTTGCACCGTGTTCAGCGGCTGCCCTCCCGTGTCGAACGTCATCTGCGTGGGTGTCGTTGGAAGGCTATACAACGCCTCTGACACACAAGACCGCCACGGAATCGGCGTCCCCTTCGCATCCGTCACCGGCGTCAGCGGCACCCCCGCCAACATCTCCAGCGTTACTTGCCACCCGCCCGCCTGCTGCACCGCGTGCGACGCGAACTGGTTGAACATCGGCACCGCGTCGTGCTCCACCGTCGTCCAAAACAAATGATCCGTGTGGATCGTGAGCTGCGCCGTGGTTGGTGCGTTCGGCAGCAGTTGAATGCCCCGCTGGAACTCCTCCCCAGGAAGCGAGGCTCCCGCGCTGTCCGGGTTCTGGCAGTTCGCATACTGCACCGGGTTGCGCAAGCCGAACCTGAACTTCACCACCGTGGGATACGCTGAGAAGTCGTAGGACGGCTCCGACGACGTGCAGTTCGTTCCCTTGAACGTTGCCGTGCCGGTCATCAACGCGACCCAGCCTTGCTGCTTCATCTCAGCGAGGTCCGCGTCCCCCGCTTGTACGTTCACAAGACTTGCGGCGTTGGTTGCGGCGGTGAGGTTGAAGCCGAACGCATAGCGCTTCTCCAGATCGAACTGGTTCTCGAACGCTACAGGAAGACGCACCGCGACCTTGCCCGCGCCGCCCTTGTCTTCCGCGTCGCCGCCCGAAGTCAGGTTGACCACCCAGGGGCCGTCCGCTTGGGCAACCACCGGTCCCACGACTCCCTGATCGCCGGGGTTGCTGTCGGGGTTGTCAGCGCGCGCCCGGCTCGGCGGCGCCGGTCGTCAGCGCCGCCGCGGCGTCGACGAACGCGGTCGCGTCCGCGAGCGCTTCGCGGCTGTCCTCCGGGCCGAAGGTCGACGCTGCATTGTAGTCGGCGTCGTTGCGGTCGGCCGCGACCCGCGCGAGCACGCGCGCGAACCGCGCGTCGAGCTGTCCCGTCCGCACGAAGTGCTGTCCGATCGCGGAGCGCAGGCCGTCGTGTGTTCGCACGGTCCGACCGATGGTGGCCAGGAGGGCCGACGCGGCGTGGAAGACCGCGTAGTACGCGCGCGACACGGCGTCCTCGTGGAAGCCGGACGCGTGAAGGAGCGCCGCCGCCTCGAGCATGCGCCGCGCCCGCGCGAGCTCGAGATCCGGCGGGGCGAGCGGCGCCTCGGTCACAGCGGCACGCCGTCCTGCGCGATGCTGCGCGCGATCGGCAGGTCGTCCCGCCACGCGTCCGCGTCGGCGACGAGCGGCGACAGGACGAGATCGTGGGTCAGCCCGACGTCTGCCGCGTCGTCGACGAGCTGCCGGCGGTCGGCGCGCGTCATCCCGCGGACGAGGACGAGCACGTCGAGGTCGCTGTCGTCACGGCCCTCGCCCCGCGCCCGCGACCCGAAGAGCGTGAGGCAGACGAGCCTCGTCCCGAGCCGCGCGCGTGCTTCCGCGGCGAAGCGGTCGAGCGCGGAGCGTTCGAGCGGCGAGAGCCGAGCCATGGGGAAAGCGTAGCGACGGGCACGCCGGTCCGGTAGCCCCCGGGGCCGTTCCCGCCCCTCGCGAAGGCGTGCGCGCGGTTCGTCGGCCAAGATCGGCCCGTGCGCCGGTCTCGAGGCGCACACCGTCGGCGGGGCGAGGCCGCGCGACGGTCGCCGCGTGGGCGCCGTCGGCGAAATGGGACCGGGCCCAGGCGTCCTCGCGCGCATCGCTGGCCCGAGGAGCCCTCACGCAGGCCTCCGCGCGGACCTGGTCGGCGGTTTGGGGCCGGTCGGGGGCCCGCACGCGGAGGCCTGCGGTCCCGAGGAGACCGGGGAAAGGCCGCCGGATGCCAGCGGGGCCGCGCGCGCCCCGTGGCCGCGAGCCCCGCGGACCTCGCGGCGATGATCGGCCTCGACGAGGCGGCCATCGGCGGCGAGCCGCCGTGGGTCGACACGGGCCTCGAGCAGCTCGTGGTGCCCGTGGGGCGCGGGACGTTCGCGATGGCGCTCGACGGACGGCGGGGCCGCGCGCGCGGGTCAGCGAAACTGGGGCGCGGCCGGGACGGCGAGCGCGTTCGACGCCGCGCCGAGGCCCACGTCGAGCACCAGGAGCGTCCGCGGATCCGGCTCGGCGAGGCGAGCTCGGCCATGGCGATCGTGGCGAGCTCCGCCCGCGAGCGGGGTCCAGACCGCGCGGGCGCGCCGCAGGAGCGCGCTGGCCTCCGCGTCGTCGAGCGGCGGCGGCCGCTTCGAGACCGCGACCGCGTCGATCGACGCCGCGACGGCGGCGAGCGCCTTCGCGCTCTGGACGTGGCCTCGCGCGCGCGCCGCGCACCGTCGGCGAGGGCGTCGGCGTCGGCGGCGTTCGCCTCTCGCCACACGGAGCCGGGCGCCACCAGCGCGACGATCGCGTCCCACGTCGCGAGCGAGCGGGCGCGGCCGGGGAAGGACCTCTCGCCGTCCTGCCACGGCTCCAGGAAGCTCTCGTAGCGCGCCATGGCCTCGACCACGTGCGGCAGCTCGCGGTGCGTCGGGAAGCGCTGGCGCAGCCGCTCGAACGCGGCTCGCGCGCACTTGGAGAGGCCGAGGTCGCGATGCTCCTCGCCGAGCGCGGCGAGGAGGTTCGCCACGAACGCGCGATCCTGCGGCACGAAGCCCGCATCCTCGGCGCGCTCGAGGCCGACGCGGAGCGCTCGCTCCCCGGCGACACCTGCGAACGAATAGTCGCTCTCCTCGAACCGGTCCACCATCGGCGCGTCCGCGGGCGGGCCGTCGAGATCATGGCGCGAGAGGGCGTCGGCGAGCCACGTCAGGGCGCGCTCTCGCTGGCTCGCGGCGCACGCGCCGGTGTCCTCGCAGAGGACGAGCGCGCGCACGAGCTCCTCGATCGCCGCACCGTAGCGCTGGTGCTGGGCCAGCGCCTCGCCGAGCTCGAGCCGCGCCTGGCGCATCGCCGCCCCCTTCGGCGAGGGCGCCGCCGCGTCGATCGCCCGTCGGAGCGCCTCGAGGGTGCGCAGCGTGGCGAACGGTCCCGCCGCCTCGTCACGCCAGCGGTGCCCCTCGGCGACCGCGAGCCACGCGAGCGCGCGCGCTTCGGCGCCCTCGACCGACGTCGGCTCCGCGGCGCAGGCCCCGTAGAGAGGCACGTACCGGGTCTCCTCGTCGACCGAAGCGGGGCCGCCCACCGCCCCGGGCGCGGCCGGCTGGCGCCACTCGCCCGCTCGCGGACGGGAGGGCCGATCGAGCGGAAAGGGGTGCACGTCCGCCCAAGCGCGCCAGTAGCGCGCGTCGTGAGCCTGCGGGAGCGACGCCGGCGCCGGCGGCGACTCGGCACACTGAGCGTGACCGGCTTGGCGCCCGCCGCGTGCAGGTTGCCGCCCCACCAGTACCCGGTGCCGTCCGCGTTCTCGACGCCCTCGACCAGGATGAGGAGGTGGGGGTTCACCGAGAGGACCGCGTTCCCGCCCTTCTCGGCCGCCACTCCTCGGGTTGGTCGATCCATCATCCACAGGATCGACCGCTCGGTCACGCGCGCTGCGCGGACCATCGAGGATCGAGCGGGCGCCGGGCGGCAGCGCACGGGGCGCGCGCGGCTCAGCGAAACTGGGGCGCGGATCGGATGCGGTCGATCGCGTCGGCCGGCGCGTCGCACGGGAAGGCCGCGTGCGATCGCCCGAGCCGATCGATCCAGCGCCCGTCGAGCGGCGTCGCGAGATCCGTCGCGTCGACCGCGCCGATGGTCGCCCACTTGTTGTCGCCCGTCGGCGCGCCGAGGCCGACCGCGAAGCCCGCGAGCAGCATCGCCGATCGCGTCGCGGTCGCGCCGCTGTAGGTGTGCACGGTCGCGCCCGCGCGGCAGACCCGGAGGAGCGCGGCGAAGGATCGCACCGTCCAGAGGTCGGGGTTGGCGCGCGGCGAGAACGGGTCCCAGAAGACGAGGTCGGCGGCGGCGTCGTCGACGGAGGAGAGCGTCCCGGGCAACGCGCCGTCGACGTACCGCCAGCGCGCGTGGCCTGCGTCGTGGAAGCGCCGATCGATCACGGCCAGGGCGGCCGCGCGGCTCGCCCCGTCGAAGCCGAAGTCGGCGGCGTTGGCGTCGTCGACGGCGAGGGCGATCGCGCCGAGGCTGCGGTCGAAGCTCACGATCTCGAGCACGCGGCCGCCCGCCCGATCCGCCGACGCCTTCCACGCGCCGATCGCGTTCGACCCCGCGCCGAGGCCCACGTCGAGCAGCACGAGCGGCCTGGGATCCGGCTCGGCGAGCCGACCGCGGAGACGCGAGGGCGCGACGTAGAGCCGCTCGGCCTCGACGATCGGGCCGACGACCGGGTGCATCAGCTCGCCGGTCAGGCGATCGCGGACCGCGCGCGCGCCCAGGCGCGTCGTCACGACCTCGCAGTCGAGCGCGTCGTCGTTCACTCGAGGCACTCGCCCGCGTCCTCGGGCGCCTCCGTGGGCCGACGTCGCCCCGGCCTGCGCGCGTCCGGGCCCTGCGCGTGCTCGTGGCGGTCGATCGCCTCGAGCTTGGCCTTCGCCCAGTGGGCGTAGGTGCCCTCTTCGATCGCGCGCCGCGCGCCGCTCATGATCGCCTGGTAGTGATGGAGATTGTGCATCGAGAGGAGTCGCCGACCGAGCGGCTCGCCGCACTTGAACAGGTGGTGCAGGTACGCTCGGCTGAAGCCGCGGCACGTGGCGCACGAGCAGTCGTCGTCGAGCGACACGTCGGCGCGCGCGTTGTCGGCGCGGGTGATCTTCACGCGGCCGGCGGAGGTGAAGGCGGTGCCTTGCCAGCCGAGGTGCGTGGGCAGGATGCAGTCGAACAGGTCGACGCCGGCGAGGATGGCGTGCAGCAGGTCGGGCGGCGTCCCGACGCCCATCAGGTAGCGCGGGCGCGTGGCCGGGAGCAGCTCGGCCGACAGGGCGATGACGTCCTCGCGCTCGCTGCGGGTGTCGCCGACGGCCAGCCCGCCGATCGCGAAGCCGTCGAACGGGTGCTGCGTGAGGAACGCCGCCGACTCCTCTCGCAGGGCCGGGATCAGGCCGCCTTGCACGATGGCGAAGAGCGCCTGCTTTCCGTCGGGGCGCGCGGCGAGGCTGCGGACGGCCCACCGGTGCGTGCGATCCATGGCCGCGCGGGTCGTCGCGGCGTCCGAGGTCGAGTCGAGGCAGACGTCGAGCACCATCATGATGTCCGAGCCGATCGCGGCCTGCATCTCGATGGACTTCTCGGGCGAGAGCAGGTGCACGCGCTGGTCGACGTAGCTGCGGAAGCGCGCGCCGCGCTCGGTGATCGTGCGGTCCGACGAGAGCGAGAAGATCTGGAAGCCGCCCGAGTCGGTGAGGATGGGGCCGCGCCAGCCCATGAAGGCGTGGATGCCGCCGACGCGCCGGAAGAGCTCGATCCCGGGGCGAAGCATGAGGTGGTAGGTGTTCGCGAGCAGGACCTGCGCGCCCACGCTCGCGAGGTCGTCGGGCGTGAGGCCCGTGACCGTGGCGCGCGTGCCGACGGTCATGAACGCCGGCGTGTCGACGACCCCGTGCGCCGTGGTGAGGGTCCCGCGTCGCGCGCGAGACGCGCGGTCCACGGCGGTGACGTTGAACGGGAGCGACATGCGCGGAGCCTACTCGACCGGCGGCGCGCCGCGGTCGACGGTGAGGCGCGGCCGCGCAACGGGGGCATTCCGCGCCGGGCTCGACCGACCGCGGGGTCGGACCTGGCGACCCTCAACGCAGCTGGATGCGGCGCCTCACCGTGACGGCCTCGCCGCTGAACGCCGGCACCCGCGCCTCGCGGAAGACGCGCGCGACGCAGCTCCCCTCGAGGCGGCCCGAGAAGCGAGATCCGGTCACGACCGCGTTGGTCGCGCGGCCGGAGGGGGCGAACGTGACCGCGACCTCGCCGCCGATGGCGCCCTGGCGGTCCTCGAACGCCGACGCGCAGTGGCCGGCGCGGAGCTCGGCGTCGGCGATCGCGCGTGCAGCGGCGGTCGCGTCGAAGCCCGGGCCCTCGGCGGCGGCTGCGGCGGGGGCGGCTGTGCTCATGGCCGCCTCGAGGTCGCCGGAGGGCGTCGCCGTGGGCGGCGCGTAGTTCGGGTCGAGCGACGGCGGAGCGGGGGGCTTCGGCGTGGGGGCGACGGGATCCGGCGCGCGCGCGGCGAGGTCGCGGGTCGGTGCAGCGACCGGGACCAGGGCCTTCGTCGTGCGGACCTCTTGCGCGGCCCCGGCCATCGGCGCCGGGGCGGCGGGCCGCACGGCGATCGCGGGCGCCGCTGCGACCTCGGTCGACGCCACATCGGGCGGCCGCAGCGCGACCGGCGCGCCGTGACGCGCGACCTCGCCGAGGCGATCGCCGAAGCTCGCCGCGGCGGGGGCCGCCGGCGTCGGATCGCTCCGGTCGAGGCCGCCGCGAGCGACCACCAGCGCGCCGGCAGCGACCGCGAGCGCGGCGATGATCGGGCCCACCACGCGCGCGAGGCGGTAGGACCTCGGCTCGAACGCACGGAGGTCGATCGCGACGTCGTCGGGCTCCGGCGGTGGCTCGGACAGCGGCGGCGGATACGAGTCGCGGCCGAGGATCGGGACGATCATCGGCCCGGGCGGGAGCGAGCTCGGGAAGACCTGGCCGCCGATCGCGCCGACCGATTCCGCGCCGGGCGGGAGCCCGTGAGCGAGCGGAGGTGGAGCGATCGACTCGATCTGGCGAAGGTCGTCCAGGCGCTCGTCGCGCTCCCGCGTGTCGACCCGCGTCGTCTCGGGCTCGGGCTCACTCTGGGGCTCGGGCTCGCTCGCCGCTTCGATCTCCGGCTCGACCTCCAGCTCGAATTCCGGCTCGATCTCGATCTCCGAGTCGTCGAGCGGTCCCTCGACCTCGACGAGCTCCGACAAGCTCCACATCGTGGGCACGCCGTCGACCGCGGGAGGCGCGGGCGCTGCCGGCGGGGGCGCATCCGCGCCGACGTCGGGCTCCCGTCTGGCGGCGCCGTCATGCCGCGCGTGGCGCCGAGCCAGCAGATACAACAGCGGAGCGGGCTTGCTTCGGTCTAGGTGCTTCATATCCGCCCTCCTCACCCATCGTCCTACAAGGATGTGTCGGGTCGAGCGTCGCGCAACGGCTCCCTCGCGCGTCGTCCGACGCGGCTCTGGCGCACGGCTTGCGACCGCGCCGCGCTGTCACCTAGCCTGCGGCGGATGCGCGCCGGTTCGATCGGAGTCCCGGCGTGACCGCGCGCGCGGGCGCCGCGAGCGCAGCGGACCGTCGGCGCACCCTCGCGATCGTCGGCCGCGTGCTTCCGGCCTGGGCGCGGCGCCGCTTCGGGGTCCTCGCGACGCTGGCTATCGCCCTCGTCTGCGGGATCGGGTCGGCGAACGTCCTCGACGCCGAGTTCGTCGCCGGCGACCTCCAGTTCATCGTCGAAAACCCGGCGATCCGGCGCCCCGACGTCCTCGTGACCGCGTTCACGCGCGGCTACTGGTGGGTCGGTGGCGACGCGGACGCCGGCAGCTACTACCGGCCGCTCCTCGTCCTGACCGACGCGCTCGACTTCGCGGTGTGGGGGCCGAGGTCGCTCGGCTTCCACCTCACGAGCACGCTCCTCTACATCGTCGCGTGCGCGCTCGTGTTCGCGCTCGCGCGGGCCGTCACCCGATCTCCCTTCGCAGCGATCGGCGCGGCCCTCGTGTTCGCCGCACACCCCATCCACGCGCACGCGACGAGCTACGTCTCCGCGCGCAGCACCGTGCTGTGCGCGGCGTTCTACGTGGGCGCCCTCGTCGCGGCCCTGCGGTTCCGGCGCGACGCCGCGCGCGGTCGGGCGCGCGGTCGCGATCTCGCGGTCGCGCTCGGCTGCTACGCGGGCGGCCTGCTGACGCTCGAGGCGGCCGTCACGTTGCCCATCGCGCTCGCCGTCGTGCTCTGGCCGTCGCGGCGCGTTGCGCGCGCGCCCCTCGTGCGCTTCGCCGCGGCCGTCGTCGGCGTCTCGGCGGCGTACCTCGTCGCCCGCCGGCTCGCGCTCGGCGGCGTCCTCTCGCACAAGCAGGACCTCTGGGAGCTCCTGTCGCCGATCGCCACGGCGCTGACGATGGCGAAGACCGTCGCCTGGTACCTCGTCAAGCTCTTCGCGCCGACGGACCTCTCGTACGTGCCGCCGTTCCTCCCGGTCCTCGACGCGCGCGACGCGACCGGCTGGGCGAGCCTCGCCCTCGTCGTCGCGCTCGCCGGCTTCGCGCTCGCGGGGCCGCGCCGCTTCGGTCGCGAGCGCGCGGCCGTCGGCCTCGCCCTCGTCACGCTCGCGCCGGTGTCGGGCGTCTTGCCGCTCGACCACTTCGTCAAAGGGCATTACGCCTTCCTCCCGTCCATCGCGCTCGCGGTCGTCCTCGCCCTCGCGCTGCGCCGGGCGATGCGCGCGGCCGCAGCGTCACGCGGGCGCGGCGGCGCCGTAGCCGGCCTCGGCGTGGCGGTGGGAGCGATCGTGACGGCCGGCGTGATCGGAACGCTCTTCGCCAACGAGGCGTGGCAGAGCCCGGACGCGCTCAACGCCCGGGTGATCGAGCTCGAGCCCGAGATCCCCGACGCGATCTTCGCGCACCCGGTGATGACGCGCACCGCGAACCGCTTCGGCTTCGTCCACTTCAACGTGGCCACGGTCCTCGCCCGCGCGGGGCGCTGCCCGGAGGCGCTGCCCGAGGTCCGGCGCGCGCGGTGGCTGACGCGCCAGCGGAGCATGAAGCTCCGATCCGACCTGCTCGAGGCGCACTGCCTGTTCGTCGGCGGCGACACCGCGCGCGCGCTCGAGGCCTACCGGCCGCTCGTCGACGCGGCGCCGACCGATCCGATCCCGCCGGCGCGCGCCGCGTGGATCCACCTCCAGGCCGGCGAGACCGCCGAGGCGCTGCCGCTCCTCGCGCGCGCCTGCGATCGGGGCGACGCGGCCGCCTGCCAGACGCGCGCGCGCCTCGCGCAGGCCCCGGCAGCGGCGCCTTGAACGCCTCGGGGGATCGCCGACCCTTGCCGCGACCCCGCGGACGGCCTCACGCGGTTTCGGCCGCCCGAGGCGCCGCCGCGTCGAGCGCGAGAGCCAGCACGACCACGATCGCGCAGCCGATGACGTTGTACCAAAGGAAGCCGATCGAGCTCAGGGCGAACACGGCGAACACCGCGCCCTGCGCGGCGATGGCGGCCCAGAAGACGGGCGTGCCACGCACGCGCGGGAGGAAGAAGCCGACGAGGAACACGCCGAGCGTGGGCCCGTAGAAGACCGATCCGAGGATGTTCACGGCCTGGATCAGGTTGTCGAGCTGCGCGGCGAACGCGGCGAAGGCCATCGCGATAGCGCCCCACACGACGGTGAAGAGCTTGGCGGCGACGAGGTAGTGCCGATCGCTCGCGGCGGGCCGCACGGTCGTCTTGTAGAAGTCGACCACGGTGGTCGATCCAAGCGCGTTGAGGGCGCTCGCGGTCGAGGAGATCGCGGCGCACAGGATGACGGCGATGAGCAGCCCGACGACGCCGGTCGGCAGGTGGCGCGTGACGTACGTGATGAACACGTAGTCCGCGTCCTTCGTCTCGGCGCCCGGGACGGCGCGCGCGATCACCGCCCTGGCCTTGCCCCGCAGCGCGCGGTCCTCGCCGTCGGCGGCCTGCGCTTCGGTCTTGGCGCGCGCCTCGGCGTCGGCGTCGCCCCGCCGCGACGCGGCCACGAGGCGCTCGAGCGCGCCGCGCTTCTCGGCGAAGACGCGCGCGTGGTCGACCTCGAGCGCGCGGAGCTCGGCGCCCGCGGGCGTGGCGTACACGCGCTCGACCGTCGCGCGCTGGAAGAAGAGGGGCGGCTCGTGGAACTGGTAGAAGACGAAGACCATCAGCCCGACGAACAGGATGAAGAGCTGCATCGGGATCTTCACGAGCCCGTTCATCAGGAGGCCGAGGCGGCTCTCGGCGAGCGTGCCGCCCGACAGGTAGCGCTGCACCTGCGACTGGTCGGTGCCGAAGTACGCGAGGGCCACGAAGAGGCCGCCCGTCATGCCCGACCAGAACGTGTAGCGGGTGTCGAGGCGCGGCGAGAAGTCGACCAGGTTCAGCTTGCCGAGCGCGCCCGCGACGCGCACGGCCTGCCCCGTCGAGACCTCGGCAGGCAGCGCCCGGATCACGAGGACGAGCGCGAGCGCCATCCCGCCGAGCATCACGGCCATCTGCCAGGTCTGCGTCTGACTGACCACCTTCGTCCCGCCGGACACCGTGATCCCGACGACGATCGTGCCAATCACCAGCGTCGTCCACCCGACGGGCCAGCCGAGCACGGTCGACACGATGATCGCCGGCGCGTAGATGGACAGGCCCGCTCCGAGGCCGCGCTGCACGAGGAAGAGCAGCGCAGTGAGCAGCCGCGTCTTCCGGTCGAAGCGACCCTCCAGGTACTCGTAGGCCGTGTAGACCTTGAGCCGGTAGTAGATGGGCACGATCGTCGCCGACAGGATCACCATCGCGACGGGCAGCCCGAAGTAGAACTGCACGAAGCCCATGCCGTCCTCGTAGGCCTGGCCGGGCGTCGACAGGAACGTGACGGCGCTCGCCTGCGTCGCCATGATCGACAGGCCGATCGTCCACCAGCGGAGATCGCGCCCGCCGCGCAGCCACGCCTCGGCGTCGTTGACCTGCCGGCTCTTCCAGGCGCCGTAGGCGACGATCGCGGCGAGGGTGCCGACGAGCACGACCCAGTCGAGGGCGCGCACGGCTAGCGGTAGGCCCGCGTCAGCGCCGCGAGCACGACGACGACGAGGGCGAGGCTCGCGATCACCATCGCGTAGAGCTCGCGCCACGAGCGGAACGGGGCGGGCGGCGCCTCGCCCTCGCCCGCCGCGCGCGGCGCGTCAGCGGCCGGATTTGCCATGTGCCAGCAGGTTCGCGAAGAGGCGGTAGGCGCCGGGGACGCCGGCCGGGAGCTGCCGGAAGAACGCGAGGCCGGTGTAGATGAACGTTCCCTTGCCGTGGCGCGCGACGAGAAGGCTGCCCTTGCGCGCGGGCTCGCCGGGGTCGTGCATCGCGAGCGGCGCGGCGTAGCGTTCGTCCCAGGTGCCCGCGAAGTAGAGCCCTCGCTCCTGCACCCAGCCGTCGAAGTCGGAGTCGACGATCGCGTTCGGGGTCTTGAGCACGGCGTGCGAGGGGAGATCGAAGCCGACCTTGGCGCTCTCGTCGGTCACGCGCTCCTGCGAGATCTCGAACGGGAACGGGCCGATCTCGGTGGGCGCCTTGCTGATGCGGTTGCTCGTCGCGTACTGGGCGACGACGGTGCCGCCGCCCGCCACGTAGTCCATCAGGCGCCCGTGGTGCGCGGGCATCTTCGCGTTGACGTTGTAGGCGCGGACGCCGACGACGATCGCGCCGAAGCGCTCGAGCGGCCGCGTGTCGAGATCCTCGTCGGTCAGCGTCGTGACCTCGTAGCCCACGCGCCGCAGCGCGGCCGGGACCTCGTCGCCAGCGCCGGCGATGTAGCCAATCGGCGCGCGGCTGCGC
This sequence comes from uncultured delta proteobacterium, assembly GCA_903906315.1. Taxonomy (GTDB): domain Bacteria; phylum Myxococcota_A; class Polyangia; order Polyangiales; family Polyangiaceae; genus CAIVJW01. Next base: position 41,742 of record CAIVJW010000159.1, on the reverse strand, counting down.
GCGAGGTCGAAGCGCGCGAGGCTGACCTCGGCCTCGGGGAAGATCGTCTGGATGGGGATGTGGGCGTGATCGAGGCGCTCGATCCCGCGCGTGAAGCGCTGGCCTCCGCTCTCGGCGACGGCGCGCAGCGTGCCGCGGACGCCGGCGCGGTCGGCGCGCGCCGGCGGCGTGACGCGGAAGGCCACGCGGGCCTCGTCGCCCTTCCGGGCGAGCTGGAAGGGCGACGTCGCCGGCTCGGCGGAGAAGCCCTCGGGCAGCTCGAGCTTCACGGTGCCGCCTGCGCCGGGGCCCGCGGCCCGCACGACGACGGTGATCGTCTTCGGGGCGCCGTCCGGAAAGACGAGCGCGCGGTCGGCCGGATTGACCAGCACGGCGGGCGCGATCTCGAGCGGTCGGTAGCGCTCGCCGGCGACCGGATCGGTCCACTTCCAGCCGATCGGTCGGCGGATCGACAGCGTGCGGTCGCCGAACGCGAGCACGAGCTCGACCTCGAGCGGCGGCGCTTCGGGTGCGCTCGCGAGGCGGCGATCCTCGATGGCGTAGAGCCCGCGCGAGGGCGGCTTCGACAGCCAATGAGGTGATGACGGCTGGGCGTCCTTCGCGATGGTGATCGCCCGCTCCGCCTCGACGGCGCCGTTCGGCGCGAGCGCCTTGCCAACCTCGGTGACGGTGCCGTCCGGCCAGCGGACCGACCGCAGCGTGATCGGAGTCGACGAGCGGTTCAGCGCGGTCACCTTCACGCCGAGGCTCGCGCCCGGCGTCGTCTGGTAGTCGGCCGCGACGGCCTCGAAGAACCCGCCCGCGCACGCCACGATGGCGTCGCGGAGCTCGGCGGATTTAGGCCCCTTCCACGGGTTGTCGGGCAGCCTCGCGAGCTCGTCGCGCGCGTCGAGGAGCGCGCCGATCGCGGCCTCGGGGCGCTCGGGCCGGAAGTCGGCGCGCGCGCGCTCGAGCATCCCGACGAGGCGCGCCGATCCGGGGACGCGGCGCCACGAGAGGTCGACGGTCTCGAAGAGGCTGTGCTCGGGCGTGTCGCCGACGACGGCCTTGAAGTACTCGAGCGCCGGCCCCCGCTGCGCTGCCGCGCCGAAGCCCTGGCTCTTGTGCATGCTGCGGCTCGTCGCGGCCAGCTCGCCGTAGGAGACGCCGAGGTGAGGGCTGTAGGCGCCGACGTCGACCTTGAGGAAGCTCGACAGGTCCTCGCCCGGCTTGATGAAGAACTGCGACTTGTTCCACACGATCGCGCGCGGTTGCCACGGCGAGGTCCAGGCGAGCTGCTCGGGGTACGCCTTCGCGTCGCCCGCCGCGCGGAACGCGGCCTCGGCGAGGAGGGCCGACGCGGTGTGGTGGCCGTGCGTCTCGATTCCGCCGGTCGGGAAGCGCGTGATGACGAGGTCGGGCTTGAAGCTGCGGATCGCCCAGACCACGTCGCCGAGCACCTCGTCCTTGCCCCAGATCGAGAGCGTCTCCTCGGGCGTCTTCGAGTAGCCGAAATCGCGCGCGCGGGTGAAGAGCTGCTCGGCGCCGTCGACGGCGCGCGCGGCGAGGAGCTCCTGCGTGCGGATGAGGCCGAGGAGCGGGCCCTGCTCGGGGCCGATCAGGTTCTGCCCGCCGTCGCCGCGCGTGAGCGAGAGGTAGGCCGTGCGCACGAGGCGCTCGTTCTGCAGGTACGCGAGCAGGCGCGTGTTCTCGTCGTCGGGGTGGGCCGCGACGTAGAGCACGTTGCCCACGACGAGCAGGCGGTCGAGCGCGCGCGCGAGCTCGCCGGCGCCCGGCTGGCGGGGCGGCGCGGCGGACGCGCTCGCCCCGGCGAGCGAGAGGGCGAGGAGGGCGGCGGCTTGGGCGAGTCGGCTCATCGGGACGGGGGTGCTCCTGGGCAACGCGAGCGCGAGGTGGTGCGCCGCGCGGCCTTCGTAGCGCGCACGGCCTCGAGGGGCTCGGAAAGGTGTTGCGTTCGGCTTGGGCGCGCAATACGAGCTGCGACGAACCATACAATCGGGAAAGGTCACGTTCCAATGAAGCGTTTCACGGTGCTCACCGCCCTCTGCCTCGGTCTCGTCGCCTTCACCCCTGCCTGCGGCGGCGCCGAAGGCGACGCGAAGTCCGCCAGCGACGCCGAGGGGTCGCCGATGGATCAGCTCAAGGCCATCTCCCTCGGCCTCCAGGCCGACGTCGATGGGCTCCTGAAGCCGCTCGACGATCTCGACGCGGCCATCGACGGCGTCACGGGCCTCTCGGCGGACCTCAAGGGCTCGGCCAAGGGCTCGGCATCGATCGACTCGAAGAAGATCATGGCGATGGCCAAGAGCCTCGTCGACACGGGCAGCGTCGACTTCGGCACGCTCGGCGAGGTCGACGTCGAGGTGAAGGGCAAGATCACCGCCGCCTTCGACAAGCTGAAGGCCTGCGTCAACGGGATCAAGACGATGCCGGAGAAGGTCCAGTCCCTCTCGGCGAAGGTCGCCGACGCGATCGTCAAGGTGCCCGTGCTCGCGACGAAGGTCGCGGCGAGCGCGCAGCTGTCGATCAGCAGCCCGTTCTCGAAGCCCGAGGTCAAGGCGAGCGCCGAGGCCGACCTCAAGGGTGCCAAGGAGATCGCCGACGGCTTCGTCACCAAGGCGAACGAGTGGGTTGCCAAGATCAAGGACGTCCCGGCCAAGGGGTCGAAGGCCCTCGAGAAGCTGGCGAAGGCCTTCGCGGGCTGACCGGGTCGGCGGCGCCGCCGCCTTCGAAGCCTCGAGCGGCCGCCCCAACCGGCGCGTGGCTCGAGGCTTCGCTCGTTCCATGGGGGCGTGCGCGCAGCCGCCGCTCGTCGCGCGGCTCCACCCGAACGAGGGCGAGCCACAGGGCCACGTACGGCGACGTCGGCGCGACGGCCTCGACGGCGAGCTCGGGCAAGCGCTCGCCGGCGACGGGATCGGCCCCGGTCCGGTCGACCGGTCGGCGAGTCGGCTCGTCGGGACCGCGGCGCTCCCCGGGCAACGCGAGCGCGAAGTGGCGCGCCGCGGGGCATTCGTCGCGCGCGGCCGGCCTCGAAGCGACCGGCGGCGTATCCTCCGGGCCCCGGATGCCTGCCTCGTTCTCGCCCTCGTACCTCGCCGGTGACCCTCGCGCGTCGGCCTTCCTGCCTCCCGCGTTCCTCGACCCCGCGGCGCGGGCGCGTCGCACGCGCGAGGCCGCCGCTCGCGGCGCGGCGCCCGGCCTCGTCGACGCGGTCCTCGCGTACGATGCGTCGCTCCCGCCGAGCGACGCGCGACGCGCGAACCTCGACGCGCTCGCTCGACCCGGGACGGCCTGCGTCGTCACCGGCCAGCAGGCGGGCCTGTTCCTCGGTCCGCTGTACACGGTCTACAAGGCCGCGGCCGCGGTCGTCGCGGCGCGCGCGCTCGAACGCGAGGCCGGCGTGCGCGTCGTGCCAGTGTTCTGGCTGCAGAGCGAGGACCACGACCTCGCGGAGATCGACCACTGCCACGTGCCACAGCGCGGCGGCGAGCCGGTCACGCTGCGCCTCGCGCACGAGGGCGCGACGCCCCGCGCCTCGGTGAAGCACGCGCGCCTCGGCCCCGAGATCGGCGATCTCGTCGCGCACCTCGGCGACGCGCTCGCCGGCCTGCCGCACGCCGGCGAGGTGATCGCGCTCGTGCGCGCGTCGTACCGCGAGGGGGCGTCGATCGTCGACGCGTTCGGCGGCCTGATCGCGGCGATCTTCGCCGCCGACGGGCTCGTGGTGGTCGACCCGCGCGAGGCCGCGGTCGCGCGCCTCGCGGCCCCGACGATCCGACGGTCCCTCGTGGAGGCCCGCGCGATCGACGCGGCCCTCGCCGCGCGGGGCCTCGCGCTCCGCGCCGCCGGCTTCGCCGAGCAAGTGCGCTTGCGGCCCGGCGCCGCGCTCGCGTTCGTGCACGAGGGCGGCCCCGAGGGCCCGCGCTTCCGACCCGAGATCGCCCCCGGCGGCTTCCGCCTCGGGGACGGCGCGGCGCACGTCGGCCTCGAGGCGATCTGCGCGCGGCTCGATCGCGACCCGCTCTCGTTCAGCACGTCGGCGCTGCTCCGCCCCATCGTGGAGGACGCGCTCCTGCCGACGGCCGCGTATCTCGGCGGCCCCGGCGAGCTCGCGTACTACGCCGAGGTCGCGCCGCTCTACCCGCTCTTCGGCCTCGCGCCGCCGCTCGTCGCTCCGCGCGCGCGCTTCCGCGTCGTCGACGACCGCGCGCGATCGCGGCTCGCGGCGATCGGGCTCACGACGGCCGATCTCGAACGCCCGCGCGACGAGCTGCTCGCGCGCCTCGCGCCGCCCGAGGCGCACGAGCGGCCCGCCGCCCTGCTCGCCGATCTCCTCGGCCCGACGATGCCGCGCCTCGACGCCTTCGAGGCCGAGGCCGCCCGGATCGACCCGAACCTCGCGCGCCGCGCCCGCCGCACCCGCGACGCGATCCGCCGCGCCGCCAGCCGCCTCGCGGACCGCTACGGGCGCGACCTCGCCGCCCGCGACCTCGTCGCAGCCGGCCGCGTCGACCGGCTGCGCGCCGCCCTCGCGCCCGGCGGCGTGCCCCAGGAGCGCTTCTACTCGTGGCCGTTCTACGCTGCCGAGCGCGGCGTCCGCGCCTTCACCGACGCGATCCTCGCCGCGATCGTCCCCTTCGACCCCACCGTCCGGGAGCTGCCTTGACCGACCGCGCCGCGCGCCGCCTCCGCATCGGCATCACGTGCTACCCGACCTTCGGTGGCAGCGGCATCGTCGCGACCGAGCTCGGCCAGGAGCTCGCGCGCCGCGGCCACCGCGTGCACTTCATCTCGTCGGCGGTGCCGCGCCGCCTCGACCGCTTCCTCGACAACGTGTTCTTCCACGAGGTCGAGGTCCGCGACTACCCGCTCTTCGATCACGGCCTCTACCCGCTCGCGCTCACCTCGAAGATGGTCGAGCTCGCGCAGCACGAGCCGCTCGATCTGTTCCACGTCCACTACGCGGTGCCGCACGCGACGAGCGCCTACCTCGCGAGGCAGATCCTCGGCCCCGGCGCCCCGAAGGTCGTCACGACCCTCCACGGCACCGACGTCACGCTCGTCGGCAACGACCCCTCGTACCTCGCCCTCACGCGCTTCTCGATCGTCCAGAGCGACGGGGTCACCACGCCTTCGGCGGATCTGGCCCGATCGACGCGCACGCTGCTCGGCGTGCCCGACGAGAAGCCGATCGAGGTGATTGGCAATTTCGTCGACACCGACACCTACAAGCCCGCCGCGGAGAAGCGCTGGGGCGCGCTCGGGCACCTCTTCGAGCGCGCCGAGACGGAGCTCCCGGGCGGCCGCCGCCCGCCGCTCGTCGTGCACGTGTCGAACTTCCGCCCGGTCAAGCGCGTCGACGACGTCGTGCGCATCTTCGCCGAGCTGCGCCGCACCGTGCCCGCGTTGCTGCTCCTCGTCGGCGACGGCCCCGAGCGCTCGCGCGTAGAGGGCCTCGTGCGCGATCTCGGCCTCGCGCATGCGGTCTGCTTCCTCGGCAAGCAGCTCGAGCTCGTCCCGGTGCTCCAGCACGCGGACGTCTTCCTCCTGCCGAGCGCGATCGAGAGCTTCGGCCTCGCCGCGCTCGAGGCGCTCGCGGTCGGCGTGCCCGTCATCGCCTCGCGCGTCGGCGGCCTGCCGGAGGTCGTCGTCGACGGCGAGACGGGCTTCCTGCACCCCGTCGGTGACGTCGCCGCGATGGCAGCGAGCGCGGCGGCGATCTGCGGCGACCCGGCCCTCGCGGACCGCATGGGCCGCGCGGCGCGCGCCGCCGTGATCGCGCGCTGGCGGCGCGAGCCGATGGTGACGCGCTACGAGGACTACTACCGGCGCGTGCTCGGCGAGTGACGCGGCGAGTCCGCGACCGCGAGAGCGACCTAGCGCGAGCGGGGGCCCGGCACCTTGCCCGATTGCGATCGCGGAAGAGCCGGGCTGTGTCAGCCGCTCATTTCTTCCAGTCGACGCGCGCCTTCTTCACGTCGTCGGCCGCGAAGTAGTAGTCGGCCTTCTTGCCGAGGTCGTCGACCTTGTCGAGCAGCTTGAGGGCCTCGGCCTTCTTGCCCTTGGCGTGGAGGAGCTGCGCCTTGGTCCACAGGTTCCACCAGTCCTCCTTCAGCCCGAGGGAGTGATCGACCAGCTTCATCGCCTGGTCGAGGTCCTTCTTCGCGTCGAGGAGGTAGCGCGCGGCCGCGTTGTACGGGCGCCACGCGCTGTCGGTCAGCCCCTTGATCGAGGCGGCCGCCTGGTCGTTCGTCGCGAGCTTGAGCGGGATCGAGATGCGCGTCGTGTCCCACTCGAGGTCGAGGTTGGCCGCCTCGTCACCGAAGTCGGCCACGAGGAACGCGAGGCGCTCGCGCCGGGCGATCGCCTTCGGAGCGACCGAGAGCCGCAGCACGTCGAGCTCCTTCTTGTACTCGCGCGTGCCGCCCTGATTGGCATTCTTGTTGAGGATCACCGTCCACGCCGCCTTGCCCGGGATCGTGAAGAGCGAGTAGCTGCCCGCGGGCACCTTCGTGCTTTCGATGGTCACGTCCTTCGAGAACGTGACCTTCGTCGCCGCGTTCGCGCCGGTGCGCCAGAGCTCGTCCCACGGCACCACGCCGCCGAAGATCGTGCGGCCCTTCACGGCGGGGCTCGAGTACTCGATCGTGATGTCGGTCAGCCCGACGGTCTGGGTCACCTTGCCGCTCGGGCTCGGTCGCGGCAGCTCGATCGACTGGGCGGCGGCGGGCGCGGCGAAGACCGCGGGCGTCAGGGCGAGCGCGAGGGCGGCGAGCGCCACGCGCGGGAACATCGACTTCATCGGTGCGTATTCTCCTCGGGGATCGTGCGGGACCACTACTCGAACACGACCTCGAAGTCGGTCTCCGGCTCCTCCTCGAGGCGCGCCGGGATGGCCTTGAAGAGGGCCGTGATGTGCTCGGACCAGTTTTGCGTGCCCTCGGGCAGGGGCTCGAGCTTCTCCGACAGGCCCGACAGCTCGTCGACCTGCGCCTGCGTGAGGCCGAGCCTGCGCGCGAGCTCCTGGAGGGCCTCGGCCTCCTTCGGGTGGACCTCCTCGTCGACGCCGGCCATCCACGACGCGGCGACGAACGCGAACGCCTTCTCCCGCGCAGACAGCTCGCCGAGGTCGAGCTCCGCGATCGAGACCTTGGCCTCGACGAGGCTCTCGATCTTCTCGCGCGTCTCGCGGGTCAGGTTGAACACCTTCGACGCGCCCAGGATCCCGTCCTTCTCGGCCGGCTCGAGCTTGCCGTCGGCCCACGCCATCGCGATGAGGATCGCCAAGGTCTCGCCGCACGCGCGGCCGCTCACGGTCAGTCGCTTCATCAGGTCTTCTCCTCGGCCGGAAGGTACGACGAATCCGGGCGTCGCGCGAGCGCGCGCACGCCGGTCGAGGTCGACGCGCGGGGTGCGCCGGCGCCGCGCGCGGCCCGGACGTGCGACCTACCTGAGCTCGCGGCCGAAGGGCAAGAGCGCGAGCGGCACCATCTTGAGGTGCTGGAGCGCGAACGGGATGCCCACGATCGTGAGGGCCAGGAAGATCGCGGAGCTCAGGTGCGCGAGGGCGATCCCCCAGCCGAAGAGCACCATCCAGATCAGGTTGAAGATCAGGCGAAGCGGGCTGTTCGCGTTCGGCCCCTCGACGACCCGCTTGCCGAATGGCGCGAGCGAGGCGAAGCCGAGCTTGATGTTCTGCAGCCCGAACGGGATGCCGACCACCGTGAGGCACATGGCCAGGCCGCCGATCACGTAGCCGAGGCACACGAAGAAGCCGCCGAAGACGAACCAGACGACGTTGCCGAGGAAGCTCATGCGGGCCTCGTGGTGCGGTGGGGGAGGGGGCGCTCCGCCGTGTCGGGCGCGGCGGGGAGGGTAGCGCATCCGCGCGGCCGGGGCCGCCGCGCATCTGGAGTCGAGCGGTGCCCGGACAGGCCGGGCGCGCTCGCCCTGCTCGAGGCGCGCTTCAGGCGTCGCCGGGCTCGGCGCTGACGTCACCGGGCGGGGCGCGCCTCGCCAGCGATCGGCGGATGGTCCACGCGGTCACGACGACCGCGATCATCGCCGCGGCGATGGCCGCCCACGTGGACGGCGCCGCGCCGCGCAGCGCGGAGGCGAGGCGCGCCCCGAAGTAGCTCACGAGCAAGAGCGTCGGCGCGTAGCCCGCGAGCGACGCCCAGAAGTGCGTCGCGAACGGCACCCTCGACACGCCGAAGAAGGCGTGGAGCAAGGGCGGCATCCAGAAGACGAGCCGCAGCCAGAACACGGTGGCGAACGCCCGGCGCGCGAGCGCGTCGTCGAAGCGGCGGAAGCGGGCGGGGACCTTGCTCGACAGCCAGTCGCGCGCGACGAAGCGGGCGAACGAGAAGCCGACCACGCTCGCGGCCATCGTCCCGGTCATCGAGAGCGCGAACGCCGTCGGCCAGGGCCAGATGAGGGGCGCCGCGAACACGAACACGGTGCCCGGCACGCCGAAGGGCTGGAGCGCGGCATACGCGACGACGAACGCGGCCCACCCCCACGGCCCGAGCCGTACGAGCTTGTCGGCGAGGCGGGCCGGCTCGGCCAGCTCGTGGAAGACGCCGAAGCGCTGCGCGAGCGCGAGCCCGACGACCACGGCGACCACGGCCGCGATCCGGGCGATACGTAGGGTGCGCTGCACATCGCTCACGATTGTTGGCTAGCTAGCACGGCTGGGACACGCGCGCCGGAACGTCACACTGACAGCCTCGGAGCAGCGTGCGATGCTCCGGCCGTGCAGCCTACCTCGGCCATCGAAGCCGTCCGTCGAGTGCCGATGTTCGCCGGGCTTGGCGACGCGGACGCGGCCTTGCTCGTGCGCGCGCTCCGGCCGCGCACGCTCGCCGACGCGGAGGTGCTCTTCCGGCAGGGCGACCCGGGCGACACGATGGTCATCGTCGCGACCGGCGTGCTCGGCGTGCAGGTCCGCCGGCTCGACGGCGGCGAGGCGCCGGTCGCGGTCGTCTCGGAGGGCGAGGTCGTCGGCGAGATGGCCTGCGTCGACCCGTACGCGCGCACGGCGACGGTCGTCGCGAAGGGCCGCACGGTCGTCTACGAGCTGCGCCGGGACGCGCTGGAGGCGCTGCGCACCGTCGCGCCCGCGGTCGCGAGCGCGGTCGTCGGCGCCGTGATCCGCGACGTGACGAAGCGCCTGCGCGACGTGAACGGGACGATCGAAGCCGAGCTCGGGGGCGGCTCCGCCGTGCCGTCGGTCCACGGCGGCGTGCGCGGCGCTCCGCCGACCGCGCCGCCGTCCTCCGGGCCCGAGGCCCAGCGCGCGGGCGGCGCGTTCCGCCGGCTCGTCGACAAGCTCCGGGGGCTCGGTTGAACGGCGGCGCGCTCCGGGCGCTCCCGTCGCTCGGCGGCTACCCCGATGCCGAGCTCGATCTCCTCGCGAGCGTGGCGCAGGAGGTGTCGATCCCCGCGGGCGGCCTGCTCTGCCGCGAGGGCACGACGGGCCAGTCGTGCTTCGTCATCGTGCGCGGCGAGATCGACGTCTTCAAGGCGCTCGGTGCCGGCGACCGCGTGCTCGCGACGCTCGGCCCGGGCGCGATGGTGGGGCAGATGGCGCTCGTGGACCGCGCGCCCCGATCGGCGTCGGTCCGCGCGCGCACGCCCACGGTCGCGCTCGAGCTTTCGCGGGAGGTCTTCGAGCGCCTGCTCGGCGCGCAGAGCCCGTTCGCGCTCCGCTTCCAGCACCAGATCGCGGTCGCCGGCATCCGGCAGCTCCGCACCGCCCTCGATCGCCTGGGGCTCCTGTCGAGCCGCCGCGCGTCGCCGGCGGAATCCGCCGACGAGGGCGCGCTCGCGCTCGCGTGCGTGCAGGCGGCGACCGAGGACTGGGACATCTCGCTCGAGGACATGGAGAACGCCGTGATCGTCATCCCGGACGGCCAGATGACGGGCGCCGAGCTCGCGATGCGCCGTCGCGGGCGCTGATCGCGGCCCCGCGACCGACCCCGCGCCGGGCCCGAGCGCGCGGCGTGCGCGCGTCACGCACCCGAGGGCTCGCGCCCTGGTGGTAGGCTGCCTCCGTGGCCGCCACGCGCGACGAGCGGCAGGGATCGGGGCGCGAAGCGCTCGCGTCGATCGAGATCTCGCTCCTGCTGGAGGCCATCTGTCGCCGCTACGGACGCGATTTTCGCTCGTTCGCGCAGGCCTCGCTCGAGCGGCGCGTGATCGAGCTCGTCGAGTCCGCGGGCGCGGCCTCGATCGCCGACCTCATCCCCCGCGTGCTCCGCGACGAGGTCTTCGCGTCGGCCGCGATCGAGGCGCTCGGCGCCCGCCCGAGCGAGATGTTCCGCGACCCCGCGTTCCACTCGGCGCTGCGCGAGCGCGTGATTCCGGCCCTCAAGACCTGGCCGCGCGTGAAGGCGTGGGTTGCCGGCTGCGGGGCCGGCGAGGAGGCGTACGCGACGTCCATCGTGCTCGCGGAGGCGGGCCTTGGCGCGCGATCGACGATCTACGCGACCGACGCGAGCGAGGTCGCGCTGGCGAAGGCGCGCGAGGGGATCTACCCGACCGATCGCCTCCGGGCCTTCACGCAGGCCTACCTCGAGGCGGGCGGCGCGCACCCGTTCTCGGACTACTACCGCGTCAGCTACGGCGCCGCGATCGTCGCGCCCGAGATCCGCACCCCCATCTCGTTCATGCAGCACGACCTGACGGCCGACGGCGCGCTCGGCGAGATGCACCTCGTCGTCTGCCGCGATCTGCTCGTGTACTTCGACCGCGCGCTCCACGCGCGCGCCGTCGCGATCTTCGCCGACAGCCTCGTGCGCGGAGGCTTCCTGTGCCTCGGAGTGAAGGAGGACCTCGGCTGCGAGCCCGCCGCGCTCGGGCTCGCGGTGGTCGACGATCGCGCAGGCATCTTCAAGCGGGTGGCGCGACCGTGACGCCGGACTACGCGCCGTGCGAGGCGATCGCGATCGGCGGCTCCGCCGGCGCGGTCGAGATCGTCGTGGGGCTGCTCGCGGAGCTGCCGGCCAGCTTCTCGCTCCCCGTCCTGATCTGCGTGCACCTCCACGCAGGCGACCGCGGGCAGCTCGCGGATCACCTCGGCACGAGGTCGCGCGTCCCGGTGACCGAAGCCCGCGACAAGACCCCGATCGCGGCCGGGCGCGTGCACGTCGCGCCCGCGGACTACCACCTGCTCGTCGAGCGCGCGCGCACGATCGCCCTCTCGATCGACGCGAAGGTCCACTACTGTCGGCCCGCGATCGACGTGCTGTTCGAGTCCGCCGCGCGGGCGTACGGCCGCGGCCTGTGCGCGATCCTCCTCTCCGGCGCGAACGAGGACGGCGTGGCCGGGCTCGGGAGCGTGCGCGCGCACGGCGGCTTGACCGTCGCGCAGGACCCGCGGACGGCCAGCTTCCCGCGGATGCCGGAGCTCGCGGTCGCCGCCGGGGTCTCCGCCCGCGTGCTCGCGCCCGACGGGATCCTCGACCTCGTGGTGCGCCTCGACCGAGCCGCGGCGGCGCCCGGGCGCGCGCGCGGCGGTTGAACGGCGCGGTCAGTCCGTCGCGACCGGCAGCCAGGCGTGCACGGGCTGGCTCAGCCCCTTGACGGAGAGAGGCTCCGTCGCCTCCCAGGTGAACCGGCTATGTACGAGCTCGACCGTCGAGGCCGCGACGAGCACGCGTCCGGGAGGGCAGTGTCCCTCGAGGCGCGCCGCCAGGTTCACGGGCGTCCCGAGCACCGTGTACGAGAGCTGGTCGGGGCTGCCGAAGTTGCCCACGGTGCACGCGCCGGTCGAGACGCCGATGCGCACCGCCAGGTCCTCGGCCGCGCCGAGCCGCTTCCAGCGCTCGTTGAGCTCGGGCAGCCGCGCCTGCATCTCGAGCGCGAGCTCGACGCACGCGCGCGCGTCCTCCGCCTCCCCGCGCGTCGTGGGATCGCCGAAGAAGACCAGGATCGCGTCGCCGATGAACTTGTCGAGCGTGCCGCCGTGCTTGCGCACGATGCGCGTCATGTCCTCGAAGTAGGCGTTCAGCAGCGCCGTCATCTCCTCGGGGCCGAGCTGCTCGGTGCGTCGCGTGAAGCCCTGGATGTCGGACATGAGCACGCTCAGCGTCTTGCGCTGGCTGCCGATCGCACGGCCGATCTCGCCTCGCCGGATGCTCTCCGTGAGCTCGGGCGCCAGGTACGCCGAGTAGTGGCCGCTCAGCTGCTCCAAGCGGCGCCGCGCGTCGCGCAGCTCGAGGTGCAGCTCGACGCGCTTGCGCACGACCACGGGGCTGATCGGCTTCGTCACGTAGTCGACCGCGCCCGCGTCGAAGCCCGCGGCCTCGTCGTTCGGCTGCGTGCGCGCCGTCACGAGGATCACCGGCACGCCTGCCGTGCGCGGGCTCGCCTTGAGGCGACGACAGACCTCCAGGCCGTCGATGCCCGGCATCATGATGTCGAGCAGGACGAGGTCGGGGGGTGGCCCGTTCGCGCAGAGGTGCAGCGCTCGCTCGCCCGAGGTGGCGACGCGCAGCGTGTAGCGGTCGCCGAGCGAATGCACGAGCAAGGCGACGTTCGCGGGGACGTCGTCCACGATGAGCAGCGTGTGGGCGCGGGGGGCGCCCGTGGCCGTCGTTCGATCATCCATTGCGAGGCCGCACAGGTATAAGTCGCGCGAGCCGTCGCGTCCCGTACTACCGTGCGCGTTGCGTCGTATGCGGGTGCGCTCACCCCGCGCGGGTGCGTGTGCCCGCGAGCGGCCTCCCAGGCTCGGGTGGCCGATCCTCAGGAAGTCCCCGATCCGTAGCCCACCGAGCGGGCATGACCGTTGCACGGGCGCCGCCCGCCGCAGGCTTGTTTCCCGCATCGACTCGCGAGGCCGAATGCCCCCGACCGCCGAAATCCTGATCCTCATCGTCGACGACAGGAAGCACAACCTGTTCGCCCTCGAGCAGACGCTCAAGGACGTGCCGGCGAAGATCATCAAGGCCATGAGCGGCGACGAGGCCCTGGCCTTGTCGCTGCAGCACGAGTTCGCGCTCGCGCTCGTCGACGTCCAGATGCCCGGCATGGACGGCTACGAGCTCGCGGAGCTGCTGCTCGGCAACCCGTCGACGTCGGGGCTCCCGATCATCTTCGTGAGCGCCGCCTACGGCGACGAGGCCCACCGCTTCCGCGGCTACGAGACGGGCGCCGTCGATTACCTCGTCAAGCCGGTCGACCCGGTGATCCTGCGCGGCAAGGTCAAGGTGTTCCTCGAGCTCGCGCGCATGCGCGCCGAGCTGCAGGCCTCCGTGCACGAGCGCACGCACGCCCTCGAGGCGAAGGCCGATCAGCTCGCCCGTCGCAACAGCTTCCGCAAGCTGCTCGGCGCGGTGTCGAAGGATCTCACGCAGCGCAGCGCGGTGGAGGGGCGAGCCGGCGTGTCGGCCACGCTGGGCAAGGTCGCGCAGTTCGTCGGCGCGAGCCACGCCTGCGCGAGGCTCCGCCAGGCCGAGCCGTTGGCGCCGAGCGCGAATGCCGGCGCGATGGAGTGGCACGCGGCCGTCGAGGGGCGTCGCCCGGGACAGCTCACCCACCTGATGAACCTCGGGTCCCTCCCCGGCATCGCGAACGGCGAGGGCGTCGCGCTGGCTCGGATCGAGGCGGTGCCCGATGCGCTCTCGGCCGACCGGGATCGACTGGTCGAGCAGGGCGTCCGCGCCGCTCTGCTGCTGCCGATGATGGAGGAGGGCCTCGTGACGGGACTCGTCGCGTTCGCCTGGCGCCGGGAAGGCGTCCTGCGCGACGACCTCCCCGAGCAGCTCGCGCTCCTGCCCGACATGGTCCTCGGCACGCTCCGGCGCGCCGACGCGACCGCCGAGAAGGAGCGCCTCGCGCACGTCGAGGCCGAGAGCCGCGCCAAGAGCCAGTTCCTCGCGGCGATGAGCCACGAGATCCGGACGCCGATGAACGCGGTGCTCGGCTACACGCAGCTGCTCCTGCGCGAGGCAGGGCTCTCGGCGCGGCAGCGGGAGTACCTCGAGACGATCGACCGCAGCGGCGAGCACCTCCTCACGATCATCAACAACGTGCTCGACATGTCGCGGATCGAGTCGGGCACCGACGCGCTCGACCTCACCGTCGCCGACTTCGGTGACGTGCTCACCGACATGGAACGGATGTTCCGGCTGCGCGCGGCCGAGCGCAGCGTGGCCTTCCGCGTCGAGCGGTCGCCCGACCTGCCTCGTCGGATCCAGTTCGACGCCGGCAAGGTCCGCCAGGTGCTCATCAACCTGCTCGGCAATGCGATGAAGTTCGCGCAGGGGGGCGCCGTCACGTTGACCGCGACGGTCGTGCTGGTCGCGCTGGGGCGCTGCCGGCTGTCGATCTGCGTCGAGGACACCGGGATCGGCATCCCGCACGACCAGATCGGGAACATCTTCGAGCCCTTCGTCCAGGTGGCCCCCGACGCCGCGCGCACGGGCACGGGCCTCGGGCTCGCCGTGAGCCGGCGGTTCGCGCGCCTCATGGGAGGCGACGTCGCCGTCGCGTCCACGGTCGGGGTCGGCAGCAGCTTTCGCTTCGACTTCGAGGCGGACTTCACCGACGACCAGGCGGTCGGCGCGGGCGAGCCGTTGGTCGTCGGCCTTTCGTCCGATTCCCCGCGCGTGAGGGTCCTCGTCGTCGAGGACGACGTCGACAGCCGGCTGATGCTGACGCGCATGCTGGACGCGGTGGGGCTCGAGGTGCGCTCGGAGTCCACGGCGGCCGACGGCGTCGCGGCCTTCGCCAGGGAGGCCTGTGACCTCGTGCTTTGCGACCTGGGGTTGCCGGACGGCAGCGGGGTCGACGTGATGGCGCGCAGTCGGGAGCTCCCCGGCGGCGCCGCGGTGCCGTTCGTCATCGTGTCGGCGAGCACCCTCCAGCAGGACCGGGAGCAGGCGCTGGCGGCCGGGGTCGACGGGTTCGTCGGCAAGCCGGTGCGCGAGGCGAGCGTGTTCCGCGAGATCGCGCGCCTCACGCCGGCCCGGTTCGAGGTCGTCGGCGGCGGCCACGAGCAGGTCTCGTCGGGCGCCACGCTGCTCGATCGTGCGGCCGTCGCCGCGCTGCCCGTGGAGCGTCGCGAGGCGCTCGTGGCTGCGCTCGAGGGTGGGTACACCGAGCAGATCTCACGCGAGATGGATGCGCTCGACGGGGCCGCCCCGGCGGTCGCGCGGGAGCTCCGCCGCCTGGCGGATGCATTCGAGTACGCCACCCTCTTCGAGGTGCTCGGCGTGGAGGAGCGAGGATGAAGGATCGCATGGACGCCAGCATCCTGGTGGTCGACGACACGCCCGAGAACCTCAGGCTCCTCGTCCGGACGTTGTCGAGCGCCGGCTACCGCGTGCGTGCGGCCCCGGGGGGCGAGCTGGCGCTCCGCATGGCCCGCGCCGAGCCGCCCGACCTCATCATGCTCGACGTCGACATGCCGGGCATGAACGGCTTCGAGGTCTGCGAGGCCCTCGCCGCCGAGCCGGAGCTAGGTCGCGTGCCGGTGCTGTTCATCAGCGCGCTCAGCGACTCCAACTCGAAGGTTCGCGCGTTTCGGGCGGGTGGGCGCGACTTCGTCACCAAGCCGTTCAGCGTCGAGGAGGTGCTCGCGCGCGTCGCGACCCACATCGACCTCCGGCGCCTCGAGGTCGAGCTCGGCGTGCAGAAGGCCGAGCTCGAGCGCCGCGTCGCCGCTCAGGTGCGCGAGATCTCGGAGGCGCAGATCGCGACGATCGTAGCGATGGCGAAGCTCTCCGAGTCCCGCGACGACACCACGGGCATGCACGTCGAGCGCATCGCGGCGCTGGTCGACGTGCTGGCTCGCACCGCGAGCAAGCGCCCGGAGTGGGACCCGAAGTTCGACGAGGCTTTCATCCGCACCATGTCGCGCGCCGCGGCGCTGCACGACATCGGCAAGGTCGGCGTCCCCGACGCGGTGCTGCTCAAGCCCGGCAAGCTCACGCCCGAGGAGTTCGAGGTGATGAAGACGCACTCCGCGATCGGCGGTGCGACCCTCGACGCGGTGCTGCGCAGCTACCCGCGCCACGAGCTCGTGCGCGTGGGCGCGGAGATCGCGCGGAGCCACCACGAGAAGTGGGACGGATCCGGCTATCCGGCCGGTCTGATCGGCGAGGCGATCCCCTTCGCCGCGCGGCTCGTCGCGGTCGTGGACGTGTACGACGCCATCCGCTCGGCGCGCCCGTACAAGCCGGCGATGCCGCGCGAGGTGACCGCCAAGATCATCCGGCAGGGGCGTGGCGGGCACTTCGACCCGACGCTCGTCGATGCGTTCGAGGAGGCGGAGCCTGCGCTCGACGCCCTCTGGCTCGACATGCAGGTCGGCTGACCCTCCGCTCGCTCGATCCGTCCTCCCCGCGCCGTCGCCACGACCGGACGCATTTCAGGAAGCTCGATCCATGTTCAAGTCCGTCAAGTCGAAGGTGCTCGCGGTGCTCGCGGCGATGGCCCTCGTCGTGCTGTTCGTCGCCGCCATCGGCTTCCGCGAGAGGAGGCGAGCGGACCTCGCGCTCGAGCGCGTGAGCACCAACCAGGTCCCATCGGCGACCGCGCTCGGCCGGCTCTCGACCGCGATCGTGAGCGTGCAGCTCTGGACGCGTACGGCGATCATCGACCTGCAGGCGCAGTCGCAGGACGCGATCCCCGTCGACCGGCTGAAGCGCGAGATGGCCCTCGCCGACGTCGAGCGCGCGGCGGTCGCCTACGAGGCGCTGCCGATGATCGGCGACGAGGCCCGCCTCTGGCGCGAGTTCCGCACCCGGTACGCCACGTTCCGGACCGACAACGAGCAGATCTGGGCCGCGATCGCCTCGGGCGACGTCGCGAAGACCCGCGAGCGCGCCGCGTCGGCGCTGCACGTCGGCGTCGAGACCATCGAGTCGTGCGGGCGGCTCGTCGACCAGCAGACCCTCCTCGCGAAGGCCGAGGCCGACGACGCCGCCGAGTCGCGGTCCGCGTCGACGTACGTCCTCGTCGGCACGCTGCTGCTTGCCCTCCTCCTCTTCAGCGTGATCGGCGCGCAGCTCATCGGATCCATCACGACGCCGCTCGCTTCGCTGAAGCTCGCCGTCGAGGGGATCGCCCGCGGGGACCTCGAGGTCGACGTCGTCCGCACGCGCGACGACGAGTTCGGCGACGTGGAGGAGGCGTTCGGCGGCGCGCTCGTCTCGATGAGGGGCGTGAAGCGCGCGCTCGACGCGGTCGCCGTCGGGGACCTCGATGTGCAGGTTGCGTCCAAAGGCACGCGCGACCAGCTCGCCGAGTCGGTCAACCAGACGGTGCGGACGCTCAAGGGAGTGGTCCGCCAGGCGACCGTGATCGCGGCCGGCGACTACGCCGTCGACGTGGTCCTGCTCGGCGACAAGGACGAGCTCGGCCACGCGCTGCGCAGGATGACGACGTCGCTCATCGACATGGCGCGCGCTGCGGAGCGGGTCGCGGCCGGCGATCTCGAGGTCGAGGTCGAGTCGAAGGGGGCGCGCGACGTGCTCGCGAGCGCGATCAACCTCATGGTCCGCACCCTGCGGGACGCGTCGAGCCAGGCCGAGATCGTCGCGTCCGGCGACTATTCCGGCGACGTCACGCCGCGCGGCGACAAGGACCGGCTCGGGCACGCCCTGCGCAAGATGACGGCGTCGCTGCGGGGCGTCGCGCAGGCGACGGAGCGGATCGCGTCGGGCGACCTCGAGGTCGAGGTCGAGGCGAAGGGCGCCCGCGACATGCTCGCCACCACCATCAACCTGATGGTCCGCACCCTCCGGGCGGCTTCGAGCCAGGCGAACGTCATCGCCTCGGGCAACTACGACGTGGACGTCTCGCCTCGGAGCGACAAGGACGAGCTCGGGCTCGCGCTCCAGAAGATGACCCGCGCGCTGCGCCTGGCCGCGCGAGAGGCGCGCGATACCGACTGGCTCAAGAGCGGCGTTGGCAAGCTCAACGAGCTCGTCCTTGGTCAGAGCGACCCGCAGATCCTGGCGACGATCGCCCTCACGGCCGTCGCCAACCACCTCGGCGCGAAGGTCGGCGCGCTCTACACGCTCGAGGTGGACGCGGAGGGGCCGGTCCTCCGGCTCTTCGGCTCCTACGCCTACACGCAGAGGAAGAACCTCTCGAGCCGCTTCCGCCTGGGCGAGGGGCTCGTCGGGCAGGCGGCCCTCGAGCGCAAGCAGATCGTCCTCCAGAACGCGCCGGAGGACTACGTCCGCGTGGTCTCGGGCCTCGGTGAGGCCACCCCGCGGAACATCTCCGTCGTGCCGCTGATGTTCAAGACGGAGCTGCGCGGCGTGATGGAGCTCGGCACGCTCGCGCCCCTGACGGCGATCGAGCAGCAGTACCTCGACCAGGTCGCCGCGGTCATCGCGACGTCGTTCGAGATCGCGCTCGCGCAGTCGATGCTCAATCGGCAGCAGGAGGAGCTCCGCTCGAACAACGAGGAGCTCCAGGAGCAGACCCGCGCGCTCGAGATCGCCAGCCAGGAGCTCAAGGCGCAGCAGACCGAGCTCGAGCAGACGAACGCCGAGCTCGAGGCGCAGATGCAGCGGACGATGGACTCCGAGGCGCGGCTCAAGGTGCAGCAGCGCGAGCTCGAGGTCACCAACGCCGAGCTCGAGGGGCGCAACGTCGAGCTCGAGCGGCAGAAGGCCGAGATCGAGAAGGCCCGCCGCGAGATGACGGTCCAGGCCGAGGAGCTCGCCATCGCGAGCAAGTACAAGTCCGAGTTCCTCGCGAACATGTCGCACGAGCTGCGGACCCCGCTAAACAGCTTGCTGCTGCTGGCGCGGTCGCTGCGCGACAACCCCGAGGGCAACCTGAACGACGACCAGCGCGAGTCGGCGGGCGTCATCTTCGCGAGCGGCAACGACCTGCTCAACCTCATCAACGAGATCCTCGACCTGTCGAAGATCGAGGCCGGCCGGATGGACCTCCGGCTCGAGACGGTCGAGATCGCGGACATCGGACGGGCCATCTCGCGCCAGTTCGACCACATGGCGAAGAACCAGGGCCTCGGGCTCGAGGTCAAGGTCGCCGACGACTGCCCCGCGACGATCGTGACCGACCCGACCCGCCTCGGGCAGGTGATCAAGAACCTCGTCGGCAACGCGCTCAAGTTCACCGAGAAGGGCAGCGTGACCGTCTCGTTCGGCTTCGCCAGCGCGGGGGTGAACCTCTCGCGCAGCGGCCTCCAGAAGGACGGCACGATCGCGATCCGCGTGAAGGACACCGGCATCGGCATCCCTCTCGACAAGCAGAAGATCGTCTTCGAGGCCTTCCAGCAGGCCGATTCTGGCGACCGGCGACGCTTCGGCGGCACGGGGCTCGGGCTCTCGATCTCGCGCGAGCTCGCGGCGCTGCTCGGCGGCGAGATCCAGCTCGAGAGCAAGCCTGGCGAGGGGTCGACGTTCACCGTCTACATCCCGGTCATCAAGCCGAGCCCCGATTCGAAGGACGGCGAGCCTGCCTCCGTCATCGCCCGGAGGCCGCAAGGGGTCGCCTCGGCCGGCGCGAACGGCGGTGGCTTCGCGTCGGGTCACGCGGCTCCGTCGGCGCCGCGCGTCGCGCCCACGGTGGCGGCTCCGCGCGCGGAGCCGGCCGCCCCGCAGGCGAGCGTTCCCGACGACCGCAACGCGATCGAGGACAGCGACCGGACGATCCTCATCATCGAGGACGACGTGAAGTTCGCGCGCATCCTCGTCGGGGAGGTGCGTCGGCGCGGGTTCAAGTGCATCGCGACCGTCAGCGGCCTCGACGGCATCGCGCTGGCGAAGAGCTTCCGCCCGAACGGCGTGGTGCTCGACCTCAACCTCCCGGACACGAACGGCTGGGCCGTGCTCACGGCGCTGAAGCAGGACGTCGACACCCGGCACATCCCCGTCCACATCGTCTCGGCGGAGGACGCCTCGATGGAGGGGCTGCGCATCGGGGCGATCGGGCACGCGCACAAGCCCCTGCGCGCGGAGGACATCGACTCGATCCTGGCCACGATCGAGAAGTCCTCCGCGACGGCCGAGAAGCTCGTGCTCGTCGTCGAGGACGACCCCATCATGCGGCGCGAGACGGTGCGCATCATCGGCAACGGCAACGTGCACGCGCACGAGGTCGCCACGGGCGTCGAGGCGCTCGCCGCCCTCCGCACGAGGCGCTTCGACCTCATGGTGCTCGACCTGGGCCTGCCCGACATGCAAGGCCTCGAGCTGCTCAAGGCGGCGGCCGCCGAGAAGGCGATCTTGCCGCCGGTGATCGTCTACACGGTCCGAGAGCTCACCGCGGCCGAGGAGCTCTCGCTCCGGCAGTACGCCGACTCGATCATCATCAAGGACGTGCGATCGCAGGAGCGCCTCATCGACGAGGTCGCGCTGTTCCTCCACCGCGTGGTCAACGACCTGCCCGAGGAGAAGCGCCGCACGATCCGGCACCTCTACGAGTCGGACGAGCAGCTCCGCGGCAAGAAGATCCTCATCGTCGAGGACGACATGCGCACGATGTTCGCGATGGCGAAGCTGCTCGCCAGCCACGGCGTCAACCCGCTGAAGGCCGCGAACGGCGAGCAGGCCCTCAACGTCCTCAACGAGCAGCCGGACGTCGACCTCGTGCTGCTCGACATGATGATGCCGGTGATGGACGGCTACGAGACGGCGCGGAATCTCCGCAAGCAGGAGCGCTTCGCCAACCTGCCGGTCATCGCGCTCACTGCCAAGGCCATGAAGGAAGATCGCCAGAAGTGCATGGAGGCCGGCGCGACGGACTACCTCACGAAGCCGGTCGACCAGGATCGCCTCATCTCGCTCCTCCGCGTCTGGCTCTGCCGTTGAGCCTCATCCCGGAGATCGGCGAGATCGAGCGGATCGAGCTCAACCTGCTCCTCGAGGGCATCTACCAGCGTTACGGCTATGACTTCCGCGGCTACGCGATGGCGAGCATCGCCCGTCGCACCTCGCACTTTCTCGCCGACCGGGGGCTCGCGACGTACTCCGACGTGACGGCGCGCGTGCTGCGCGAGCCCGACTTCTTCCGCAGCCTCGTCCCGTACTTCTCGGTGTCGGTGACGGCCCTCTTTCGGGACCCGCACTTCTACTCGGCGCTCGTGTCCAAGGTGTTCCCGAGGCTGCGCAGCTGGCCGCATTTCAAGGTCTGGCACGCCGGCTGCGCCACGGGAGAAGAGGTGTACTCGCACGCGATCCTGCTGCGTGAGGCCGGCATCGCCGAGCGCAGCATGCTGTACGCGACCGACATCAGCCAGCCAGCTCTCGACACGGGCAAGGCGGGGATCTACTCGCTCGAGGTCGTGCGCAAGGGCGCCACGAACTACCTCGAGGCGGGCGGCCACGCCTCCCTTTCGGACTACTACCTCGCTCGCTACATGGCCGCGATCATGGACCCGGATCTGCGGCGTCGCATCACGTTCGCACGGCACAACCTCGCGATGGACACGTCGTTCGGCGAGATGCAGCTCATCCTCTGCCGCAACGTCCTCATCTACTTCGACGAGGCCCTCCAGAACAAGGTGCTCGAGCTGTTCTGGGAGAGCCTCGACCATGGCGGCTTCCTCTGCCTCGGAGACAAGGAGACCCTCTCGTTCTCGTCGGTCGCCGACAGGTTCGAGGTCGTCGACGAGGCGGGCCGGATCTACAAGAAGACCGTGCGCAAGTAGCGCCAGCCTCGCGACTACTTCTGCAAGAGGCCCGTCACGAGGAGGATCGCGATGACGATCCCCATCAGGCTCTCGCCCGCGATGAGCCCGGAGGCGATCGGCACGACGGACTCCTTTGCGACGGCCGGGCGGAACCTGCGGAGGAGGGCCGCGACGCTGGCGCCGAGGAACATGGCGATGCAGTTGCTCGCGGGGATCACCATCGCGATGCCGAGGCCGGACGGCGAGGGCAGAAAGGGGATCCAGCGCTTCGGTGCGAGCTTCTCGAGGACGGCGAGGGCGACGCCGAGCAGGAGGCCGACCGCGACGGCGGTCTTCGCCGACGGGTGCAGCGCCCCGATGCCGCCCGAGAACGCCTTCGAGACGCCCGCCCACACGACGCACGAGGGCGCCGGCCAGGCCTCGCTGCCGAGCGCGGCGGGATCGGGGATCACGAGGCTGAACGCGGGCACGACCACGAGCGCGCCCGCGACGACGCCGAAGAGCTGCGCGTAGAGCTGGTGGCGCGGCTTCGCGCCGAGCAGCCAGCCGGTCTTGAGCGTGGTGAGCAGGTCGGCCGCGTGCAGGCCGATGCCGCCCGTGACGTTGGCGGACATGATGTTGCCGGCGAGGTTGCCGGGGGTCATCACGCCGTAGAGGAGCTGCGTGACCGGGCCGAGGGCCTTGGTCGGCGTGACGTCGGTCTCGCCGGTGACGCGCGCCGCGACGAAGCCCATGAGGACGGACAGCGGCACCGCGATCGCGCCGGCCCAGACCGGGATGTGGAAGAGCCACGCCATGAGCGCGACGACCATCGGGCCGAGCACGACGAAGCCGGCGGGGAACCACCACTCCGGGCACTCGACGGCCGTGATGCCCGCCTCGGCGCCGTCGTGTTTGCGGAAGACCCGCGCGAGCCCGGAGAACGATCGCGCGACGCTCTTGTAGTCGAAGGCGAACGAGGTGACGCCCGAGGCGACGAGGATCGCGGCGCCGGGCCACAGCGTCCAGGCGACGATGGCCTTGTAGCTGACCTCCTTCACGATCCCCTGCGCGACGAGCGACGGCGCGAGCACCGCGTACGTGAGCAGGCCGCCGGTGAGCAGCGACCAGCCGGTGCGGAAGCTCATGAGCGCGCCGCCGCCGAGCAGCACGACCTCGGACTTCAGGGCGATCGTCCAGTCCTTGAGGAGCTTGCCGCCGAGCAGCACGGGCAGGCTCACGGTGCCGGGCACGAGGTGCATCGCGTCGCGCAGCCAGGCGACCGTCGCGCCGAAGAGCGCCGCGAGGCCGAGCGCCCTCGCCTTCGCCTTGCCGCCCCCGGACGCGGCGTCGTGCATCGACCGGATCGTCTCGGCCGTCGCGGTGCCCGTCGGGAAGGCGAGGCCCTCCTTGTTGATGAGCTGGCGCTTGATCGGGATCGCCGCGAACACGCCGAGCGCGGCGATGACGCCGAACCACGCGATCATGGGCACGGCTGCGGGGCGCGCGCTCGTGACCATGAGGAGCGCGCCGAACGCGGCCATGTTGCCGCCGCCGGTCATGTAGCCGGCGCCCGAGGCGACGGTCGTGAGCGCGTTGTTCTCGAGCACGCCGAGCGGGCGCTTGGCGAGGCCCACCGCCGAGAGGCCCTGGAAGGCGCCGAAGGCGAGGATGCACGCGGTGAGAGTGACGCCCATGCTCCAGCCCGTCTTGAAGAAGACGTAGAGGTTCGACAGGCACATCACGGCGCCGATGATCATGCCGACGACGACGGCGCGCACCGTGAGGTTCGGCTCGTCCTTCGCGTACGTCGTCGCGATCCACTCGGCCTCGGGGTCGGGCGCGGGGGCGTTCGCGGGCACGGAGAGGGCTTCGATCGCCGGGTCGGCCATTGTGCGGGCTTACTCGACGCGACCCTCGGCGGAAACCGACGCCCCCCGCTGCAACGCGCGGGGCGTGCGTCGATCGCCCGAACGCCCTGCCCGCAGCCGCCCCGGCGCGTATGCTCGCCACCGCATGCGATCCGCCCCGTTGAAGCTCGTCGTCCTCGCCGTCGCGTGGGTGGTCGTCACGCGCCTCGCCCTCGACTACGGCGCGCTGCTCCTGCCGGCCGCGGTCGCGCGGCAGTTGACGATCGAGGAGTTCCTGCCGCTCGCGCAGACGGTCACGCTGGTCCTCGGGATCGGCCTCGCGTGGGCCTTGCTCGACGACCCGCGCGCGGAGCTCGGGCTCCGGGGCGCGAAGGGGCGCGCGGTGGCCGCGGCCGCGGTGGCCGCGCCGATCGTGTGGGTGCTGGCCTTCGGCGTCGCGATCGCGATCGCGCTGCCGACGCTGCTCGCGGAGCTGCGCCGCGGCGGCGCCGACGTTGCCCGCCAGGATCTCGGCCAGTTCGGCCGCGCGGTGCGTGAGGGGGACCTCGCGCTGACGCTCGCGTGGACGACGCTGTTCGCGCCGTTCACCGAGGAGCTCCTGTTTCGCGGCGCGGTCTGGTCCGCGCTGCGGCGGCTCACCGCGCCCGGGCCGACCGCGGTCGAGGCGCCACGCAGCCTGCCCGCCGAGCTCCTCTCCGAGGGGATCGTCGTCCGCGGGGCGCGCGCCCTCTTCCGATCGCTGCGCGACGGCGGCTTCGCGACGATCGGCTCCGCGGCCGTGTTCGGCGCGATGCACCTCGGCGTGCCGGGCGGTGCGGGCCTCGTGCGCGTCGTGTCGGCGACCTGCCTCGGCCTCGCGTGCGGCGCGGCTCGTCATGCGTCGGGCGGCCTCGCCGCGCCGGTCGCGCTGCACTTCGGCTATAACTTGGTGTCCATCGCGCACGCGCGAGGCTGGCTCGTCACGGCGTCGCTGCCGAAGGTGTACGGCATGCCGGCCGCCGCGCTGATCCTCGCCGGCGGGTCGATCGTGGCCCTCGCGATCGCCGCGGTCGTCACGCGCGCGTCGAGGCCGATCCCGGTCGACGCCGAGGAGGTCGCCTCGTGATCCTCGCGATCGTTCGCCGGATCGGCGCGACCGCGGCCCCCACGCTCGCCGCCGTCGTCGTCGCCGCGTGCTCGACCGATCCCGGCGCGGCCTCGCCCGCGGGCGCCGACGCGGGGGCGACCCTCGACGGCTGCGCGAGCCTCTTCGGGCGCCCGAACGCGAAGACGGGCGTCGGCGCCGACCTGTGCCGGCCGTCCTGCTCGTGCGGCGGCAAGGACTTCACGCCCCCGGACTACGACGCGGCGTTCGTGCGCGCGCTCGTCGAGGGCTACGCGCTCTCGACGCCGACCGCTCCGATCGCGGGCGATCCCTACGCGGGGCCTGCGCCGAAGCCCGACCCCGAGGGCACCGTGTGCGGGGTCGTGCTCGGCGGCAGCGCGGGGCAGGCGCCGCGCCCGTACGATCTCGTCACGTACGCGACCGAGGCCGAGGCCCTCGCGGCCGGCGCGAGGCCGACGCACTTCGGTCGGTGCGGGGCCTGCTCGTCGCTCGCGAACCTGGCCGTGTACGTGCGCGAGAACGACCTCGCCGCGCCGGTGCGCGAGTGCGGCCTCCAGGGCGGCGGCGAGGCGGCGAACGTCGCCTGCCTCGAGCAGCTCGGGTTCGAGCGGCCGTGCGCGGAGGCCTGGTACTGGGACACCGTCCACACGAAGGAGCAGTGCCTCGCGGTCTGCCTCGCCGAGCTCGGGAGCCCCTACCAGCTACCGGACGGCACGCTGAACCCTTGCATCCAGTGCGACGAGGAGAAGAGCGGCCCCGTCTTCAAGGCCGTCGCCGGGCGCACCCGGAGAAACTCCGGGCTCCCCAACTCGCTCTGCCGGCCGTGCAGCGAGGTCCGCCCTCTCGTCCACGCGTACTGACCGGGTCGCGGCGCTCGAACGTCGCCGCTCGGAGGAGTATGCTGGGCGACATGCCACGGGGCGGCTCGGCGCGGTGACGCGACCCGCACGCCCCGCCGCGCGGAGGGAGCGCCCAGCGATGGCACCGGGCTTTCGACCGTTTCGTCTGGCAGGGGCGCTCGCCTCCGCCTCGCTCGTGACCACCGCCGCGATGGCGCACGAGGTGGTCGTGCGCGCGCCGCTCGAGTGCTCGCGCGGGCCGGGCGGCCAGACGTGGAGCGCCGTCGTCACGCTGCCCGAGGTGCAGGCGTCGGGCAGTCGCTTCACCGTCCGCATCGACAGCGCGCCCTCGGGGACGCTCTCGTACCTGGGCCTCAACTACATCACCGACATGACCACCGACTGGGTCGTCGGGCCGGGCGCGCGCGTCGTCGAGGGCTCGGTGCGCGTCGTGGCGGACACGGGCACGCCCAACGTGCGCCCCGGGGCGCGCGCGTGGCACGACGCGGCCGGCGTCCACCTGGTCCTGCCGGCCCGCGTCGAGAAGGGCGACGGCTACACGCCGCCGAGCGTCGAGATCGACCTCGAGGTGACGGCCGCGCCCGGCGGCGCGGTGACCGTGCTGTTCGATCGGCAGTCCGTCACCGCGAACGCGATCGTGATCGGCGACCTGCGCACCGTGTGCGTGCCCCGGTCGCGGCCGTACGTGCTCGGCACGGTCCGCGTCGTGGATCCGCCCCGGTAGCCGCGCGCGCCGGGCTTGCGCGGTCGGCCTGCGCGACGCGTCCCGAGGCGCCTCGTGCCGCGTCGCTCCCGGCGGGATCGATCGGCGGGCCCGAGGCCGGATCGCCCGCGCGGGGCGGACGGGTCGCCGCTGCGCGCGGCCCTACTCGATCGGCGCGAGCGCGTCGGCCCAGCCGTCCTCGCCGTCGATCATGCGCCGCGTCCACTCGGGCAGGCCCACGTCGGCGGCGCGGACGTCGTAGTAGCCCGCGAGCAGCGCGGTGTGCTGCACGCCGTCGATGAAGTAGCGCTCGAAGCGGGTGGGGAAGGCGTCGTGCACCGCGCCCGACTCGGCGAGCAGCAGCGTGCGGAAGGTGCCGCCGGTCATCGAGAGGAAGTCGTGGCTCACGACCTCGTCCGCGTACGAGCTGAACAGCCCGAAGCGCAGCGTCGGATCGTGCGCGAGCGCCCAGCCGGCGAGGGGCAGGAACTGGCCCTTCTGGCACTCCGCGCAGCTCGGCAGGATGCGGTCGGCGAGGTTCCACTCCTTCACCATCGTCGCGTACATCGCGGGCAGCTTCGGGTTCGTCAGGCCCGGGCCCGCGTCGTCGACGACGAACAGGTGCGTGTGCGGCCAGAGCAGCCTCACGACGGCCGTCGACAGGATCGTGCCGTAGCCACCCGCGCTTGATCCGATGAGCACGATGCGGCGCGGGCTCGGGTACGCGCGCTTGCCGGCGTCGAGCGCCGCCGACAGGTTCGCGAGCCCGTGGTGGTAGCGCACGCCGTCGGGGGCGCCGTTCTCGGCGTCCTTCATCTCGCCGTCGCCCGCGAACACCGATCCGTCGCAGTAGCCCACGGTGAGCAGGGGCAGCGCGCCGAGCGGGTTCTTCTCGAGGTCGCCGTCGGTCCAGCCCACCGGCCAGGGGCCGCCCGAGGTTCCCGTGTTCGCCCAGCACGTCCCCGTCCAGCACGCGCCGCCACCCTGCAGGTAGATGAGGAGGTCGTCGGTCGTGCCGGGTCGAATCGAGGCCTTGAACGGCGTCCCTTGCATGCAGATCGGGCCCTTCTTGTCGGGCGCGAACGTGAAGTAGGTCGCGGTGTCCGTCGGCTCGGTCGCCGAGGGCTCGAACTTGCCGAGGTACTTGCCGTACCCGTGCGCGCGCAGCTCGGCCACGGCCGCGTCGTCGAACCCCGCGGCCGGGTCCTCGTAGCTCGGCGGCGCGGCGTCGGCGGTCGATCCGCCCCCGGCGGGCGGGTCGGCGCTCGAGCAGGCCGCGATCAGCGCCGCGAGGCCCATGAGGGCCGCGCGCGAGGCGAGGGGAGGGCTCATCGCGGGCATCCTCCCTGGGCGCGCATGAGGCTGCAAGGCGCGGTTCGGGCGGCGGCCCGGTCAATGGTTGAAAGGACGGCTCGGAGCCCTCAAGCCTGGTGGGGGCGCGCCGATGGTCGGATAGAGTTCCAGCCCACATGTCGACGCAGAACGCGCCCCTTCGCCTACCGGACGCCGCCCCGTCGGGCGTCGGCGAGCGCCTCTTTGCGTTGCTCCCGATATTCGTCTTGCTGTCGGGGATCGCCCTCACGCTCCTGCTCGACGCGGCGCTTCGTTCGGCCTCGGTCGGGCGGTCGCGCGCCGAATTCGTCGAGCGGACGAGCCACCTCGAGGCCCGTGTCACGCGGCGGCTGCGCGACGACGAGCAGGTCCTCCGCGGCGGGGCCGGCCTGTTCCAGGTGCTCCCCGAGGTGTCGCGCGAGGACTGGCATCGCTACGTCGACAGCCTCCGCTTCGCCGAGCACTACCCGGGGATCCTGGGCGTCGGGGTGGCCCTGTGGCTCACGCCCGGGGACGTCGACGGGCACGTCGCCAGAGTCCGCGCCGATGGGCTCGTGGACTTCCGCGTGTGGCCGCCCGGCGCCCGCGACGCCTACGTGCCGGTCATGTACCTCGAGCCCGTCGACTGGCGCAATCGCCGCGCCCTCGGCTTCGACATGCTCTCCGAGCCGACGAGGCGCGCCGCGATCGAGCGCGCGCGCGACGGTGGTGAGGCCGCGCTGGCGGGCCCCGTCGTGCTCGTTCAGGAGACTCCGCAGGATCCGCAGATCGGGCTGCTCATGTACCTGCCCATGTATCGCCGCGGCGCGCCCCTCGAGACGGTCGCCGATCGCCGCGCTGCGCTCGTCGGCTTCGCGTACAGCCCCATTCGCGTCCGGGACCTCGTGGATCGCGCGCTCCGCGTAGCGCCCGTGGGCGTGGCCTTCGACGTCTTCGCCGCCGACTCACCCAGTCCCGAGGCGCGGCTGTACGGCAGCGTCGACGCCGACGTCGGGCGCCCGACCGATCCTCCCGCGCACGAGCGCACCTCCACCGTCGACGTGTTCGGCCGCCCGTGGACCTTCCGCTATCGATCGCTGCCTTCGTTCGCCGGTCGGGTCGGCTTGCTCGAGGCGCAGGGGTCGCTGATTGGCGGACTCCTCGTCTCCGCCGCCGCGTCGGTCGCCGCGCTCGCGCTCGGCCGTCAGCGTCGCAGGGCCGCGGCGCTGCGGCGTGCGCAGGCCGAGACGGAGGCGCGCTTCCGCAGCTACTTCGACCTCCCGCTCGTCGGCGCGGCGCTCACCTCTCCGGCCAAGGGCTGGATCGCCGTCAACGACCGCATGTGCTCGATGCTGGGCTACTCGCGCGAGGAGCTGCTCGGGCGGACGTGGGCCGAGCTGACCCACCCCGAGGACCTCGCCGCGGACGTGGCCGAGTTTCAGCGCGTGATCGCCCGCGAGCAGGACGGCTACACGCTGGAGAAGCGCTTCGTGCGCAAGGATGGTCGCCCTCTCCACGTGCGGCTCGCCGTTCAGTGCGTGCGCGACGCGGCGGGCGACGTCGAGCACTTCGCGGCGCTCGCCGACGACCAGACCGAGCAGCGGATCGTGACCGACCGCCTGCGCGAGAGCGAGGAGCGCTTCGCGGCCGCGTTCGACCACGCCCCGATCATGATGACGCTGAGCCGCGTCGACGACGGGACGTACCTCGCCGTGAACGAGCGCTTCGTCGCGCTGTCGGGCTACTCGCGCGAGGAGGCCATCGGGCGCACCTCGGTCGAGCTCGGCTGGGTGTCGGCCGAGGACCGCGCCCGCCTCTCGAAGGGCATCCGGGACGACGGCCGCGTCGACGGGCTCGAGCTCACCCTCCGCGCCCGGGGCGGCAAGCCCGTCATGGTGGGCTACTCCGGCGTCGTCCTCACGATCCGCGGCGAGCAGAGGCTCCTGTCGATCGCGAAGGACCTCACCGTCGAGCGCACCCTGCAGCGCAGCCTCGAGCAGGCGCAGAAGCTCGAGTCCGTCGGGAGGCTCGCGGGCGGCGTGGCGCACGACTTCAACAACATGCTCGCGGTCATCCGCGGCTACGCGGAGCTGCTCCTGCAGCGCGGGGACTGGGGCGAGGAAGCCCGCGACGACCTCGAGCAGATCCGGGAGGCCGCCGATCGATCCGCCCAGGTGACGCGCCAGCTCCTCACGTTCGCGCGCAAGCAGGTGGTCGAGCCGAAGGTGCTCGACCTGAACGACACCGTCGCCGGCATGCTCAAGATGCTGCGGCGGCTGATCGGAGAGGACATCGACCTCCTGTGGTCGCCCGGCTTCGGCCTCCGGCGCGTCCGCGTCGACCCCTCGCAGATCGATCAGGTGCTCGCCAACCTCTGCGTGAACGCGCGCGACGCGATCGCGGGCGTCGGAAAGATCGCCATCGAGACGGGCAACGTCGCGCTCGACCCGGCCTTCTGCCAGGGGCACGACGGGATCGCGCCGGGCGAGTACGTGCGCCTCACGGTGACCGACAGCGGCACCGGGATCGCTTCCGAGGTGCTGCCGCACGTGTTCGAGCCCTTCTTCACGACGAAGGAGGTCGGTCGCGGCAGCGGCCTCGGCCTCGCCACCGTGTACGGCATCGCGCGGCAGAACGGCGGCGCCGTCGAGGTGGAGAGCCTCGCCGGATCCGGCGCGGTCTTCCGCGTCTACCTGCCCGTCGCCGCCGACGGATCGAAGATCGAGCCGGCGGTCGAGGCGGCGGTGGAGCCGACGCGCAAGGGGGCCGGTGAGCTGGTGCTGGTCGTCGAGGACGAGCCGGCGGTGCTCCGCTTGTGCGCGCAGATCCTCCGGCGGCTCGGCTACGAGGTCCTCTCCGCCAGCCGCCCCGACGACGCGATCGCCCTCGCGGAGCAGCACGGGGCGGCCATCCGGCTGCTCGTCACCGACGTCGTGATGCCCGGCATGAGCGGCGTGGACCTCGCCGAGCGCGTGAACGCGCGCGTCCCGGGCGTGCGATGCCTCTTCATGTCGGGCTACACGCCGGACACCGTGGCTCGTCACGGCGTCGGAAGCCGCGTCGTGTTCGTCCAGAAGCCGTTCGAGGGCAAGGTCTTCGCGGCCCGCGTCCGCGAGGCGCTCGCCTAGGCCTCGTCGCGCCTCGGTCGCGGCTATCGCGCGCGACTGGCGCGATCGCCCGCGAGGACGCGCGCCAGGCGATCGGGCCGGTCGGTCATCACGCCGTCGACGCCCATCGCGATGAGGCTCCGCATCTCGTCCTCGTCGTCGATCGTCCACACGAACACGGCGAGCCCGCGCGCGTGCAGGCGGCGCACGACGCCGGCGTCGATCAGCGTGATCGCGCCCGCCCGCGCCGGCACGGCGGCCACGTCCCACCCGCCCGGGCAGATCCACTCGAGGAGCCCGCCCGCGCGGGCCGCGAGGAGGTGCCGCGCGGCGGCGTGGCGCGGGAGGAAATGACACGCCTCGGGCAGGATCGCGCGCAGCCGCTCGCCCTGGTCGTCGTGCGCGGACCCGACGCACACCCGACCGACCGCGCGCGCGCCCCGGATCACCGCCACGAGGGCCTCGGCGAGCGCGGCGTCGCGCGTCTTCGCGTCGATGTTGAGGCGCAGCTCGGGGTAGGCGAGGAGCACCTCGCGCAGCGTCGGGATGCGGAGCGCGCGCGCGCGGAACGGGAACGTCCTGCCGCCGTCGCGCGAGTACCGGCAGCCCGCGTCGAGCCGCTCGACCTCCGTGAGCGTGCGCTGCTCGATCGTGCCCGGCATGCTCGTCACGCGCGTCGTGTCGTCGTCGTGGGACACCACCACCACGCCGTCGCGCGTGAGGCGCACGTCGAGCTCGAGGCACACCGCTCCGTGGCGGACGCCCTCGTCGAACGCGGCGAGCGTGTTCTCCGGCGCGAGGGTGGCCCCGCCGCGATGGGCGACGAGCCACGGGCGGGGCAGCGAGAGGTACGGCTTGGTCGGCCCGGGGGCCACGTCAGCTCGGCTTGATGCGCGTGCCGAGCTCGGCAGCGAGCCGGTGGAAGTCGCTCCCGGGCTCGATGAAGCGGACCTCGGTGAGCAACGTATCCGGGTTGACGAGCTCCTTGAAGGGCACGTACCGGAGCTCGAGCTGCCCGGCCACGCTGACCATGTGGCCGTCGAGGCCCTTCTCGGTGAGCGCGCGGAACGCGCCCATCCCGAGCTGGCTGCCGAGCAGCACGTCGAACGCGTGCGGCGGGGCGCAGCGCGACTCGTAGCCGAGCTGCACGCCCGTGAGCTTCTTCGCGCGGCCGGTGCGCGCCTCGTACCGGTCGGCGGCGACCTTGGCGACCAGCTTGCCGATGTCGATGCGGCCGAGCGACACGTGCCCGTGCTCGTCGCGCGCGACGTCGCGGAGGTACGCCTCGGGGAGCATCTCGGCCAGGCCCTCGGCGAGCACCACGGTGCCGTACTTCTTGCCGCGCGCCTCGCGGGCCAGGATGAGGTCGACCACGAGGTCCGCGAGCGCGTCCATCGAGAGCCGCGCCACCTTGCGCTTCGTGCCGGTCTCCGGGTCGAGCGCGTCCTCCTCGATCGCGAGCGCGCCCCTGACGTCCTCGACGCCGACCACGAGGTGCGCCTCGCCGGCGATCGCGACGCCGTACGAGAGCCAGCCGGCCTTGCGGCCCATCGTCTCGACGATGAAGTAGCCGCCGGTCGCCTTCGCGTCCGCGCGCAGGTTGAGCAGCTCGTGCGCCATCACGTCCACGGCCGTGAAGAAGCCGAACGTGAAGTCGATGCCGCGGTAGTCGTTGTCGATGGTCTTCGGCACGTGCACGACGCGCACGCGCTTCTCCCCCGCGGGCAGGCGCTTTTGGTACTCGTAGAGGAAGTTTGCCGTCTTCAGCGTGTCGTCGCCGCCGATCGAGATCAGCGCGTCGATCCCGAGCGAGATCAGCCCCTCGCGCACGCGGCGGAGCTTCTCGGTCTTCTTCGGGTCGTCGAGATCCTTGGGCGATCGGATGCCCTTGCCGGGGTTCGCGCGGCCCGTGCCGACGAAGACGCCGCGCGTGTTGCGCAGGCCCCAGAGGTCGCGATCCTCGAGCAGGTGGTAGTGCTCCTCGGCGACGAGCGGCGCGCTCGGGTCGTAGCCCTGCAGGCCCGTGTAGCCGTGCTTGATGCCGACCACCTCGCGACCGCTGCGTCGGATGGCGCTGGCCGCGGCCCCGATGACCGCGTTCGCGGCGGGCGCGGGCCCGCCCGAGAAGAGGATGCCCACCCGCCTGATGTCGCCTGCTCCGTTCGTCTCCACGGTCTCCTCCACGTTCGCTCGCGATCGGCGCGGGCGCCACTTCGCCGGTCGAGACGCGCCGGCGCCTCTTCGTGAATCGAAACGAGTCCGCGGGGCGTCGCGCCCCACGGACCGATCGAGCTCGTCGTCGGGCCAGGCCGATGGGGGCCCAGCGTCCGACGGTTCGTGACTAGGTGCGGGGAGCCGCGTCCATGCGGGCACGCTTGCGACGGCGACGCGCGGCCTCGGCCTGCTTCTTCCGGCGCTTGATGCTCGGCTTCATGTAATGGCGCCGCATCTTCAGCTCGCGGAGGATGCCCTCCGTCGCCACCTTGCGCTTCAGGTGCTTGATGGCGCGTTCGATGCCCCGGTCGCCGACGGCGACCTCGAGGGGCTTGCACTGGATCGCATCGCTCGGCATGGATTCTCCAGGAGGCGCATGATCGCGCCGACGCTCGGGGCAGCCCTTCTAGCACGCCTCGGCCGCGAGGGCCGCCTCGTGAACGCAACGGCCCCCGGGAGGCCAAAAAGGCCTCGGATCCCGGGGGCCCCGCCGCTCCCGGGCGGTCCCGGGCCCGGTAGCGCCCGATCGGGCGCCCGAAAATCCGTCCCGCTTGGCCCCTCCGCTGACGGATGTCAGCCGTGCGCGCCCGCCCCCTGCTCACGCGCCGCGCGGGCCCCTACGGTGAGCCGTGCGCATGGCGCGCGAAGCACGGAGGCGGTCCCCATGACGACGTGGCGCGTTCCCGTCCACCCGGTCCTCTCGATCGCGGCGGCCCTGCTGATCGCCTGCACCGGGGACGCTGGCCCTGCCGGCGCGCAGGGCCCGACGGGGCCCCAGGGCGCGCGCGGCGAGGTCGGCCCGCCCGGCGCGGTCGGATCGAAGGGCGAGCTCGGCGCGAAGGGGCCCAAGGGTGATCCGGGCGACGCCGTCGGCGCGCTCTCCGGCACGCTCACCCAGAACGTCGACGGCATGGCCGTGGGGTCGGCCGAGGTGAGCCTCGAGCCGCCGCTCGCCGCGCCGGTCCTGAGCGGGATCGACGGCACCTATGCGTTCGCCGAGCTGCCCGTCGGCGTGTACGAGCTGACCGCGCACCAGGGCCTCTACCCGGACGTCCGCGCGACCGTCTCGATCCTCGCCGGCGTGCCGACGACGCAGGACCTCGTCTTCCAGGGCTTCGTGGGCAAGAGCTACCCGTGCATGAGCTGCCACCAGCAGAAGCAGCCGCAGCTCATCGCCGACTACCTGGCGAGCACGATGGCCTCGAGCGTGTCGTGCCAGGACTGCCACGGCGGCGACATGGGCAACTACGCCGGCCACAGCGCCATGCCCACCGCGGCCACGTGCGGCAAGTGCCACCCCGACCAGTACCGGGGCCACCAGGCGAACCGCCACGCGATCGGCATGCAGCGCGTCTACGAGGCCGGCCGCTACGACGACCTGCCGCCCTGCTCGGGCGCCGACCCGCTCTCGGGCGGCGTCGCGACGTGCACCCAGTGCCACGACACCGAGGCCCGCTGCGACGGCTGCCACGCGCGCCACACGTTCCACGTCCGCGAGGCGCGCGAGCCGCTCGCCTGCGGCACGTGCCACATGGGCCCCGATCATCCCCAATACGAAGCCTACGAGTCCTCCAAGCACGGCGTCCGCTGGGCGCTCCAGGGCGACGTCGGGGGCGGCCCGACCTGCGCGACCTGCCACCTGGGCCGCAAGGTCCAGGGCCCGAACGGCCTCTTCACCGATCACGACCTGTCCTTCGGCATGGCGTTCGGGCCCGTCGGCGGGCGCGACACGCACGTCTCGTTCACGCGCGCCGGCGAGCTGCCGTACGTCCTCGCGAACGGCGCCTTGAACGAGAACCCGGCCTACGACCCGGGCGCGCCGTACGACATGACGGGCGCCGACGGCGTGCAGGACTCGGTATTTCCGGGCGATCTCGACGGCGTCGTCAAGCAGGTGGTCGACCCGCCCGAGGTCCTCGCCGCGCGCCGCGCCGAGATGGTGAGCGCGTGCAGCCCCTGCCACGACAAGCCCTTCGCGGAGGCGCGCCTCGGGGTCGCCGACGGCCTGCACGTGAACGCGGCGTCCGTCACCCACGAGGCCGAGGACATCATTCGCGCGCTGAGCCACGACGGCCTCGTCACGCCGAGCCCGGAGTCCCGCCCTGCGAACCCGGACGCGATCGGCGCCATCCTCCTCGGCGGGTCGATGCTCTACCGCGATCTGTCGAGGATCGAGCGGCTCTTCTTCAAGATGTACAAGTACGATCAGGTCAAGACGTGGCACGGGGCCTATCACATGAACCCCGACTACGCGCACTGGTACGGCTGGGCCGAGACCAACCTGACCTTCGCCGACATCGCCGACGAGGCGACGAAGGTGCGCAAGGATCACGCGCTCGAGTACGCGATCACGCACGGCCAGCAGGCGGTCTGGGCGGTCCCGTGGCAGGGCGTGATCTACGAGGTCGGGTCGATGAAGAAGCTCTACGATCTCTTCCCCGCCGGCAAGGACGTCACCGTCGACGCATTCGGCTCCGGCGCGCCCATCACCTACGTGGGCCTCACCTTCCACTGAAGCGCCCGCGGCGGCGCGTCCGCCGGCGCAGACCGCGCCGGGGCGCGCCGACTCGGGCCCTCGAAACGCGCGGT
The DNA here is from genome assembly GCA_903906315.1 of uncultured delta proteobacterium. GTDB lineage: Bacteria > Myxococcota_A > Polyangia > Polyangiales > Polyangiaceae > CAIVJW01. The sequence continues at coordinate 6,375 of CAIVJW010000159.1, read as the reverse complement.
TCCGAGCGGATCTCGCCATTACGCTTGGTTGCCGGCCCACGTCGGTTACCATCCTCACCATGAGACGATGGGCATACGTTCTCCTTTTCGCGATCGTGACGGTCGCGTGCGGCGGCACGCCGAGCAGCGCCTTCGGGGATGGCTCGACGGGCGACGAAACGACCGGAGGCGGCACGGGCACGCAGACCGGCGCGGGCGGCGTGGCGATCACCGGATCGGGCGGAAGCCACGCGGGCGGCGCGACGCACGCGGGCGGCACGGGGCAGGGCGGCGCCACGCAGGCGGGCGGCCAGGGGCAGGGCGGCGCGGCGCAAGGCGGCGCGGCGCAGGGCGGCGCGGCGCAAGGCGGCCAGGGCCAGGGCGGCCAGAAGCCCCAGATCCTCGTCATCGTGCCCGCCCCCGTCCAGCTCAAGGTCGACGATCAGAACGTCCCCAAGCAGCCGATCAAGGCGATCGTCAACGGCGCCGACGTGACGCTCCAGACGACCTTCACCTATACCCGACCGGAGATCGGCGACCTCGACGCGGCGGGCGTGTTCACGCCCACGGGCAAGGTCGGCGGCATCGGCAAGCTCTTCGCCGTCTACCAGAACCTGAAGGCCGAGACGACGGTCGAGGTCTTCGTCACCCACACGGTGAACGAGGCCGGCCTCGCCCCGCAGCAGATAGCCCTCTTCGACGCACCCGTCGGCGCCGACCCGTCGATGAGCGTCGTCTACCCGCTCGACGAGACGGTCTTTCCGCTCGCCGTGCTCGCCCCCGAGGTGCAGTGGAATGGCACGCAGGCCGGCGACGTCTACCGGATCCAGCTCGTCGAGAAGTACTACTCCTACACGGCGTTTTTCGCGGCGCCGCCGCCGGCGCGCAAGCTCCTTCCGCAGGCCGACTGGGACGCGGTCGAGAGCTCCGGCGCGGGCGCGCAGGTCGACCCGCTCCTGGTCTCGCTCGCGCGCGCCAGCAACGGGCAGGCCTACCAGCCCGTGAAGCAGACCTGGCACGTCGCTCAGGGCCGCCTCCACGGCAGCATCTACTACTGGGAGCTCCCCGACCAGTGCGGCAACGCCTCGACGGGCCGCATCCTCCGCATCAAGCCCGACAGCGACCAGCCCGACGAGTTCTTCAAGCCGGGGGCCTGCTTCGGCTGCCACACCGTCAGCCGCAACGGCCAGCGCATGGCGGCCGAGTTCAACGACGGAAACGGGCCGCTCTACACCGTCGCGCTCGACCAGAACCCGTCCGCGTACGCCGAGATCAGCCCGCAGAAGCCCTCGGGCAAGTACATCTTCTCCGCCTACAACGACAAGGGCGACAAGCTCCTCGGCAGTGACAACACCGGCTTCTCGCCGGCGAATGCCACGCTCCAGATCGTCGACGCGATCGGCGGCGCCGTGCTCAACCCGAACGCGATGGGCAATGGCTGCGGCGAGCCCGCCTGGTCGCCCGACGGCAAGCTCCTCGCGGGCATCTGCGGCCTCTCCGGCGGCGGCTGGGTGTTCGACGCGACCACGGGCTACCTCGCGGTCGCGGACGTCGCGGCCGACGGCGTCACGGTGTCGAACACGAAGATGATCGTCCCGCAGGCGGGCGGGGCCGGGCGCCCCGCGTACCCGAGCTTCTCCCCCGATTCGAAGTACCTCGCGTACGGGCGGCCGACCTACGGATCGCGATCCATCGACAAGGGCACGCTCTGGCTCACGTCGACCGACGGCCTGTCGGTCCAGGAGCTCGCCAAGGCCGGCGATCCGGGCCAGAAGAGCTTCAACCCGGTGTTCGCTCCCCTCCGCGCGGGCGGCTACTACTGGATCGTGTTCATCACGCGCCGCGATTATGGCAATCGCCTCGTCGGCGCCAGCCGCCAGCAGCTCTGGATCACCGCCGTCGACGACCCGCCGGTCCCCGGCGTCGACCCGTCGCACCCGCCGTTCTACGTGCGCGGCCAGGAGGACTGCGGCAAGAGCGAGAATGCGTATTACGCGCTCGACCCGTGCAAGGCCGTCGGCGAGGACTGCGCGAGCGGCGTCGACTGCTGCAACGGTCAGTGCCTGAAGGACCCGCAGACCGGCAAGCTCTCGTGCGGCGATCCGCCGCCTCCCGGGCAGTGCTCCGCCGAGGGCAACTCGTGCAAGGTGGGCGCCGACTGCTGCGACAAGACGAACATCTGCCTGGACGGCTTCTGCCAGCCGAAGCCGCACATCTGATCCGCGTCGCGCGCCGCGCCTGCTTTCCGCCCCGTGCGCAAGCAGGCGCCGGCCGCCGACCGCCGCGGGCGCCCGCGCGCGGCCCGGAAGCGGCGCGCGGGGATACCCGGCTCGCCTCGACGGCTCGGTGATAGGATGGCCTCGCAATGCCGGGGCCAGCCACCAATCCAGCCAGCGCGACGACCGCCGCTTCCCCCCACGGAGCGACGGCTCCCGAGGCCGCGCCCGGCGCCCATTCCCCCGACGACGCCGACCGCGCCGCGAAGCTCTCGCGCGAGCAGAAGGACCAGCTCTCGGAGTTCACCCGCGAGCTCGTCCAGAGCGTCAACAAGGCGGCCTACTACGGGGCCGATCACCCGGCGCACCACGAGGTCGGCGAGCCCCTCTACAAGATGCTCGTCCACTTCCTCGCGGACAACCCGCAGGTCGCGTACCTGCTCAACCGCACGACCCCGCCGGAGATCTTCGTCGACGGCCTCGGGGCCGGCCGACTCCGCATGTCGGACATCATGCCGGCCGGCGTCTACTCGCTCTTCGTCCCCCGGTTCGTCGAGTACTTCGACCGGCACAGCCTCGTGCTCCTGGCCTTCCGCAACGGCGTGACGCTCAAGGAGTTCATCGGGCTCGTCTCGGTGCTGAGCCGGCCCGTGACACCAGGGCACGAGTTCGACATCGGCCAGGCGCTCCTCGACGACCAGGTCTTCAACGTCTCGGTCCTGCTGTCGAACGACGTCGCCTCGCGCGACTTCGACCTGCCGTGGCAAATCCGGATGTGCCTCGCACGCCTGCGCCGCGACCTGCGCCTCCTGCCGATGTTCAAGAACCTCGGCCACGCCGCGATCGTCAAGGCCAAGCGCCAGATCTTTCAGGACATCGTTCGCCCCATCAACAACGGGGAGCTGCTCAAGCAGCTCGTCCTCAATGCGTCCCGCATCCAGCAGGACATCGCTCACATCGAGGGGCTCGAGGAGATCCCGATCACGCCGCTCATCATCGAGTCGCTGGCGCCGCGGCCCGCGATCGACCTCACCCGCCGGCTCTGCGAGGCGCTCGCGGCGGACGACGCGGGCGTCGATGGGTCGACGCTGCGCGAGGCGGTGGGGCTCTGCGCGGCGCGGCTGTCGGTCGAGCACATGCCGGAGGCGGAGCCCGTGCTCCGCATGCTCTACGAGAACGAGATCCTGAAGCTCGAGGAGCTGCCCGCCGATCTCCAGGACTGGATCCTCGCCGAGGCGCTGCACGTCGAGCGCGCCTCGGGGCGCTTCCCCGAGGTTCGCTTCGACAACCCGCGATCGATCGGGCTGCTCGGCAAGCTCGGGCGCCTCGACTTCGCCAACCGGCGGTACCAGGAGTGCGCCGAGGTCGCCGAGCGCCTTTATCACGCCGCGCAGGCCGGGCACTCGCCGGCGCGGACGGCGCTGAACAAGATGCTCTCCACGAAGGAGATCCAGGAGTGCATCTCGCGCTACGCGACCGAGAAGGACGAGGGGCTCGCGCACCTGCTCGCGGCGATCGGCGAGCCGGGGGCCATGGCGGTCGCCGCCCACTTCGCGATGTCGGGCGTGAACGCGCAGATGGACCGCGTCTATCACCTGCTCGACCGGATGAACTCCCCCGGCGCCATCGTCGCGGCGCTGCGCGTGCCCAACCTGGAGGCGCCCGCGCTGCGCTTGCTGCTCACGCTCGGCGCGCGGCACCCCGACTCCTCGCTCGAGGACGTCGCCGCGCCGCACGTCGACCACGCGGACGCCGAGGTGCGCTTCGCCGCGATCGTCGCGATGGACGCGGTCGGCAGCGCGCAGGCCGCGTCGATCGTGACCCGCGCGCTGCAGGACGCGGATCCGGAGATCCTGACCATGGCGATGGCCGCGATCGCGACGCGCCACGGCCGGCCCGACCTCGCCCGCGCCCGCGCGCTCGAGCTGCTCGAGGACCGCGAGCGCCCGACCGAGCTCCGCGCGGTGTGCGCCCGGATGCTCGGCGACCACCCCGGTCAGGGCAGCAGCGACCGGGACCGGACGGCGGCCGTTCTCGCCGAGCTGCTGAAGGGTGAGAAGGGCGAGCGCGGCCTGTTCGGGTTCATGCGTCGCGCGCCGGTCGCCCCCGGTCTCGCCGAGGCCGTGCGCGCCGCCCTGGCGAAGATGGGCGTCGCCGAGAGCACGGAGCCCGAGAAGCGCGGCTTCTTCGAGCGGTTCAGGCGGTAACCGCCCCCGGGGAGGCGCGGATCGCTTGTCGTGCGCGAGGAAGACTGCGACCCTTGCGAGATCGCCTCATTCCCCGGGAGGATTCATGCTTCGTCGGCTCGCTGCCCTGTGCTTCGCCGTGCCCTTGTCGGTCTCCGCCTGTACCCCGGCGCCTGCGTCCATCGAGGACCTCGCCCCCGAGGGCGCGGGCGGCGCGTGGGGCGGCACCACGAGCACCGGCGGATCGAGCGCGGGCGGCTTCGGCGCGGGAGCCACCGGCGCGGGCGGCGAGACGGGCCGCGGCGGCGCGGGCGGCGCGGCGTGCGTCCCTGCGGCCGAGGCGTGTGACGGCCTCGACAACGACTGCAACGGCGTCGTCGACGACGGCTGCGCGTGCCACGCGGGCCAGGAGCAAGACTGCTACAGCGGCCCCGCGAAGACCGCGGGAGTGGGCGCGTGCAAGGGTGGCAAGCAGACGTGCGACGCGGCGGGGGCCTGGGGCGCGTGCGTCGGTGAGGTCGTGCCCCTCGCGAAGGAGAAGTGCAACGGCGCCGACGACGACTGCAACGGCAAGGCGGACGACCTGCCCGAGCAGACGTGCGGAGTCGGCGGCTGCGCCGTCACGGTCCCGGCGTGCGAAGGCGGCAAGCCCGTGTCGTGCGTGCCGACCGCGCCGAAGGCCGAGACGTGCAACGGCGTCGACGACAACTGCAATCAGCTCGTCGACGAGCTGTTTCCCGGCAAGGGGCAGCCTTGCGACACCGGCCTGCCGGGCGTGTGCCAGAAGGGCACGAACCAGTGCGTCACCGACAACGGCGCGACCGCCGAGCAGTGCGCGCCGACGGTGCCGCCCTCCGCCGAGACGTGCAACGGCCTCGACGACGACTGCAATGGTCAGGTCGACGACGTGCAGGGCGCGGGCGTCGCTTGCTCGACGGGGCTGATGGGCGCCTGCGCGGCCGGGACGATGGCCTGCTCGGGGGGCGGGCTCGCCTGCGTCCCGAAGGTCGTGCCGGGGGCGGAGAGCTGCAATGGCCAGGACGACGACTGCGACGGTGTGCCCGACAACGGCAACCCGGGTGGCGGCGCGGCGTGCGCGACGGGCCTGCTCGGCGCGTGCGCGGCCGGCGTCCTGACCTGCCAGAACGGGGCGCTGTCCTGCGTGCAGTCGGTCCAGGCCGCACCCGAGTCCTGCAACGGCCTCGATGACGACTGCAATGGTGTGCCCGACGACGGCGCGGTCGGCGGCGGGGGCGCCTGCGTGACCGGCCTGTCCGGCATCTGCAGCGCCGGCACGATGACCTGCAAGGGCGGCGGGCTCTCCTGCACGCAGAACCAGGCGGCGAAGGCCGAGGTCTGCGGCAACGGGCTCGACGACGACTGCAACGGCGCCGTCGACAACGGCTGCGGGGGCGGGCAGTGCGCGCACGACGTCTGCGTCAGCGGCCTCGCGCTCGTGAAGGCCTGCAGCGCCTGCGCGACCGCGGTCTGCAACGCCGACTCGTACTGTTGCTCGGGATCGTGGGACTCGATCTGCGTGGGTGAGGTGCCGACCTATTGTGGCCAGTCGTGCAACGGCGGCGGGTTCACGTGCTCGCACCCGATCTGCTCGACCGGGTCGTCGCTGGTGAGCGGGTGCGACTCCGGCCAGGGCAACTGCGTGCAGAGCGTCTGCGCGCAGGACAGCTTCTGCTGCTCGACGTCGTGGGACAGCTTCTGCGTCAGCGAGGTCACCAGCGTCTGCGGAAAGAGCTGCCCGTGAGCGCGATCGTTCACCGTATGGTCGGTCTCCTCCTCGGCGCGGCGGGTGCGATCGGCTGCGGCGGGGGCGACCCCGTCGCCGGCTCGGGTGCGGGCGGGCAGGGCGTCGCGACGTCCACGTCGGCCGGCGGCGCGGGCGGGCAGGGGAGCGGGGGAACCGCGAGCGCGGGCGGCGCCGGGGGCGCGGTCACGACGAGCGCGGGCGGCGCGGCGGGGGCCGGGGGCGCGACCGG
>CAIVJW010000158.1 GCA_903906315.1 uncultured delta proteobacterium | reverse complement strand
GGGCGCACCTCGATCGCCCTCGCGAACCGCACGGCGGCGTCCTCGCGCGTCAGCGGGGCCGCGAGGTGAATGCCTGTCAGCTTCTCGATCAGGAGCGCGAGGAGGGCGGGATCTTCGCCGAGGGCGAGGACGGCGAGCTCGTGTGCGACGGAGGGCATGCCTCTCTGTCGACGCGAGGAGGGGGGCAGTTGCGTGGAATCGACCGCACGAAGCGCCCGGCGCGCCTGCGACCGGCGCCATCCCAGCACCCGGGGTCGTTGGCCAACCCCTGCGCCCCCCCGATCGCCCTACCCGAGGAAGCGCGGCGGGGTGCCCAGCACGCGGACGACGTCCGCCGTGGTGTCGAGGTCGGCGAGCACGGTCGGGTCGTCGAGCTCCACGTCGACCACGCGGTCGCCGAGCGCGCGCAGGTGGTCGCGCAGCGGAGGCGGGTTCGCGCTCCGGTAGACCACGAGGGCGGCCGGCCGCAGGACGACCGGGTGCCCCGTCCGCGCGCCGGCGCGCGGGCGCACGGCGAGCACGTCCTGCCCCCCCTGCTCGAGGCGCGCGAGGAGCCGCGCGACCGTCGTCGCGCGCGCGGGCGGGGTGTCGACCGGCGTGACCACGACCGCGTAGACCGGCGGCAGGCGCGACACCGCGAACGCGAGCGACCCGGCCGGGCCGAGCTCGTCGGCGGCGTTGGACGAGAGCAGATCGATGCCGGGGCGCACGTAGCCGAGCAGGCTGGTCAGCATCGACGCGCGCACGACGACGAGCACGCGCGCGCTCTCGGCGGCGAGGCGGGCCTCGGCGTGCGCGATCGCGAGCGGCACCACGGGGACCTGCGGGCGGCCCGAGGGCGCGCGACCGGCCCCGGATCGCGACGGCTCCGGCGGCGGCACCCCGCGCCCCGATCGCGACGGCTCCGGCGGCGGCACCGGCGGGCGCCCGGATCGCGACGGCTCGGCCGTGGGCACCGCGCCCGGCTGAGGCCACGCGAGCACGGCCTTGGGCCCGCCCATGCGCTCGCCCTTGCCGGCGGCGAGGACGATCGTGACGACGTCCATCGGGCAGAGGCTCGGCCGGTCGGCGTCGGCCGGCGGCGGGGAGGTCGACGGCGGCTTGCGAGCTTTGGCCATGGGTCTATTCGTCTCCGCCGGCGGCTGCGGCATTCACGGGCCGCGCCCCGGCCTCGGGCCTCGCGGCGCCCGCGCGCCACGCGACGATCTCGGCGGCGATCGACACGGCGATCTCGGGCGGCGTGCGCGCGCCGATGTCGACGCCGAGCGGCATGCGCACGCGATCGGCGTCGCGGGCCGGGAAGCCCTTCGCCGCCAGGCGATCGCGCGTCTTCGCCGCCTTGGCGCGGCTGCCCACGCCGCCGACGAAGCCGAAGCCGGCGCGCACCGCCCACTCGATCGCGTCCTGATCGAGCGCGTGATCGTGCGTCATCACGAGCACGGCCGCGCCTGCGCGGTCGCCCGCGAAGCCTTCGGTCACCTCCGGGTCGTCGTGGTCGGCGTGCACCAGGCGGACGCCCGCGCCCGGCGTGCCCGCCGCGATCAAGAGCCTCGCCGGGTCGGCCGCGGCCTCGCGCGCGTCCGAGAGCGTGACGCGGAAGCCGAGCGACGCGAGCAGCGGCGCGAGGTGCGTGCCGATGTGCCCTGCGCCGACGACGAAGACGGCCGCGGGCGGCGTGAGGGGCTCGACGAGGATCTCCACCTGACCTCCGCAGCACATCCCGAGCGACGGACCGAGCCGGAACGTCTCGACCCGCGGCGAGGGCGCCGTCGCCTCGAGCGCCTCGGCCATCGAGGCGATCACCGCGCGCTCGACCGCGCCGCCGCCGACCGTGCCAACCGCGGCCAGCGAGGCGGTGAGCGCGAGCTTCTGCCCGGGCGTCGACGGCGTGGACCCGCGGCGCGCGACCACCGTGGCCACCACCACCCGCTCGCCGCGGTCCAAGGCCGCCAGCGCCGCGCGCAGCGCCTCGTCGGGCGCGGCCGTGCGCGGGAAGACGTGGGACAGGTCGGCCATGCGGGCGGCGGACTCTAGGTGTGTGTCGGGAGAAAGTCTCGCGGAAGATCTCGGCCACGATGCGGGGACCCGACCGGGCTGAGGATTTGATGCCCACCCCCCGTCCGTGCTCGGCGCTGCGCGCCTGCGCGCGG
>CAIVJW010000157.1 GCA_903906315.1 uncultured delta proteobacterium | reverse complement strand
GGGCGTCGGCGCGGCGCCGGCGCGGGGCGGGGCCGCACCGGGCCGAACCCCGCCGGAGACGACGACGGGCGCGCGCACCTCGGCGGGCCGGGCGGGCGCACGGGCGGCCGGCGACGGAGCCGGACCTCCCGCGTCGATCGGCCCGCGCATCATCGTGCGAGCCTCGTCGTCGCCGTCGTCGCCGTCGTCGTCAGCCGCCTCGAGCGGCGGCAGCGAGCGGCCGTCGGGCACCCACTCCTCGAGCGCCAGGCGGAACGCCGCGAGGCTCTTGAAGCGGCGCCCGGGGTCCCGGTTCAGGGCCGCGTCGAAGACGCGTTGAAGCTCGTCGTCGCCGACGTCGAAGACCGCGAGAGGCGCGGGCGCCGAGCCGCTCAGGATGCGCTGGTGCGCCTCGGCCTGGCCCGTGCCGCCGAACGGCGCCTGCCCGGTGACGACCGCGTACAGCGTCGCCGCGAGCGCCCACACGTCGTCGCCCACCGAGAGGCTGGCGCCCGAGGCGCGCTCCGGAGAGTGGTAGTGCGGGTCGGCCGTCGTCGCGCTCACGTCGACGAGCTCGCCACGCGCCGCGGGCGATCCCCCCTCGGTCGAGACGCAGGCGGGAGAGATGTTGCCGTGCGCGACCCCGAGCGAGTGGAGCGCTTCGACGCGCTTGGCGAGCCGAATGACCCAGCCCACGCCGTCCTGCTCCGTCAGTGGGCCATCGCGATCGATCCGTTCGGCGAGCGTTTCCACGTGCCGCTTACCCTAGAGCTTTCCACGCCCGTTCGTCCACTCTTGGAGCCCGAGCGGGCGCACGCTGCTCGTGCCGTGACGTACCGCAGGGAACGAGAGCGTGAATCGCGTCCCGCGGGCGAGCTCGGTGTCCACCTGGATGGCCCCCCCGTGCCGCTGGACGAAAGCGTAGACCAGCGCGAGCCCGAGGCCGGTGCCCTCGTCCCCCTTGGTCGTGAAGAAGGGCTCGAAAATCCGCCGCTCCAGCTCCGGCGGAATCCCCGGCCCGTCGTCCTCGACGGCGACCCAGCCGGTCGGCGCCAGATCGTCGTCGTCGGAGTCGCCGGCCTGCGCCGTCCGCTCGCCGACGCCCGTGCGCACCGTGATCTTGCCCCCGTCGGGCATCGCTTCGACGGCGTTCACGATCAAATTCAGGACGCTCGTCACGAGCTCCGAGGGCTGCAAGGCGACCGTCGGGGGCTCGCCCAGCGCCACGTGCAGATCGATCGGGGCGCCGACGCGCAGGAGGCGGGGCCGCGACAGGTCGATCGCCTCGACGACCAGGAGGTTGAGGTCGGCCGGCTGGGTCTCCTCGGGCGCCTGCCGGCTGAAGGCGCGGAGCCGCTCGACCGTCTGGACGCCGCGCCGCACCACCTGCTCGATCTGCAGCGCCGCGGTCTCGATGATCGCCGGGTCCTTGGGCTTGCGCTTGAGGAGCTGGACCAGCAGAAACAGCGGCGAAAGCACGTTTTTCAGGTCGTGCGACACGCCCGCCGCCATCTGCCCGAGCGCGCGCAGCTTCTCGGTCCGGGCCAGCACCTCGCGCGAGGCCTGCAGCTCGGTCAGCGTGCGCGACAGGCGCGCGTTGCGGACCGCCTGGCCGATGCCGGTCGCCGCCAGGTCGACGAGCCCCTGGGCCAGCCGGAGCTGGTCGGTGTCGAGCTGCGTGGCGTGCTCGAAGAACATGACGAGCGCACCGAACAGGTCGCCGCCGCTGACGAGGGGCACCGTGAGCGGCAGCGTGTCGCCCGGGACGAAGCGCCCGGCGGCGGCCCGCATCAGGCGCTCGCCGAGCTCGGGCCCGATCGTGTCGAGCTCGACCGCGAGGCCGACGAGCGCCTCCGGGACGTCGCGAACGGCCACGACGCGCGCCGCGCCGCTCTCCAGCACCTCGACCACCGCGGCGCCGCCCGCGTCGAGCAGGTCGACCGCCGCGTTCGCGAGCAGCGGCAACATCTCGTTCTCGGGCGCCCCCGTCGCGGAGACGAGACGACTGAAGCGCGAGAGGATCTCCAGCGCCTTCTCGGAGGACAGCGACACGGCCGACCCTTATGGCACCGGGCGCGCGCCGATCCAAGCCTCGTGCTCGCCGCCGACCGAGCTCCGACGCCTCGCCGGGTGGCCGGCTCGCCCCCGACCGGTCGCGGGCGCTTCCTGGCGTACGCCCCTCGTGCTAACCCCTCGGCGCTGCCCTGGCGGCCGAGGAGCCCCGCATGAACCGAGAGACGAGGACGCCGCTCAAGCTCGACGACGCCGAGCTGCGATCACGGCGCGCCTACTTCGAGATCAACGACGAGGACCTCGAGCGCCTCGCGTCGCTCCGCGCCTTCGGCCAGACGCACCTCGACGACATCATCGAGTCCTTCTACCGCTTCATCCTCGAGCACCACGAGTCGCGCGTCTTCTTCGCCGACGACACCAGCGTGCAGCGCGTGAAGCGCCTCCAGAAGGAGTACTTCCTCGGCCTCTTCTCGGGCGTGCTCGACGTCCGCTACGTCGAGAACCGGCTGCGGGTCGGCGCCACCCACGAGCGCATCGGGATGCCGCTGCGCATCTACCTCGGCGCCTACGCCCTCTACCTGCGGCTCCTGCTCGTGAAGCTCGGCGAGGAGTACGAGCCCTCGCTCGCGGGCATGCATTTTCGCAGCGTGCAGAAGCTCGTCTACTTCGACATGTCGCTCGCGGTGGACACCTACATCGCGTCGTACGTCGAGACCCTCGGCCGCCACCAGGCCGCGATCCGCGAGCTCTCGACGCCGTGCATCCGCGTCTACGACCGCGTGCTCCTGCTGCCCCTCGTCGGCACCATCGACACGCAGCGCGCGCAGCAGATCATGGAGACGGTGCTCGTGCGCGTCGCCGACGAGCAGGCCCGGGTCGTCATCGTCGACATCGCGGGCGTGCCCGTCGTCGACACCAAGGTCGCCGACCACCTGCTGAAGACGACCGCGGCGCTGCGCCTCATCGGCGCCGAGTCCATCCTCACGGGCATCTCGCCGCACGTCGCGCGCACCATCGTGCAGCTCGGCGTCGACATCTCCGCGATGTACACGAAGAGCCGGCTCGCCGACGGCATCGAGCTCGCGCTGTCGATCGTCGGCAAGCGCATCACGCAGGTGGCCCCATGAAGGGACAGGGATCCATCCCCATCCTGCGCGTCGGGTCGACGCTGCTCGCGACGGTGCACGTCGAGCTCTACGACACGGTGGCCGAGGCGTTCCAGCAGGACGTGCTGCTCGCCATCGAGCGCACGGGCGCGGTGGGGCTGATCGTCGACATCAGCGGCCTCGAGACCGTCGACAGCTACGTCGCCCGCGTCCTCGCCGACACGGGCCGAATGGCGCGGCTGATGGGCGCAGACACCGTGCTCTGCGGCATGCGGCCAGAGGTCGCCGCCACGCTCATCCGCATGGGCTACGCGATGGAGGGCGTGAAGACGGCGCTCAACGTCGACGACGGCCTCGCGCGCCTCGGCGCCTCGACCGGACCGCTCGGCAAGGGGCGCCCCGCGTGAGCCGAGAGGTCCTCTCCAGCGTGGTCATGCCCATCGCGGGCGAGGACGACGTCGTGCTCGTCCGGCGCCGGGTGCGCGATCTCGCCCAGGCGCAGGGCTTCGACGCCTTCGCGACCGCGGCGGTGACGACGGCCGCCTCGGAGCTCGCCCGCAACGCGCTCGTGCACGGCAAGGGCGGGCGCGCGACCGTCCGCGAGCTGAACGAGGACGGGCGGGCGGGCCTCTCGATCCAGTTTCAGGACCAGGGCCCCGGCATCGCCGACCTCGAGCGCGCGCTCGCGGGCGGCTACTCGACGGCGCGGTCGCTCGGGCTCGGGCTCTCGGGCGCGCGGCGCCTCGTCGACGAGTTCGACATCGACTCCGCGCCCGGCCGCGGCACGATGGCGTCCATCACGAAGTGGAAGCGCCTCTACTGAAGCGGCCCCGCTGAAGCGATCCCCAGCGCTGCCTCCGAGCGCTGCATCGCCGGACGCCCCCGCGAGGCGCCCGTCCCCCCGCGATCACGCCCGGCGCGGGCGGCCGCAGCCCCCGGGTGCTAAGGCTCGCGCATGATGGCGGATCCGATCGACGTCCGCGACGAGGCGTCGGTGTCGGTCGCCCGCGAGCGAGCGCGCGCCCTCGGGGCCGCGGCCGGCCTCGACCGCGAGGCCATCGAGAGCCTGGCGATCGTCGTCAGCGAGCTCGGCGTGAACCAGCTTCGCCACGCCCGCCTCGGCGAGCTCGCGCTCGGCCCGACCTCGCGCGGCGGCGTGCCGGGCGTCGAGGTCGTCGCGCTCGACTCGGGCTTCGGCATCGCCGATCCGACCGCGGCGCTACGCGGGGCCCGGGAGCGCCCCGCCGGCGCGAGCCTCGGCGCCGGCCTGGCGGGCGTCCTCCGCCTCGCCGACGAGGTCGACGTGGCCGTGCGCTGGGGCGCCGGCACCTGCGTGTGGGCGCGCAAGTTCGCCCGCGTCCCGCCGCGCCGCAGCGAGGTCGCGATCGTGAGCCGACCCTGCGAGGGCGAGGCCGTCTGCGGCGACGAGGCCACGTTCACGCGGATCGGCGACGTCGTCGTCGTGGGCGTCGCGGACGGCCTCGGCCACGGGCACGCCGCGCGCGAGGCCTCCCTGCGCGCAACCGCCGTGCTGCGCGCCGAGGTCGATCGCGCCCTCGCCGAGCGTGCAGCGCCCGACGCCCTGCTCCGCGAGATCGACGTCGCCCTCCGCGGCACGCGCGGCGCCGTGATGGCCGTCGCGCGGATCGACCCGGACCGCCGCACCATCGAGCAAGCGTCCCTCGGCAACGTCTCGGCGCAGCTCGTCCGGCCGAGCGGGTCGCACCGCTTCGGCAGCCTCGCGGGGGTGCTCGGCACGCGCCGCCCCGGCCCCATGCCGGCGCTCCCGCTCGAGGCGACCCCCACCGCGCCCGGCGACGCGCTCGTGCTGTTCACCGACGGCCTGAGCACGCGGGCGACGCTGGCGGACGACCACGATCTCGCCCGACAGCACCCGCTGGTCATCGCGCACCAGATGATCCTGCGCTTCGGACGAAGGAACGACGACGCGCTGGTGCTCGTCGCCCGCTGAATCCCCGGGGCGGCGACTCCCTCGGAGCGCCGGCCACGAGCCCCGCGACGCCCACAAAAGCGCGACTCCCCCGGTCCGCGTGGGACGGGGGAGTCGAGGGTCGCTCCGCTGCGACGCAGCGGCCGCCGGATCAGCCGTCCTTCGCGGAGAAGTTCGCGTAGATGCCGACCTTGTCCTTGATCGAGATGCCGAGGTACGAGCGCACCTTCACGCCGTAGTCGGGCACGAGGATGTCGGTCGAGCCCTTCACGTCGAGGGCATCGCCGTTCTTCGTGGCCGTGTAGTGGAACGAGACCTCCTTGGTCTTGTCGCGGATCGTCAGCTGCCCCTTGGCGTCGCCCTCGCCGCCGCCCATCTGAAGGGCGGATCGCGCCACCTTGAGGGTCGCGGTCTGGAACTTGTCGGCCTCCAGATCCTCCTTCGTGTGCTTGTCACGGATGTCCATCCCCGTGGCGAGCGAGCCGAGCTTGACGGTGATCGTGACCGTCGTGCCGTCGTCGGCCACGTCGACCTCGGAGGTCTTGCCATCGATGTTGAGCCCGCCCGGGCCGACCGCGTGGAACCCGGCCGTCGGGGCGCCGCCGGTCTTCGCGAGCTTCGCGGCAGCGACGAGGGAGAAGGTCAGGCCGGCGATGACGACGGACGACACGAGAAGCTTCCGACCAAGCATGAGTTTCGATGCCTTTCTTCCGGCGGGCACGCCGGGTCGAGTTGTGAGACGTGCTCACGACCCAGGGGATTCACGACGGATGGATGCCCTCCGGGAGCGGTTCGTTCAACGTCTTCGAGCCGCGAGCACCCCGGAATCGTATTCGCGCCGAATACGTCGACCGCGCCTCGCACGGAGGTGACGCAGCGGCACGATCACCCGCGCCGAGGGATTTCGTATTCGATCCGAATACGCGGTTCGGGCCGGGAAACAAGCTCGTTTCGACGCCACCGGCGCGCCCTGGGCGCCTTGCACGGCCGAGCGAGCGCGTGGTACCGGGATACGTGCAACGTGCAGCGCACCGGAGTCGTCGAGACGCAGGGGCGGCACGATGAGAGCTCGCGACACCACGCGGTCAGCTTCCCTTCTCGGAGGTCACGGATGAAGCGCTTCGACACTCACTTTCGGTCTTTCGGCGCGTGGACGGCCCGCTCGAGCACGCTCGCGCTGGGCGCGGCGATCGCCTTCGCCGCGATCGCGGCCGGCTGCGGCAGCGCGATCTCGTCGGCGGAGCCGTTCGGCTCCACCGGCGACACCGGATCCGGCACCACGGGCGCGGGCGGCGGCACCACCGGCCAGGGCGGCGGCACGACCGGCCAGGGCGGCGCGGCGGCGGCCGAAGGGGTGCCGTGCGACGTCGCGGCGGTCTTCGCGAGCGCGTGCAACAGCTGCCACGGCGCAAACCTGAGCGGCGGCGCGCCGGTCCGCCTCGTCACGTACGCGGAGCTCACGGCGCCGTCGGCGATCGACGGGAAGACGGAGACCGAGCGCAGCATCGCGCGTATGCAGGCGGGCACCATGCCGCCGGGCGGCGGCGCCCCGGCGGGCGAGATCGCGACGCTCCAAGCCTGGGTCGACGACGGCTTCCAGAAGGGCAGCTGCGGCGGCGCGGGCGGCGCAGGCGCAGGCGGCGCGGCGCCGGATCCGTTCGCCGCGGCCCCGCAGTGCTCGAGCGGCAACACCTGGAAGGGCGGCGCGAGCAACGACATGGCCCCGGGCCGCGCGTGCAACCAGTGCCACAATCAGCAGGGCGAGGGCCCGGTGATGACGATCGCGGGCACGGTCTACCCGACCGCGCACGAGCCGAACAACTGCTACGCGGCCGACGTCACGGGCGCCGTCGTCGAGGTCACGGGCGCCGATGGCCAGAAGTTCGACCTGACGGTCAACCCGAGCTCGGGCAACTTCCGCAGCCACAACAGCCAGTCGATCAAGAAGCCCTACACGGCGAAGGTCAAGTACCAGGGCCGCGAGCGCATCATGGTCGCCGCGCAGTCCGAGGGCGACTGCAACCTCTGCCACACGCAGGACGGCACGCAGGGCGCCCCGGGCCGCGTCCTCTTGCCCTGACGCTCGGCTCCCCGGGCCCACGGGGAGCCTCGGTCCACGCCGCCGGAGGCCGCCTCGCGAAGGCCCTCCGGCGGGCTCGTTTCAGCGCTTCGATCGCGTCCGGCACGGCCAGATGGCGGCGAGGCGACCCCCTTGCGATGGCCGGTGAAAGCGCTACGCTCGTGCGCGCTCACGGTCGTCACCGGCCCCTCGCCACGACGCTTTCCTCAATGGAATCGCGACTCGGCCGGAAGCCTTCGCGACGGTACGTGTGCACGCGCGGACGGACCGCGCGGCACGACCCTGCTCGAACCTGGCTTCGAGCGAGCGGGGCCGAAGGTTTCCGGGAATCGCAAAGCCAACAAAGCGGGTCGTGTCATGGGTACTCGTCTCTACGTGGGGAATCTCTCGTTCAAGACCACCAAGGAGTCCATCGCGTCAGCGTTCGCCGAGGTCGGCGAGGTGACGGACGTCCACCTGGTGACCGACCGCGACACGGGCCTCTCCCGTGGGTTCGGCTTCGTGACGATGGGCACGCAGGAGACCGCGCAGGCGGCGATTCAGAAGCTCAACGGCGCCGTGATCGACGGACGCCCCCTGCGCGTGAACGAGGCCGAGGAGCGCCCCCAGCGTAGCGGCGGCTTCAGCGGCGGCGGCGGCGGGGGTGGAGGCTTCAGCGGCGGCGGCGGGGGCGGAGGCTTCCGCGGCGGCGGCGGCGGCAGCGGGAGACGGTGTCAACAATCTCGATGTGTGCCTTCTTGCCGACAAG
>CAIVJW010000156.1 GCA_903906315.1 uncultured delta proteobacterium | reverse complement strand
TTTACCGGGGCCGAAACCCTTTCTCGCTCGACTTGCATGTGTTAGGCGCGCCGCTAACGTTCGTTCTGAGCCAGGATCAAACTCTCCAGTTAAATCCTGTTATCTGTCCCACCGGCTAGATGAGACAGCGTGCTCATGCTTCTTCAAGCATGATGTGTCGAGGTCGGCGTGACTTGCGCCAGCCGCCTCTTGGGCCCACATCATCTCGTAGGCATACAATCCAGTTTTCAAGGACCGAGCCGGACCGCCCGCTATCGCAGGCGCTTGTCGTCCGTCCTCAGTTCGCCCGGCCGGCTTGCTGCCGTCCGCTGCGTCGCTGAGGAGGCGCATCTTTAAAGCCCCCGGCCTGTCTTGTCAACGCGTTCTTCGGGGAGCCTGTCGTTTTTCGACGGCGGCGATCCGCCGCGCCTCGCACCCGGGCCGGCCCCTGGTCAATGGCGGTAGGGGTTCGAGAAGTCGTCGGCGACTTCGTTCGGAGCAACGGCGGACCTCGGCACGGCGACCGATGCGGCGGACGGGCCGGCGCCCGGCTTTGGCGCCGGGCTTTGGCGCGTGCGGACCTGGGCGGGGTGCGTCGTGGACGCTTCGGGAGCGGTCGCTGTGGCGGTCGGCTCTACTGGGGTAGCGGGCGCCGACGCTGGGGCTCCCGCCGCGGCCGTGGACGGCACGGACGGGGCTACTGCGACGGGCGGAGGAAGCGGCAGGGGCGTCCCCACCGGCTCGTCGACCGACTCGCTGCGCGCCAACAGGAGGCCCGTCACGACGGCGGCGAACGCGATGACGAGAACGAGGGCCGTCGGCCCCGGTCTGCCGCCTCGAAGGCTTGGGGGTGCGGACCACGGCGGCGCGGCGACCTGGGCGCCGGGTGCGGAGCCGACCGGAGGAGGCACGGGCTCGACGGCGGGAGCGCTCGCGGGCTCGACCGGAGCCTCGGGAGGCGGCGGGCGCTCGACGGCGAAGGGAGGACCCGGGGACGTCCCGAGCGCAGACGCTGCGGAGCGCGGCGTCGGCACCTGAGCGGCGGCGGGCAACGCAGGCGGCGGGCGGATCGGGGCCGTCGGCGGCGCCGGGAGCGGGCGGATCGGGCCCATGCCTCGACGGGTCGCCGTCGGGGTCGGGACCGCGGCAGGGGCGCCCTGGGGGCTCATCAGGGAGCGGACGGGGCGCGGGTGGGGAGCGCGGGGGCCCTCCGGCTGAAGCAGAAGTCGGGGCTTCGCGGGCGCGCCCTCTGCGGTCGACGCCTCCGTGATGGTGAGCGGCGTGCCCGGTCCGAGGCGCGTGCCGAGCGCGCCGGCGGCAGCGTCCAGCTCGCGGAGCGCCGCTTCGACGGCCGGACGAGCGTCGTCCCCGAGGGTCGTCGTCGCGGTCACGCCATCGCTCGAGTCCCTGGAAGCCACCTCGCCGAGCGGGCGGTGGAGTGGCAGCCGGGCCGTCGTGCTCCAGCGCGCGTTCGGGACGTCCGCTTCGCTCGGCTCGCTGGGCTCGCTGTGCTCGAGCCAGGAGCGGACGACGTCGCGCTGCATCGCGATTTCCTGCCCGATCACCTGCTGCACGTAGGCGGCGACGTCGCGCGGCGAGGCGACGCCGAGGTCGAGCGGAGAGGACGCGGCGACCTCGGCGGCGGCGGCAGCGAGGCCGTCGGCCATCAGTCGGGCGGTCTGGTAGCGATCGTCCGGGTTGCGCGCGAGGGCCTTCGCGCAGACGGCGTCGAAGGGCGCGGGGACGTCGGGGGCGACGGAGTTGAGGCGTGGGATGAGGTCGACCACGACCCGGAGGATGGTCGCCGCCTCCGTCTCGGCCTTGAAGAGGCGCCTGCCCGCGAGCATCTCCCAGAGCAGGATGCCGGCTGCAAAGACGTCGGCGCGTCGGTCGGTCGATTCGCTGCGCGCTTGCTCGGGGGCCATGTAGGCGAGCTTGCCCTTGAGACGACCGTTGCGGGTGCTCGAGAGGCGCGAGGCCGCCCGGGCGACGCCGAAATCGGTGATGCGGGCGAAGCCGTCGGTGCCGAGCAGGATGTTCTGCGGGGACACGTCGCGATGGACGAGGCCGAGCGAGCGACCGGCGTCGTCCGTGAGCTCGTGGGCAGCGTGCAGCCCCGTGAGCGTGTCGAGCAGCACGCGCACGACGACGTCGCGCGGCAGGCGGGTACCGCGCGTCGCGGCGCGGGCCGCGAAGCGCGCGAGGGTGTCGCCCTCGACGTAGTCCATGACGAGGAAGAAGCCGTCCTCGGTTCGGCCGATCTCGGCGATCGGCACGACGTGCGGGTCGCGGATGCTCGAGGCCAGCCGGGCCTCGTCGAGGAACATCGCGACGAACTCGGGCTCGCGCGCGAGGTGCGGGTGGAGGACCTTGAGGGCGACGAAGCGCTGCGCGCCCCGGCCGCCGGCGAGGAGCGCGAGGTAGACCGTGGCCATGCCGCCGGAGGCGATCTCGCCGACCACCTCGTAGCGGCCGATGCGGGGACGGACGCGCGTGCCGGAGCCGCTCGACGAGCGCCGGAACGGTGGGTCGGAACCCTTGCGGTCGCCCTCGGATTCCACGGTGGCCATGAGTCTACTGCACCTAGAACCGGCCGACGGCGCCGAGGGCGGCGCCCCGATCGAGGGCCGCCGCGGTGGGCAGGATCTGGAACGCGCTCGCCGGAGCGGCGGCCGCGTTGCCCTTCCATTTCGTGAAGATGCCGAGGACGCCCGTAACGACCGCGACGCCGACGGTCGCGCCGAGCAGCACGTTCGTCCGCAGCTGGTGGGCGCGACCGGCCTCGTATTCGGGGCAGGTCTCGCCTTTACCCGCGCACGCGACGCGCACCGCGTCGGCCCCGGGGTGACTCACGGTGTCGACGCCGCTCCAGATCGTGACGCCGCCGAGAACTGCGGTGACGACGACCCCGCCGATGAAGACGCCACGGGGGATGCCACGAGACCGCGGCGGCGCGGGGGGCGGATCGGAAGCCGTGAGAGGGGGGGCGGGCGGTGGGGACGCGACGGGCGCGGGCGTCGGAACAGGGACCGGCACGGGCGCCGGCTCGACGACGGCAGGGACGCGCTTTGCCTTGGCCTCGAGGGTCACGCTCGTCGTTCGACCCGCGACGGCGTTGACCTCTTTGGTGGCCTCGCCTCGGCCGTCGACGAACGTCGCGCGGAGGGCGGGCTTGCCAGGGTCGACGTACACCGTCCAGCGCGCGGAGGGCTCGCCGAGCACCGGCTCGGGCGCCCCGAAGGTGACCGTGCAGCTCGGTGAACAGTTGACCTGTACGCGCTGGAGCAGCGGCTCGAGTTGCTCGATGGTCTCGGCGGCGAGCTTCTGGGTGACGTCGTCGCCCGGGTAGCGAGCCTGCGCGAGTGCGGCGAGGGTGGCGGCGCGAGCACCGTGGCCGGCCTCCGAATGGGAGCGGATCGCCAGGCGAAGGGCCTTCGCGCCGGGGACCGCGACGTAGGCCGCCTCGAAGCTCGACGCGGCGGCCTCGAAGTCCTTGCGCTTGAAGGCGGCGCCGCCCGTGTCGAACGCCTCGGCCGCCGCGCGCAGGTGGGCGGGATCGGCCGAGGCGCCCTTGGAAGAGGTGTCGCCAGCGTCCCTTTCGCCCGGGGTTACGTCAGCGTGCGCCGTCGCCGATGACGACGCGAGCAACGCCACCAAGGCCGCAGTCCGTCCGAGCGTACGCATCCGGGGCGAATCCTCCCCGTTCGAGCGCGGGCCGTCAAATGCGGTCTCGCGGTCGGAGGAGGATCTCGCGTCCTCGGCGCGCGCGACGCGCCACGTTGCCGAGAGAGGCGGGAGAAACGCTCGCGGTGTTCTCCCGACCGACTGGGGGTGGGATCAGGCCATCTCGAGGAACAGACGATCGGGATCTTCGAGGTACCCGATGATCTCGTAGGCGAAGGCCGCACCGATGTGCCCGTCGATGAGGCGGTGGTCGAACGAGAGCGAGAGCAGCATCACGTCGCCGACGACGATCTGACCGTCGCGAACGACCGGCTTCTGCTTCATCTGATGAATGCCGAGGATGCCGACTTCGGGGAAGTTGAGGATCGGCGTCGCGAACAGGCCGCCCTGCGCGCCGAGCGAGGTGATCGTGAAGGTGGAGCCACCGAGGTCCTGCGGCTTCATCTTGCCGGACTTCGCGTCCTCGGCGAGGCGCGCGATCTCGCGGGCGATGTCGAGGAGACTCTTGCGATCGGCGGCGCGCACGACCGGCACGACGAGACCGGCCTCGGTCGCGCTGGCGATGCCGACGTCGTAGAAGCGGCGCACGACGATCTCCTGTGTGGCTTCGTCGAAGGCGGCGTTGAGGGACGGGTGCTTCTTGAGCGCGGCGACGACCGCCTTCACGAAGAACGGCAGGTAGGTGAGCTTCACGCCGGCCTTCTCGGCGGCGGGGCGCAGGCGCTCGCGCAGGGCCTTGAGGGCGCCCACGTCGCACTCCTCGACGAACGTGAAATGGGCTGCTGTGTGCTTCGATCGGGCCATGCCCTCGAAGATGCGCTTCCGGACGCCGCGCAGGGGAATGCGCTCCTCGAGCGCCGCGTCGGCGGACGGAGGGGGCGCGATGCGCACGGGGGTGGGAGCGTCGACCGAGCGCGCGGCGGCCTGCGTGGCGGCGGGGCCGGACGCGCTCGGGGGGGCGACCGGGACCGGGACGCCGGCGCCACGGACGTCGTCCTTGGTCACGCGACCGCTCGGGCCCGTGGGCGGGACGCGGCGGAGATCGACGCCGAGGTCGCGCGCGAGCTTGCGGGTGGCTGGCGTCGCGAGCGGCTTGTCGTCGTAGTAGCTCGACACGGGCACGGCGGCGGGCGCGGCGGCGGGTGCGGTCACGGTCACGGGGGCGGCCACGCGCTGCATGAGGTTCATGCCGGGGAGGTCCTCCTTGATGTCGCCGACGGCGGTGGCCGCGGGGCCGTCACCGCCGACCTTGGGTGCCGGTGCGGCGACCGCGGAGCGCGCGCCTGCGCCGAGATCGAACACCACGAGCACCGAGTGGACCGGCGCGATCGTGCCGGCCGCTCCGCGCGTCTCGAGGATCGTGCCCGTCTTCGGCGCGGTGATCGTCACCGTCGCCTTGTCGGTCATCACCTCGACCATCGGCTGGTCCTCGCGGACCGCCTCGCCCGGAGCGACGAGCCAGCGGACGATCTCGCCCTCGGTGACGCCCTCGCCGAGGTCGGGGAGCTTGAACTCGAACGTGCTCATGCTCAGTACCTCGCCGTCTCGACGATCGCCGGGAGGATGCGGTGGGAGAGCGGGAGGTACTCGTTTTCGAGGGTGTACGGGAACGGCGTGTCCCAGCCCGTCACGCGCGCGGGCGGCGCCTCGAGGTGGAGGAACGCCTTCTCGTTGATCAGCGCGACGATCTCGCCACCGAGGCCGCAGCTCTTGGGCGCCTCGTGCACGACGACGACGCGGCCGGTCTTCTTCACGGAGGCGATGACCGTGTCGATGTCGAGCGGCCAGAGCGTGCGCAGGTCGATGACCTCGCAGTCGATGCCCTGGGACGCGGCGTGATTCGAGGCGTCGAGGGCCTCGTAGAGCATCGCGCCGTAGGTGACGATCGTGACGTGCTCGCCCGGGCGGACGATGGCGGCCTTCGACAGCGGGACGACGTGGTCGCCCTCGGGGACCTCGCCCTTCGCGGCGCGGTAGATGCGCTTCGGCTCGAAGAAGAGGACCGGGTCGGGGTCGCGGATCGAGGCGAGGAGCAGGCCCTTCGCGTCGGCCGGGTTCGACGGGCAGACGACCTTCAGGCCGGCCACGTGGATGAACTGCGCCTCGGGCGACTGCGAGTGGTAGTGGCCGCCGCGGATGCCACCGCCGACGGGCGTGCGGATGACGAGCTTGCAGGGGTACTCGCCGCCGGAGCGGTAGCGGTACTTCGCCAGCTCGCTGACGATCTGGTCGTAGGCCGGGAAGATGAAGTCGGCGAACTGGATCTCGGGCACCGGGACGAGGCCGTAGAGGGCCATGCCGATCGCGGTGCCGATGATGCCGCCCTCGGAGAGCGGGGTGTCGATCACCCGATCGTCGCCGAACTCGTCGAAGAGGCCCTGCGTGACGCGGAACACGCCTCCGACCTTGCCGACGTCCTCGCCGAGGACGATGACGCGATCGTCACGGCGCATCTCGAACCGGAGCGCGTCGTTGATCGCCTGGACCATGTTCATCTGCGGCATTCGATCTGCTCCGTCGTGCTGTCGCCCGCCTAGCGCGGCGGGCGTCGTCGAGGTGGCCGCGGACGCGGCGGCGCGTGGCGCGCCGGCCCGGGATCGGGGGATCAGTGACCGTGGGCCTTGGCGCGCGGGCCCTTGCGCAGCTCCGCGCGCTGCTCGGCGAGGTGCCACGGCAGCTCGGCGAAGACGTCGTCGAACATCGAGTCGAGGCTCGGCGGGGGCGTCTTCTCGGCCTCCGCGACCACGCCGCGGAGCTCGGCCTCGACCTCGGCCTCGAGCGCCTTCTGCTCGGCGTCGGACCACACGCGGCGCACGTCGAGGTGGTGGCGCAGGCGAGCGAGCGGGTCCTTGCGGCGCCAGGGCTCGAGACCGGCGTCGGGGCGGTACGCCTTCGGGTCGTCGCTCGTGGAGTGGCCGGACAGGCGGTACGTCATGCACTCGACCAGGGTTGCGCCCTCGCCGCGCGCCGCGCGCTCGACGGCGTCGCGCGTGGCCTTGACGACGGCGAAGAGGTCGTTGCCGTCGCAGCGAACGCCGGGGACGCCGTAAGCGACGCCCTTCGCTGCAAAGCCCGGGCTCGCCGTCTGGCGCTCGCTCGGGACGCTGATCGCCCAGCCGTTGTTGCGGCAGAGGAGGACCACGGGGATCTTGAAGACGCCTGCGAAGTTCAGGCCGTTGTGGAACTCGTTGGAGCTCGTGGCACCCTCGCCGAAGTAGCTGAGCGCGACGACGTCGTCCTTCCTCAGCTTGGCGGCCCACGCGAAGCCGACGGCCTGCGTGATCTGCGTGCCGATGGGCGAGCTGACCGATCCGAACTTGGCGGCGCGCGAGCCGTAGTGGTCCGGCATCTGCCGCCCCTTGGCGAGGTCGTTCGCGTTGCCGAACATGTTGTCGAGGTAGCGCTGGAGCGACATCCCGCGCCAGAGCGCCGCGCCGAACTCGCGGTAGCACGGGAAGATCCAGTCGCTGGACCGGAGCGCGGCGGCGCTGCCGAGGATGGTGGCCTCCTCGCCGAGCGAGCCGATGTGGAAGCCGATCCGGCCCTGGCGCTGGAGGGTCTCGAGGCGCTTGTCGAGCATGCGCACCCGCACCATCCCGCGGTAGAGCGCGAGCACCTCGTCGAGCGAGAGGCCGGGATCGGTCGCGGGGTCGAGCGTGCCGTCCTCGCGGAGCACGCGGACCACGTCGGGCGCGTAGATCTCGTCCGGGTGGCGGGCGGCCGCCGGCGCGTGCGTGGGCGGCGCCGGATCCGGCGCGACGGCTTCGATTGGGGTCGTCCCCGGACGGGCGGCGGCGAGGGTCGCGGTGCTCATTGGGCGCGCGCACAGTAGTCAAACCGCGCACGGCTCGCCAGGGCTACCGCGCGGCTCGTGCGTGCGACGCGACGTGTCGAGGGGCGGAACGACCGGGATCGTCGCGGGTGCGGTCGGCCCTCAGGCCGACGCGAGCGCGTCGCGCGCCTGGTCGAGCGCGTGGTCGACCGTCTCCGCCTCGAGGGCGAAGCCCTTCGCGATCAGATCGAGCACCGCCCGCTCCGTCGCGTCGACGCCGCCCGAGACGTGCGCCATCAGCGCCGCGATGCGCAACACCTCGAGCTGGTTGTCGCGCCGGGTGATGGTGCGCGCGACCATGCGGGCGCGCTTTTCGACGCCGTCCTCGGCGAGCAGCTCGGCGAGATCCGCGACGAGCGCCTCGACCTGCGAGTCGCGGACGAGGTCGCTGCACGCGTGCGTGACGACGGACTCGAACACGGCGCGCTCGCCCTCGTCGAACACGCCGTCCGCGTTCGCCACGAGGAACGCGGCCTCGACCACGGCCTCGAAGAGCGCGGCGGCCATCGGGTCGAACCCGGTCGGAACGGTCAGCTCGTCCGCGACCGGCTTGGCCCCGTACGAGCGGGCGGCCTGCGTGAGGATGGACGTCGTGACACCGGCCGGCGCATCGGCGCCCGGTCGACTGATGCCTCGGACGACGCGTTCGAGCAGACCCTGGTCGGGGGCGGTCATTGGCCAGGCATGATCGGCCTACAGGCGACGGCAATCCAGAGAAAAACCGCGGTCGCCTCGCAGCGCCCGGTTTGATCACGTGCGGCGGACGAGCGACGAGGCCGCCACGAGAGGCGTCGAGGCCTCCCGCGCGTCCTCGCCGCGACCCCACCAAACGGGCGATTGTGCGGGCTCCGCGCCGAGCGCGGCGCTGACCGCAGCCGCCGCCCGACGCGCCGTTTCGAGGCGCCGGGCGAGCGCGCCGTCCACGTCGCCCCCGATGACGCCCTCGGCCCCCTCCCCGTCGGGAGCTGCGAGCAAGCTCCGGAGAAACACCTCGGCGGCGCGGTAGCTCGACCGCGCGAGCGGCGCGCTCGCCGCCTGGAGGAAGCCGAGATCGAGGGCGGCGCGCTCGTAGGCGGCGAAGGTCTCCGGCGTGACGAAGCGATCGACGTCGTGGTGCCTGGGCGTGGGCCGCAGGTACTGTCCGATGGTCACGACGTCCACGCCGACCGAGCGGAGGTCGCGCAGCGTCTCGATCACCTCGTCGTCGGTCTCGCCGATGCCGACCATGATCGAGCTCTTCGTCAGGCGCACGCCGCCAGGCGCCACCCGTGACTTCGCGTGCCCGAGGACGGCGAGCGACTGTTCATAGGAGGCGCGGACGTCGCGGACCGTGCGCGTCAGCCGCCGGACGACCTCGACGTTGTGGGCGAAGACGTGCGGTCCCGCGGCCGCGACGACGTCGATCGCGCCCTGATTGCCCACGAAATCGCCCACGAGCGCCTCGATCACGAGATCGGGGCGCAGCTCGCGCAGGCGGCTCACGGTGCGGGCGACGTGCTCGGCGCCGCCGTCGATCAGGTCGTCGCGGTTGACCATCGTGAGCACGACGTACTGCAGGCCGAGCCGCGCGATCGCCCGCGCCGCGTGCTCGGGCTCGCGCACGTCGACGGCGCCGCGCGGGTTGCCCGTCGTCACGGCGCAGAAGCGACAACCGCGCGTGCAGGTGTCGCCGAGCAGCATCACGGTGGCGGTCCCCTCGCGCCAGCACTCGCCCACGTTCGGGCAGCGCGCCTCCTCGCAGACCGTGTGCAGGTCGAGCTCGCGAAACGTCTCCTTCAGCGCGTGGTACGTGTCCCCGCCGGGCGCGCGGACCTTGAGCCACTCCGGTTTCGGGGTGAAGCGGGGGACGGGCTGCATCGGGTGGCTCGTAGCAGGGGGCCGGCGGACGGGCCAGCGAGCGGACGGGTCAGCCGGCCGCGCGGGCGAGGTCGCCGGGGGCGAGCTCGCCGCGCTCGGTGAAGATCGCCGTCACGAGCCGGGCGGGCGTCACGTCGAAGGCGGGGTGTCGCGCCCGGACGCCCTCCGGGAGCAGCACGACGTCGCCGATGCGCGCGACCTCCTCGCTCGAGCGCTCCTCGATCGGGATCGCGGCGCCGTCCGGGGTGGCGAGGTCGACCGTGCTCCACGGCGCGGCGACGTAGAACGGGACGCCGTGCACGTGCGCGAGGCACGCGAGTCCGTATGTGCCGATCTTGTTCGCGACGTCGCCATTGCGAGCGATGCGGTCGGCGCCGACGACGATCGCCCCCACCTCGCCGCGGCCGAGGAAATGGGCCGCCATCGAGTCGGTGATGACCTCGACGGGGATACCGTCCTCGTGGAGCTCCCACGCGGTGAGGCGCGCGCCCTGCAGATAAGGGCGCGTCTCGTCCGCGAGGACCCGCAGCCGCTTGCCGGCCTCGACCCCCGCGCGGATGACCCCGAGCGCCGTGCCGTAGCCGCCCGTCGCGAGCGCGCCGGCATTGCAGTGCGTGAGAACGGTGCCTTCGTCGGGCAGGTGAAGCGCGCCGATGCGGCCCATGACCCGGCACGCCTCGACGTCCTCGCGGTGGATCGCCCGAGCGAGGTCGGCCAGGTCGGCGTGGCGCGCGGGGCCGTCCTGCGCGGCGTGCGCGTCGACCCGCTGGAGGCAGCGTCGCACCGCCCACGCGAGGTTCACCGCGGTCGGGCGCGACGCGGCGACGCGATCGCCGGCGGCGCGGAGCGCGGCCACGTAGGCCGCGGGGTCGAGCCCGCGCGCGGCGTGCGAAGCGAGCACCATCGCGTACGCCGCCGCGACGCCGATCGCGGGCGCGCCTCGAACGACCATCGCGCGGATCGCCTCGGCGACCTCGTCGCTCGTCGTGTACGTGCAGTAGACCTCGCGCCGGGGCAGCAGCCGCTGTTCGAGCAGGAAGACGCGATCGCCCTCCGCGGACAGCTCGGCCGCGGAGTAGCGCGCGCCGGAGAGCGCGGGCGCGGGCGCCCAGGGGACGAGCGTGCTCATCAGTTCGGGCCCTCTCCGCCGCGCCGCCCCGCCGCGTCGGGCGTCGCGCCCGCCAGGCGACTGGCGATCTCCTCGGCGACGGTGCCGAGGTCGTCGGCGGCCTGCGCCCGGTCGCCCGAGAGGTAGGCGCGGAGCCCGTCGACCGCGAGCAGCGCGAGGCTCGTGTTCACGCCGCGTCCGACCAGCGCCTGACCCAGGTCGCCGCGCTTGAGGAGGGCCTCCAGCTCGCCGATCACCTCGTCGAGCTCGCGCGTCGGATCCAGCTCGATCTTGGCCCCCAGGGCGAGGTCCTCGCCCGCCTCGTCGTCGTCGCGGCTGCTCATCGGTCGTACCTCGCAAGGCGCGCGGCGCGCTCGCGCCGGCGCGCATCCCTCTACCACGGGCCGTCGCCGGTCGGCGGCCCCGCGGGAAGTGTCAGCGCCGGCCCTTGCTACGGTTGCGGGTGCCGTGGACGATCCGGCTCGGGTCGCGCGGCGCCGGCGCGCTCGCCGAGAGGGACGCCGCCAAGCGGTCGGTCTCGGAGTGGGCGGTCGCGCCCTTGCGGAGGGCGTGGATCGTGGCCTCGACGACGTCGCGGCTCTCGGGGCGCTTGGATGCCGTCCGCGCCGAGAGCCAGGTGACGACCTCCGAGAACCGCCCGGCAAACACGGTGATTTGCCGCGGCAGGTCTCGGCGCAGCGTGCGGAGCCCCTCGGAGCGCTCGGCCGCGCGCGGCGACCGGTCGGCGAGCAAGAAGGCCTCGTCGAGGCGAGCCAGGACCGGCTCGGCCTCCGGCAGCGCCGCGAGCACGGTGCGGTCGGCGAGCGCCTCGAGCACGGCGTGCGCCTGCAGGTAGCCATCGGTCCACGCGGAGAGCTCGGCGAGGCCGGCCGACCCGTGGCGCTCGATGTAGCGCCGCACGACGCGCACGACCGCGCCGCGCACGTGGCGGCGCCCGTCCTCGGCGAGCCCCTGCAGCGTGTCGGCCGACGCGACCGCGTCGATCCCGGCCGCCCAGCGGGCGCCGAGCGCGAGCGCCCCGCAGAGAGCGTGGTACTCGCTTTCCGACTGGGCGAGCGCACGCACGGTCGCGTCGGCGCCCTTCTTGCGGATGGCGAGGGCTGCGGCGACCGCGTCGCCGAGCTCGACGTTCGGGCGGGGGCCGGGGAGGCCCGACGAGCGGCCGAGCAGGTCGAAGAGATCGACGACGTCACCGTTGTCGACCGCGCGCGTGAGCGCGGCCTCGATTCGTGCGCTTCGGATGCCTTCCATGGTGGTCGGACGCGGCTAGAAGCCGAGCGAGAGGCCCGCCTCGGGGGCGAGCACGAAGGTGGCGACGGGGAACGTCGCCGAAGCGCGAATACCGAGGTTCATGGCGAAGCCCGCGACGGGCATGTAGGCGAGGCCGAAGCCACCGCCCGCGAACCCTTGGCCGGCCTGCTTGTAGGCGGCCAGCGTCTGCTTCTGCGGCTCCTTGCGATCGCCGCTGTTCTTCGTGCAGTTGCCGCCCTGAACCGGGCCGCACGCGGCGACGTCCTCGAGGACCTGCACCTCGACCTTGGTGTCGACCTGGGCGAGCCCGCCGCTCACGAAGAAGAACGGCCGCACCCCCTTGCCGTCGTAGGGCCGCTTGCCGATCGAATACGAAACGCGACCCTCGAGGTGGAGCGGCAGGAAGGACGCGCCTCCGTCGGTGGCCCCGCCGAACGCGAAGCCGATGCGCGCGCCGAGGCCCACGTTCTGGGCGACGACGCGCTCGTACGTCAGGAGCACGCGGAGGGTGGAGAGGGCCGGACCGGTCCGGATGTTGTCGGCGTTACCGATCGTCGGCTTGCCGAGGTAGCGCGACCCGTCCTGGCGCACACAGACGAAGTGCATCCCGTCCTGGTTCTCGCGCGTGCAGACGTCGCTGCCCGAGACGACGGAGACGTCGGGCGCGAACGAGAGCGTGAGCCAGTTCTTCCGCGATTTCTGCTCGGGCTTGGGCACGTCGGCGGCGCGCTCGACGCATTCGCCGCCGACGCACGCGAAGCCGGAGTTGCACTCGTTGTCGTCGATGCACTGCATCGCCTTCGGCTTGCCCGGCTTTTTCTCGGGCAGGCTTTCGGGGGGCTTCTCTGGCTTCGGTGGCTTATCCAGCTTGAGCTGCTTCTGGGCCTGCTCGAAGGCGAACTTGACCTCTGTCGAGGCGATGTCCGGGTTCAACTGCACGGCCTTGTCGACCATGAGCGCCTGAACGAAGACCTCGCGCGCGTCCTCGAGCTGCTTCTTGCCGCCCGCGAGCACGGACCCGAGCGCCGCGTAGAGCTTGGCCTTCAGGGCCGGCGTGCAGCCCGTGTCGCCGCAGGTGTCGATGGCCCCGCGCAGGCGCTGCTCGGCCTTGTCGAACTTGGTCTCGAGGAAGTCGACCTCGAGGGCCTCGGCGAGCGCGTTCTCCGCCTGCGCGTCCTTCGGAGCCCCCGCGCGGGCGGGGCCGACCAGGAGCCCGGTCGCGAGCGCGAGGGAGGAGGCGAGGATCGCGGACGTTTGACGCGGAAGCATGGGCACGCACTTTATCCGTGAGCCGAGCGTGCCGGGAAAAAAGAATCCCGCACAGCACAGTGGCCCGTCGCGAAGGGACCGCCGGCGCGCGCGACGCGAGCCGGCGAGCGAAAAGCGCGCGACGCGTTCACGGGCGCCGCGGTGCGGACCGAGGTGGGCGCCAAGGACGCCAAGCGAGAGGTCAGGGCCCGCGCAAGAACACGAGAAGCGATGACATGGAGGCGAGGAGCTAGATCCGCCCTCCCCGCCTCCTCGCCTCCATGTTTCACTGATTCTTGCGCAGTCCCTTTAGGAGGAGGCGGGCCCTGCGGCGCCGGAGGCCGGCAGCGGGATGCGCCCTGCGTGGACGCGCTGGCTCGCGGCCCCCCCCCGAATCTTCCCTTGGCGCTCTTGGCGCTCTTGGCGCCCCTCTCGCTCCCTGTCCATCGGCTCCACGGCGTTGCGAGCCAGCCAGTGGACGACGCTCGAACCGAGGGTCGCTTCACCCGTGCTCCCGCGAAGGAGCGCCAGGATCCGCCGCACCCGAGGTGCCTTCCATCGTCGGACGGCCTCGATGAGTCCTGGCCCGGTACTCCACAGCCTGTCCCCAGCCTGTGGATTACCTGGGACCGGGGCCTTTCCATTCGCCGACCGTCCGAGGCGTTGACATGCCCCGACGGTCCGCGATTCGGCCCCCCGCGCAGGCTCCTCCGAAGAGCGGCCCGTTGGGCTGGTGCAGCGCCTCCGCCGACTTCTGCGTCCGGAACGATCCGCAGCCCGATGTGCCGCAGAGCTTCCGCGGACGTTTCGCCCTCGTTACACCGCTCGCTGCAACGAAATAGTCGCCCATTTTCCTCCACCGAGTTCTCCACAGGTTCACCACCGGAATGGCGGGTAGCGAGCCCGGATGGGCCCAATGCGGAGGGCTGCAGAGGGTCCGGTCGGCGTCCTTGGTATCGTCCTCGATGGCCAGGCCTCCGCGGCGGACCTCGGCGGTACGGGCGGGGCGTCGCGTCGCGTCGTGCGTCGACGGACGCGGCCCGTGCTACGACCCGAGCGTGACGCCCGCCCGATCGCACGCGCCGTCCGCGGACCGGGGATCGCAAGGCTCGGGCGCCGCGATCGACCGCGCTCCGCGGCTCCTCGCCTCCCACGACGCCGAGTCGCTCACGGCGGCGCTCGAGGCCCACGGCACCGCGAGCGCCGCGCGGAGCGTCGCCGCCAAGGTCCTCCGGCACGTGTTCCGTGAGGACGCGACGACGTGGGACGACGACACGCTGCGAGCGCTCGACGTCGGCGGCTGGGCGCGGCCGTTCCTGCTCACGATGGACGTCGCGCCGTCGCTCGAGATCGCCGATCAGGTGCCGTCGGCCGACGACACCGTCCGCCTCCTGCTCCGCGCGAGAGACGGCGCGCTCGTCGAGGCGGTGCTGATCCCGGGGCCCGCGCGCACGACCCTGTGCGTATCGAGCCAGGTCGGCTGCGCCCGCGCGTGCACGTTCTGCGAGACCGGGCGGCTCGGGCTCGCGCGGCAGCTCTCCGCGGGCGAGATCGTCGACCAGGTGCGGATCGCCCGCCGCATCTGGCGCTCGGCAGGAGGCGACCCGGCGCTGTCGAACCTCGTGTTCATGGGCATGGGCGAGCCGTTCGACAACCTCGCCGAGGTGCTGCGGGCGACGCGCCTCCTCACCGACGGGCGAGCGTTCGGGCTCGCGCCGTCGCGCGTGACGGTCAGCACCGTCGGCGTGATCGACAAGCTGCCCGCGTTCTTCGCAGGGACGCGCGCCGAGCTGGCCGTGAGCCTGAACGCGCCCGACGACCGTCGGCGGGCCGCGATCATGCCCATCGGCGCCCGCTTCCCGCTCGCGGCGCTGCGCGAGGCCCTCGACCGCACGCTGCCCGCCGGGCGACGCGTGCTCTTCGAGTACGTCCTGTTCGAAGGCTTCAACGACGCGCCCGAGGACGCCAACCTCGTGGCCGAGTACATCCGCGGGCTGCGCTGCCGCGTGAACGTGATCCCGTCGAATCCGGGGCCGGACCCGAGCCTGCGACCTCCGTCGCCCGATCGGATCGACGCCTTCGTGGCGCGGCTGTCGGCGTGCGGCGTGACGACGCTCGTCCGGCGTCCGCGCGGGCGCGACGTCGGCGGCGCGTGTGGGCAGCTCGCGGGCGCGCGCCGGCTCGCCGTCCTGCGGTAGCACGGAGCGGGCCTCGTTCCCGCGGGGCGGATCCGCTAGGCTCGGGCAGCAATGGGCCACGTGCCTCGGGTCGACGACCGCGGAGCGACGCTCCGATGAGAGGCGCCGGAGACCTCCCGCGCGACGACTACTTCACCGAGGCGATCGAGATCGTCGAGGCGATCGGCCGCGACCTGATCGCGCTCGATCGCGGGGTCCGGCAATCGGGGCGCGCCGACGTCGAGATCGTGAACGGCCTGTTTCGGGGCGTGCACACGCTCAGGGGGATCGCGGGGCTGTTCGGGCCGAGCCCGACCACCGAGATCTCGCGCAGCCTCGAGGACGTGCTCGAGCGCGTGAGGCTCGGCCGCGCGCCCGTCGACGACGCACTGATCGACGTGCTCTTCCGGGCGGTGGACGTCTACGGGCGGGTGCTCGCCGCCGAGCGGGTCGGCGCGCCGCCACCGCACGACGACCTCGACGATCTCCTGCAGCGCCTCGAGGCGAGCGCCGCCCCCGTGACCCCGCCCGGCGGCCCGTACGACCTCGACCCCGGCCTGCTCGCGGTGCTCACCGAGTACGAGGAGCACCGCCTCCGCGCGAACGTCGAGGATGGAAAGGCCCTCCTGCGGCTGCGCATCGAGCTCGATCTCGCGAGCCTCGACGTCGCGATCGAGGAGCTCAAGGCGCGCGCGAAGGGGCGCGCCGAGGTCCTCACGTACCTGCCGACGGGCGCCGGATCGGCCGAGGACGCCATCGAGCTCGACGTGCTGCTCGCATCGAGCGAGCCCATGATCGAGCTCGCTCGGAGCTTCGAGGATCTCGGCGGGGAGCTCGCGCCGCTCCCGAGGCGCGCCGACGCGGGCGGCGCGGATCCGAACGTGCTTCTGCCGGCGGACGCCCAGGCGTCGGGCGGGGTGATTGGCCCGGTCGGTGCCGCGGCGCCGTCGCGATCGACGGCGGGGGAACGGCAGGAGCTGGCCCGGGACGGCGAGGCTCCGCGATCGATCGGCCAGACGGTGCGCGTCGACCTCCGCAAGCTCGAGGGCCTGATGAGCGCGGTCGGCGAGCTCGGCCTCGTGCGGTCGGCCCTCTCGCGGCTCACGCTGCGGCTGCGCGCGGAGGTGCCCGGCAGCCCGATCGGCAGCGACCTCGCGCGCCTCGAGCGATCCTTCGATCGACACCTCGGGACGATCCGCGAGGGCCTCCTCGACGTGCGCATGGTCCCGCTCGAGCAGGTGTTCGAGAGGCTCCTGCGGGTCGTGCGGCAGATCGGGCGGGACGCCGGCAAGCAGGTGAACCTCGTCATCACCGGCGGCGAGACGGAGGTCGACAAGCTCATCGTCGAGTCCCTGTCGGATCCGCTCCTTCACCTCCTGCGAAACTCGGTCGACCACGGCATCGAGCCCGCGTCCGATCGCGAAGCCGTCGGGAAGCCGGCGGTCGGGACGGTCGCGGTGAACGCCTTCCAGAACGGCAACCACGTCGTCGTCGAGGTCGAGGACGACGGCCGCGGCATCGACGTCGATCGCCTGCTCGCCGCCGCGACCTCGCGCGGGCTGGTCACGCCGGGCGAGATCGAGACCTCCAGCCGACGCGACCTGCTCGGCCTCGTGTTCCTCCCCGGAGCGACGACGCGCTCCGACGTCAGCGAGCTGTCGGGGCGCGGCGTCGGCATGGACATCGTCAAGACGAACATCGCCAAGCTCGGGGGCGTGATCGATCTCGCGAGCGTGCCTGGGATCGGGACGAAGATCACGATCACGGTGCCGACCACGCTCGCCATCGTGAAGGCGCTGATCGTGCGGGTGCGCGCCGAGACCTTCGCGATGCTGATCGCGAACGTCGACGAGGCGCTGATCGTGAACGCGCAGGAAGCGCGGCGCGTCGACGGGTGCGAGGTGGTCGGCGTGCGGGGGCGGAGCGTGCCTGTCTGCCGCCTGTCGGAGCTGCTCGAGATCGGCGGACCCGAGGCCGAGGACGCGCAGGCGCGCGGGCGCGTGCACCTCGTCGTGGTGTCGATCGGTGCGCAGCGCCTCGGCTTCGCGGTCGACGGGATCGCGGGCGAGCGAGACGTCGTCGTCAAGCCGCTCGGTCCGTCGCTCCGCGAGGTCCGCGGGTTCGCGGGCGCGACGGAGCTCGACGACCGGCGCGTCGCGCTCGTGCTCGACACGCCGGCGCTCGTCGCCGAGTACTTCGCGACGATCGGCGCGGTGCCCGCGGCGGCGGAGGTCGCGGCCGGTGGCTGACCGAGGGCACCGGAGGGAGCCCGAGATCGCGCTGCGACGGCCGCGCGACGACGGTCCTCGCGGGGAGGTCCTGGTCTTCGCGCTCGCGGGCGAGCTCCACGCCGCGGCGGTCCGCGAGATCCGCGAGATCCTCCGGCCGCCTCCGCTGACGCGCGTGCCTCGCGCGCCAACGGGCGTGCTCGGCGTGGTGAGCGTGCGCGGGCGGCTCGTGACCGTGGTCGATCCAAGGCGCGCGCTCGGCCTCGACGCGCCGGCGCCGACGGGGCGATCGCGCATCGTGCTGGTCGAGACCGACGACGGCGAGGTGGTCGGGGTGTACGTGGACGAGGTGCGGCGGGTCGATCGGCTGGCCGAAGGGGACATCGAGCCGCCCGCGGCGAGCCTCGGCAGCGACGTCGCGCCGCACGTGACGGGCATCGCCCGGCCGAAGCGGCCAGGCGCGACGGGGAGCGACGCGCGCCCACCGGCGATCGTGCTGGTCGACCTCGTCGCGCTGATCGGGGCGGCGCGGAAGGGAGCCTAGCCGTGGCGTCGCGACGCGAATCGCTTGGATACGCGGCCCGAGTTGACCAACCGACCGGGACGCCTCACCTTGTGGTGTCCGCTCCGTTACGCTACCTACGGCGCGTCCGCCGCGTCGTGCGCGCGCGGCGGCACCGCGGGTCGTTCATCGGATGATCAGTACCACCGACAACCCCATGGAGAGCGAGATGCACGTCCCCTCGGCGGCGATCCGGCCTCGGCTCGAGATCCTCGCACAAGCGCCGGTTCCGACCCATTTCGGCGTGTTCCAGATGACGGTGTTCCGGTGGGGGCAGCCCCAAGGCGAGAGCGGGCTCTCGCCCGATCACGTCGCGCTCGTGATGGGGGACGTGCGCGGACACAGGGGCGTGGTCGTGCGAGTCCACTCGGAGTGCCTGACGAGCGAGGTGTTCGGCTCGCTCAAATGCGACTGCAAGGACCAGCTCGAGGCCGCCCAGTCGGAGATCGCGCGCGAGGGAGCCGGCGTCGTGCTCTACCTCCGACAAGAGGGGCGCGGCATCGGCCTCGCGAACAAGATCCGCGCCTACGAGCTTCAGTCGATCGGGCACGATACCGTCGAGGCGAACCGGTTGCTCGGGCTGCCCGACGACGCGCGCGAATACGGCTGCGCGGCGGCGATGCTCGAGCACCTCGGCGTCGAGTCGGTGCGGCTGATGACGAACAACCCGGCCAAAGTGGGCGGGCTGCGCGCGCACGGCGTCATCGTGGACTCGCGCCTCGCCTCGGTCGTCGGCGCCAACCCGTACTCGGCCGGCTACCTCGAAGCCAAGCGCGTCCGGATGGGCCACGCGCTCCCGGTCACCGAGAGCGCGCGGGCCTCGTGGCCGGGCGAGCTGCCGACCGGCAACGCGGAGTGAGCCTCGCGGCGCCGGCGACGCGCTCGCGCCGGCGGCGTGCGACCGGCGTGCGACCGGCGTGCGTCAGCCGTCCTTCTTCGCGGCCTTGAAGCGGGCTCGAAGGCGGCTCGCGTAGCCTTCCTTGTTCTCCTGACGGACGCGCGCGATCGCGAGCGCGTCGTCCGGCACGTCGCGCGTCACGGTGGTGCCCGTGGCCACGTAGGCATTGGCGCCGATGCGCACGGGGGCGACGAGCTGGCTGTCGCTGCCGATGAACGCGCCGGGGCCGATCTCGGTCCTGTGCTTCCGGAAGCCGTCGTAGTTGCAAAAGATGGTGCCCGCGCCGACGTTCGCGCCCTCGCCGACGTCGCCGTCACCGAGGTAGGCGAGGTGATTGGCCTTCGCCCCGCGGCGGATGCGGGTCTTCTTCGTCTCGACGAAGTTGCCGACGTGGGCGTCCGCCTCGATGTGGCTGTCGGCGCGGAGGTGTGAAAACGGCCCAATTTGGGCCTTCTCGCCGATGAACGCGCCCGACCCCACGGTGTAGGGCTTCACCATCGCGCCCGCCGCGACCTCGACGTCGGTGAGCACCGAGCCCACGTCGATGGTCGCGCCCGCTCCGACGCGCGTCGCTCCGCGCAGGACGACCCCGTGCTCGATCACCGCGTCCGGATCGACCACGACCCCGGCGTCGATGCGCGCGCTCGTGCGGACCGTCGCGCCGGCACGGCGGAGGCCGTCGGCGATGCGGCCGTAGAGGACCTCCTCCGCGGCGGCGAGCTGCGATCGGTCGTTGATGCCCGCGAGCGAGCCCGCGGTGGACGCCTTGAAGCCGAGGGCGGTCGCCTCGCGCGCGGCGAGCGCGACGACGTCCGTGACGTAGAGCTCGCCCTGTGCGTTGTCGGGCGAGAGGCGATCGATGGCGTCGCGCAGGAAGGCCGATCGAGCGACGTAGACGCCCGAGTTCACCTCCCGGATCGCGCGCTCCTCGGGGCTCGCGTCGCGGTGCTCGCGGATGCCCACGACGCGCCCGGCGGCGTCGCGAAGCATCCGGCCGTAGCCGGTCGCGTCCGGCGCGTCGCACGTGAGGACCGCGACGGGCGCGCCCGAGGCGATCGTCGCGTCGCGCAGGGCCCGGAGCTCGTCGGCCTCGAGGAGCGGCGTGTCGCCACAGAGGAGCAGCACGAGCTCGGCGTCCGCTGCGACCGCGGGCAGCGCACACCGGACCGCATCACCCGTGCCGCGCTGCACCGACTGGACGGCCGTCCGGACGCGATCGCCGAACGCGGCAGCGAGCGAGGCCTCGACCTCCTCGCGCCCATGGCCGACCACGACGACGACGTCACGGGCGCCCGCCGCGAAGGCGGCGTCGACGACCCAGTGCACCATGGGCCGGCCGCAGAGCCGGTGCAGCACCTTGGGCACCGCGCTCTTCATGCGGGTGCCCTGCCCGGCGGCGAGGACGATGGCAGTGACGGGCGCGGGGTCGCTCATGGTGGGCGGACCGTAGCAGAGGACGGCGCCCCCACACGACCGTCACGCGCGCCCTCGCGGCGCCCCGCGCGGGGCGATTCAGGCGGGAGGCGGCGCCGCGCGCGGGCTGCCCCCACCCCGGATCACTGCTTGCTGGCCGAAGCGGCGTTCTCGCACTCCGTGAGCGCCTTGACCTCGGCGGCGCAGTCCGTGCCGTACGCCTTGGCCTTGCAGTGACCGGTGCTGTCGTAGCAGGCGACCGCCTTGTCGAACGCGTCCGAGCAGTCGTACGCGGCGGCGACGTCCTTCTGCCCCTCGATACCGGCGACGCAGGCGTCGACATCCTTGTCGTTGCCGCCAGAGCAGTCGGCCTGGTTCTGGCAATACGTCTGGAACTTGCTCCCACAGCCGGCGAGCGCCGTGAGCGCGAGGGCGATCAGGAGGATTCGGCGGGTGGTGACGTGGGCGACGTTGCTCATGAAGAGTGTCGGATAGGGGCCGCAGCCGACGGCGTCAAGCGACTGCGCGGGCCGTCGGCGGCACACGCGGCGCGGCGCGGCCCCCCTGCCCGCCCGCAGATGGTCTATTGTGGAGGTTCGGCAGGGAGCAGCGCGCATGAATCGTGGTCTTTTTCGTCACGCGACGGCGGGTCTCCGGGGGCTCGGGCTCGCCGCCATCATCGGCCTGGTGTCCGCGTGCCCGCAAGGCATCGACACGACCCGGGTGAGCGCGCGCCCGGCGACGCTCGGCGACGACATGTACGGCGCCCTCTGCGACCGCGTCGGGGCCTCGTCGCTGCAGGAGGACCTGTCGGGCGCGTCGTACCACGGCGTCTGCCACTACGACGCGGACGGCCACTACGCCGCCCACGTCGAGGCGTCCGTCCTGCCGGCCGTCGGCCGCACCGGGACGAAGGCAACGGCGCGACGCCTCGGGATCGCGAAGGTCGAGGCCATGGCCCGGCGCCGGGTGGATCTCATCCGCGCGCTGAATGCCATGGTCCCCGACGTGAAGATCGACGACCCGACCGCCGGCAAGGCGGCCGAGGGCGCGAAGGTCCGGCTCCACGACGCGCTCTTCACCTTCGCGCAGGAGCTGTTGCCGCTCTACGAGTCGAACCCCATCGACCCGGGCGACGCCCCGCTGGTGCCGACGACGACGCGAGCGCTCGGGCGCCTCTTCGAGGCGATCGCGAAGAGCGACGCAGCGCGCGAGGCGCTCGCCCGCATCTGGGGCAGGCAGGGCTACCGGCCGTTCACGGTGGGCCTCGGCGCCATCCGCCCGGCGCTCGCGTACAAGGGCCTGCGCCCGCTCGCCAACTCCGCGCTCGCCGTGCTCGGGCCCGACGCGAAGGCGGCGCCGCAGCTGCAGCAGCTCCTGTCCGTCGTGAAGCAGGAGCTCGCCACCTCGAAGGCCGTCGTGTCGCCGCTGCCGCTCTACCAGCTCGACGCGGCGACGCTGCAACCCAGCCGCCCGCGCACGAACGTCGAGGTCGCGCGCGCGCTCCTCGTCGCCCAGGACCCGACGTTCGCCGCGTCGGCCGCCGATCCCCCGCGGCTCATCTCCCAGCGCGACCGCCGAGGGCTCGCGGTGCCGGCCGGCAACGTGCCGGGCACGGCCGGCAGCGTCGCGTCGCCCTTCGTCGACCTCGACGGCGACGGCTTCGCGGACGCCGACCGGGCCGGGCGGTTCGTCGACGCCACCGGCGCCGCGCTCGCGATCGATCCTCCGTTCGGCATCCCGGGCATCACCCAGGGGAGCGTCGACCTGCTCGCGCCGAGCCCGCTCTATGCGTACGTCGACACGTCGCGCGCCCTGACCGGCGCGCTCGCGCGGCACCTCCTGCCGCTCGTGGACGCGACGCAGTACGCGAAGGCCGGGGATCCGGACGCGTGGCAAAGCGAGCACGAGACGCTGATGTACTCGCTCGCGGGCGCGTACGTGCTCTACGGGCCGCGCGAGGACGCGCAGTACGACTACGCCGCGGACCTCGTGAAGCCGGCCGACGAGCCGTGCCCTTCGTGCCTGAAATACAGCCGTTTTCGCGGAGAGGACTCGCCGCTGCCGGAGCTCGTCCACGCCGTCGGGCAGGTCCTCGGCGACGCCGAGTCGGACGCGATCCTCGAGGCGTTGCTCGAGCTCGTCGAGAAGCACGAGGACGTCGTCGCGCGGCTCACCGGCGCCGCGCTGCGCGTCAAGCAGATCGCCGACGAGCACGACGAGCTAGCCAAGCAGGGCGTCGAGCCGCTGGCGCAGCTGCCGTACCAGACGCCGCTGTGGGACGAGATCGCGGCCTCGCTCGCGCAGATCGTCCAGCGCCCGGGGCTCCTGGCGAAGCTGCTCGGCGCGCTGGCCGACGACACGATCGTCTCGCCCATCGGCGGCTCTCGGGGCTTCGGCGAGACGCTCTCGACGTTCGCGCGGATGCGCGACGGCTACACGTACGACCCCGGCAACCTCAACGGGCTCGGCATCAACACGACCGACGGCGCCCCCTCGACGCTCGACCCGCACAACCCGGTCGACCGATCGCGGCCGCTCACCGGCGACAACCGGTCGGAGCTCCAGCGATCGTTCCAGATCATCCACGACGGCCGCGGGGTGAAGGTCTGCAACAAGGAAAACGCGTACGTCTACTCGACGATAGGCAACCTGCCGACGGTGAAGTGGCCGCTCCTCGGCGCGGGCTACACGCAGTGCGAGCTCTTCGCGTTCGAGGACCTGGCCGCGACGTACCTCGACTCGACGCTTCCGCTCGAGCACCCGAAGCGCACGAACATGAAGATCAAGGCCTCGACCTTGAACGGCATCATGGACGCGCTCGGGGCGGCTGGGCAGTCGCCCGACGATCTCTTCGAGCAGTCGAGCGGCATCACGGGCATGACGACGCGCCCGTCCTACGCGGCCTTCGACCGGCTCGTCTTCTTCGGCGCGACCACGGACGCCTACCCCTCGATGGCGGACCACGACTTCCAGAACGAAGGCGGCAAGACCGACACGTTCGTCCACGGCATCCTCGAGCCGATGGCGAGCAACCTCTGCCCGAAGAACGGGCAGGGCGTGGCGAGCTGCAGCGACCCGGACCTGCTGCTGCGCATGCGCGAGCGCAACGCGTTCTTCACCTGGGAGCGCCTCGGCTTCCTCGACTACCTGCGCCCGGTCGTCACGGTCTTCGCGAACCTCGGGTGCACCGAGGACCTGACCGCGTGCGACGCGACGTACATCGAGGGCGAGGGGATGTTCGCGAACCTGCTCGACGTGCTGCACCGCCACTGGCCGGGCCCCGACCACGGGCCCGAGTGCGACGCGAGCGGGACGGCCGACACCAACGGCTTCTACTGCTCGGAGGCCGGCGGCAACCGCTACGAGCCGATCATGGCGGACGCCTTCGCGAGCGACCTCCTGCCGGCGCTGCACGAGTTCTCGAAGGTCGCGCAGACCGTGAGCGTGACGGTGCGGCGCGGGCCCCACGCGGGCGAGGTCTGGAGCGGACCCGCCGTGCTCG
The DNA here is from genome assembly GCA_903906315.1 of uncultured delta proteobacterium. GTDB lineage: Bacteria > Myxococcota_A > Polyangia > Polyangiales > Polyangiaceae > CAIVJW01. The sequence continues at coordinate 81,397 of CAIVJW010000156.1, read as the reverse complement.
AGAAGGTGACGAAGATCCTCTTCGACCCGCAGTACGCGGCGAAGGTCGGCATGATCGATCGGCGCGGCGGATCGGCGACCGCGTGGGTCGACGGCACGGTGCAGCCGCAGCTCACGGGCTTCACCCTGTTCGCGGACGCGCTGCACGCGATCGACCTGCGCTGGGACCGCGCCTGCGACGCCATCACGGGCGCGGCCGCGGCGGACTGCGCGGCGGACGTCGCGCGCCGCAAGGGGCAGTGGAAGCGCGCGCGATCGCAGCTCGTCGACGAGTTCCTCGCGGTCGACGGCGAGGGGCCGGACGCCCGGTTCCGCAATGCGTCGTTCGCGCGCACGACGACCACGTTGCTCCGCGTCCTGCGCGAGCAGCTCAACGCGAACTGCCCCGACCGCGAGAGCGGCGTCTCGTGCGAGTGGGCGCGCAGGACGCTCGGCGACAAGCTCGCGACGACGCTGTCGGGGCCGCTCTTCGCCGGGCTGACCGACGTGCAGGAGTCGCTGCGCGGCGACGAGGCGGCGCGACGCGAGCTCGAGCGGTTCCTCGGCTACGCGCTGACGGCGGCGAGCCAGGACGACGCCCTCCAGGCGACGCTCGCGTCGATGTCGGACGTGCTGCAGGTGCTCGCCGACGACGGCGACCTGTCGCCGATCTTCAACGCGATCTCGACCCTGGCGAGCCCGGCGAAGGACGAGGACGGCGCGGGCGCGGCCGACACCGCGATCCGGGCGCTGACGGCGCTCCTCGGCGAGAAATACGACCGCTACCACGTGCTCGACACGATCCTGCCGCTCGCGGTCACGCCGATGGGCGAAGGGCAGCTCTCGCCGATCGAGATCTTCCTCGACACGATCGCCGAGATCAACCGCATCGATGCGTCCTCGAGCGAGCCGCTCGAGACGGGGGATTACAAGGCGATCATGGGGACGGTGTCCGACTTTCTGACGAGCAGCACGCGGGGCCTCGAGCAGTTTTACTTCATCGTCCAGAACCGGCCCCGCTGATGGCACCCCCGCGGAGCTCGCCCGTGGACCGCCCCCTCCGGTCGGCGACCGTCGCGGTCGTCGCCGCGACGATCGCCCTCGCCCCGGCGCGCGCTGACGCAGCGGGCCTCTACTTCGCGGACCGCGGCGTACGCCCCGCAGGCATGGCGGGCGCGTTCGTCGCCGGCGCCGACGACCTCGGCGCGGTCGCGTACAACCCGGCCGGCATCTACGACGCGGGGACGCAGATCCTCGTCGACGCGGCGTGGCTGCACTTCACGAGCGACTACCAGCGACAGGCGCTCGTGCGGCAGGTGGATCCGAACACGGGCCGCGTGACGGGCGAGTTCGTGCAATCGTTCGACTCCGCGCACGGCACGTCGCCCGTGCTGCCGATACCGACGCTCGCAGCGTCGCTCAAGCTCGGCAAGCACGTCGTCGTCGCGATCGACGCGTGGGCGCCGTACTCGGCCATCTCGAGCTACCCGGACACGGTGGGGGGCAAGCCGGCGCCGACGCGCTACTCGCTCGTCACGCTCGACGGCTCGGCGCTCGCGGTCGCGCAGGCGGCGGTCGCGTTCGCGCCGGTCAAGCAGCTGCGGATCGGCATCGCGGCCGGCGTGCTCGCGGGCACGTTCCGCGCGACCAACCAGATGTCGGGCTGCGTCCCCGACAAGTTCCTGTGCGCGCCCGAGCAGCCGGAGTGGGACGTGCTCGCGCAGCTCTCCGTGGGCCCCATCGTCGCGCCGTCCGGAAACCTGGGCGGGATCTGGGCGATCACGCCGAAGTGGCGCCTCGGGGCGGCGTTCCAGTTGCCGGTCTACGTGCGATCGAAGGCGAAGATCGACGTGCGACTGCCGTCGACGCCGGTCTTCGAACGGGCCTCGCAGCAAGGGCGCGACGCGGACGTGGCGTTCGATCTGCCGTGGACCTTCCGCGCGGGCCTGCAGATGCGCGAGGTGAAGGACCTCCGGATCGAGGCCGGCTTCGGCTTCGAGCGGTGGAGCATGCACGACGCGATCACGGTGACGACCAAGGACGTCACGCTCCGCAACATCGCGCTCTTCCCCGAGAGCTACCGCGTGCCGAACATCAGCTTCCCGCGGCACTTTCAGGACTCGTTCTCGCTGCGCCTCGGGGGCGAGTACTCACCCAAGGTGTTCGGCTACGACTGGGACGTGCGCGCGGGCGTCTCCTACGAGTCGAGCGCGGTGCCGAAGCAGTACCTGTCGGTGCTCACGATCGACGCTCCGAAGGTGACGCTCGCGCTCGGGCTCGGGCTGCACCTCGGCAAGCTCCGGCTCGACGCCGTCTACGCGCACGTCTTCGCGATCCAGCAGACGGTGGATCCCGCCGAGGCCGCGATCGGCCAGCTGAGCCCCGTCGTCGCGAACCCGCCGGCGCGGTCGAGCGCGATCAACGGCGGCATCTACGACGCGCGCGCCGACGTGCTCGGGGTCGGCCTCGCGTACACGTTCGACGGGCCGCCGAAGGAGCTCGTGCCGGGCGCGGAGACCGAATCGACGAAGCCCGAGGCGCCGCCGATCGCGCGCTGACGGCCTCTTCGCTACTGGAGCTCGCCCTTCTTGCGCGCGCCGGGGGCCGGGGCGTCCTCCACGGGCCGCCCGTGCACGGCGGGCTTCACGCCGTCGCCGTCCTTCGCCTTCGACGAGTCGTCGCCCTCGCCGACCGGGCTCGACGCGGCGACCGCGACGTCGGACGCGTCCGAAGCCTCGTACGGGTCGGCGGCCTCGCGCGCGGCGCCCTTGCCGGGGACGTACACGACGAGCTTGTCGCCCGGCGTGAGCGCGCTCGATCGCGAGCGGCGGTTGATGCGCTCGAGCATGCCCGCCGTCACGCCGTACTTCTTCGCGACCGATCGCCAGGTGTCGCCGTCCTTGGCGACGAGCTCGACGCGCTGACGCCCCTTGAGCGCCTCGAAATGAGCGAAGAACTCGGTGGATCCGACGGGCAGGACGCGCGCCTCGCGGGCGTCGAGCGTGAGCACGCTCTCGAGCGACGAGGTCGCGGGCACGAAGGCCTGGAGCGTCATGCCCTCGTGCAGCGACGCCGAGGGGTCGATCACGTTCCATCGGCAGAGCTCGTCGGCGCTCACGCCGAGGGCGCTGCCGACCTCGCGCAGCGCGTCGCCGGCGACGACCCGATAGAAGACGCGGCGGCGGTCCGCGTAGGCGAAGAGCTGCGCGGGGACGACCACGACGGGGCGCGAGGCGGGCACCTCGGCGGCGCGCTCGGCGGCTGCGGCCGCGCCCTCGCCCGGCGCGGCGGGGACCAGCAGCACGGTACCGGGGCGCACGGACTCGTCGCGGCGCAGGCCGTTGAGGGCGACGAGCGAGTGGCGCGTCGTCTTGCGCGCGCTCGCGAGGTCCTCGAGCGACTCGCCCCAGCGCACGACGTGGCGCGCGAGCTTGGACTCGTCCTGCGCGTAGCGCCCGAGGTTCTTCGACACGCGCGCGGCTGCGCCGGCCGGCACGCGCACCGTCCAGCTCTCCGGGGCCAGCGCGCTCGCCTTGCCCGCCGCGGGGCGCTCGGGCGGCGTGCGCGACGCGAGCAGCTGCGGGTTCAGCTCGACGAGATCCGACTCGCTGGTGCCCGCCGCGAGGGCGATCGCGCGCAGCGACACGCCGGGCCCGACGGCGACCCGGTCGAAGGCCAGCGCGGGGTCGAGCTCCACCGCGTCGACGCCGAAGAAGGCGCGGTTGTGCGCGACGATCGCCATGGAGACGATCTTGGGCACGTAGAGGGCGGTCTCGAACGGGACGCCGGCCTCGAGGCGGCCGAGCTCCCAGAAGTCGTTGGTGTTGTACTTGCGGATCGACGCGAGCAGGCCGCCGTAGCCCATGTTGTAGGCCGCGAACGCGAGCTCCCACCCGCCGAAGCGCTGGCGCAGATCGGCGAGGTAGCGCGTGGCCGCCAGCGTCGATCGCTCGGGGTCGAGGCGCTCGTCGATCCAGCGGTCGACGGTCAGGCCGTAGATGCGCGCGCCCTCGGGCATGAACTGCCAGAGCCCCGCGGCGCCCGCGGGCGACTGGATGTTCGGGTCGAAGCCGCTCTCGACCAGCGCGAGCCACAGGATGTCCTCGGGCAGGTTCTGATCGCGGAGCACCCGGCGGATCGCGGCGCCGTAGCGGCCGCTCTTCTTGACCCAGCTCGCGACCGTCGACCGGCCGCGAGCGCTCTGGCGGTAGTACTCGAGGTAGCGGACGACGCGCGCGTCCCAGCGGACGGGGATGTCCGGCATCTCGAGCTGACGCAGCCACGCGAGGTCGCGCGGGGCCTCGGGGCCGGGCGGCGGGAGGAGCTCCGGCGACGGCGGCAGGCCGCTCGTCGAGACGCGCGGCGCGGCGGGGTCGGGCAGGAGCAGGCCGTCGGTCGGCCACGGGGCGCCTGCGCTCGGATCGACCGACGGGAACAGCGCTGCGTCGAGCTCGCGCATCGCGTGGAGCTCGGTCGACTCGTTGGTGCGGCGGCCGGGCGACGACGGGACGCCCGCGATCGACCGGCGCGCGCTTTCGTCAGGCTCGCCCGCCTCGCCCGCCTTGCGCGTATATGGCCGCTTGCCACCCTTCTTCGGCTTTGCGGCCGGGGCGCCCTTCGGCGCGGGCGCGGGCCCTGCCTTCGATGCGCCCGGCCTGGCCGGTGCGGCCGCGGCGGGCTTCTGCGAGGCCGGCTTGGCGGATCCGGCCGCGGGGCCCGTGGGACCGGCCGACGCCGTCGCGCCGAGCGCGACCACGGCGAGGACACTCCCGACCGTCAGGAGCGCTCGAGCTCTGCCGAAGAGTCGCATGAACGGGTGCGATTCGTTTCCCACGCCCCCCGAACCAGGTCAACTTTGGGGCCGGAAACGCGCGCCGCACGCAGTGCTCGCGCGCCCGCAGTGGTAAATGGTCGGCCATGCGCCTCGCCGTCCTCGCCTCCCTCGCCACGGCTTGCCTCGTCGCCTTCGCGTGCAATCGTGACACGGTCGACCTCTCCGCCGAGGGCGGAGGCACGGGCGGCGCGAGCGCCGGCGCCGGGGGGTCCGGGTCCGGCGGCATCGGCACGACGGGGTCGGGCGGGGTGATGCTCGCCGACGGCGGGTCGCCCGCGAAGCCCAAGGCGCACCTCAAGGGCAAGGTCGTCGCCCCGGAGGGCACCATCCCCATCGCGGGCGCGCTCGTCTACCTGACGCAGCAGACGCCGCCGCCCATCCCCGATCACGCCTTCTGCGACCATTGCGTCGAGCTGACGTCGGCGACTCCCTACGTGCTCACGGCGCCGGACGGGTCGTTCGACCTCGGCAGCCCGTACCTCGGCGCCTGGCAGCTCGTCGTGCAGAAGGGCCAGTTTCGGCGCGTGCGCGCGGTCGAGATCACCGAGGGCGACGTCGCCGTCCCGCCCGAGTCGACGCGCTTCCCGAGCAAGACCGACGACGCAGCGGGCGACCACATTCCGAAAATGGCAGTCGTCCAGGGAGCGTGGGACTCGGTCGAGGTGACGCTCGCCAAGCTCGGCCTCGGCACGCTGAAGAAGGGCTTCCTCGGCCGACCGGAGATCGATCAGGCGAGCTTCGCCCTGGCGACGGGGCTCGCGGCCTCCAAGCTCCTCTCCGACGCGGGCGCGCTGTCGCAGTACAACATCGTCTTCCTGCCCTGCACGGGCGACTCGAGCGCCGATCCACTCTGCAGCAACTTCTGGGACGCGGCCGACTCGAAGGTGAAGCAGAACCTGTCGGACTTCGTCGCCGGCGGCGGCAAGCTCTACGTCACGGACTGGTCGTACGAGTACGTGAGGCAGCCGTTCCCTGGGTTCCTCTCGTGGGTCGGCGAGAGCGCGGACCTCGGGTCGGCGTGCACGCTCGGCGAGTGGAACGGCGCGGCGACGGCGAAGGATCCGGGCCTCGAGGCGTGGATGGCGGCGCAGGGGGATCTCCCCTTCGACGCGGAGAAGAACTACCTGCAGATCTCCGCCGTGCACGACGCGCCCGGGATCGACCCGGACGGCAACCCGGCGACGATCAAGCCCAAGGTCTGGGTCGAGGCCTCGGGGCGCCCGGCGACGGTGAGCTTCGAGCAGCAGTGCGGCCGCGTGATGTACTCGACCTATCACACGGAGGCGGATCAGGCGTCCTTCACCAACCTCAAGCCGCAGGAGAAGGCGCTGATGTACATCCTGCTCGAGGTCGGCGTGTGCATCGGCACCGGCGTGCCGCGCTGAGGCCGCGCGCGATCTCGGCCGGGTCCAGCGCAATCGGCGCGAGGAGGCCGTTTCGGCTCGTGCCCGGATCGGCGCCGTGGGCCCGGTGCGGCGCGCGCGGCGGGGGCGTTCGCGCTATGGTCCGATGGTGCATCTCCGCGTCCACTACCAGCGCCCCCAGGATCTCGTCCGCGACTTCGATCAACAGCTCGCGCGGCGTGGGCTGCTCGTGCGGTTCGAGCCGCCGGGCGGCGCGACGCAGTTCCAGCCTGCCGATCTCGAGATCGTCGCGCCGGACCGCGCGCGCGTGACGGTCGCGGCCACGGTCGTGCAGGTGTTCCCGGGCGTGGGCCTGGCGCTCGCGTTCGACGCCTCGGGGCTCGCCGCGATCGCGCCGCTCGTGGAGGCGGCGCGCGCCGCCGGCGAGGCCGACGGCCCCGAGCCGGCTCACGCCCTCGGCGGGACCCCGCTCGACCCCGCGCCCGAGGAAGCGCCCACGACCGAGGAGGATCCCGCGTCCGAGCGGACGGCGGCGCGCGCGAAGGCGGAGCCCGTCGACGCGCAGCGCAAGCTGGCGGCGATGACGAGCCAGGAGAAGATCCAGATCGCGCTCAAGGGCAGCCGCGACGAGCGCCAGGCCATCCTGCGAGACGTCAACAAGATGGTGCACGTGCACGTCCTCAAGAACCCGAATCTCCAGCTCGACGAGATCGCGTCGATGGCGAAGATGACGACGGTCTCGCCCGACCTCCTGGCGGCCATCGCGCAGCGCCGCGAGTGGGCGGGCCGGCCCGAGATCGCGCAGGCGATCGTGCGCAACCCGAAGACGCCGGTGCCGACCGCGATCAAGCTCCTCGACAGCCTGTCGTTGTCGGAGCTGCGGCTGGTGGCCAAGGACTCGCACACCCGCGCGCCGATCCAGGCCGCGGCGCGCAAGAAGCTCCTCGACTGAGCGAGGCGCCCGCGATCTCGGCCCCTGCGAGCGACGCGGGCGGCGGGGCGCGCGGTGATAGGCTCCGCCGCCGTGCAGGACGCGGCCGCCGTCGATCCGAGGCCCCCCGCGGAGGCCGTGCCCGCGCACGCGAGCTTCCTCGCCGCCGCGCGCTTCCCCTCCCTCGACGGGCTGCGCTGCCTCGCGGTCGTCCCGGTCATCTGGCACCACGCGACGCCCCGCCCGCTCCCGGGGATCCTCGGCAGGGGGCCGCTCGGCGTCGACCTCTTCTTCGCGATCAGCGGCTTCCTGATCACGACCCTGCTGCTGCGCGAGCGGCGGGCGACCGGGCGCGTGTCGCTCGCCCGCTTCTACGCGCGGCGCAGCTTGCGCATCTTCCCGCTCTACTACGCGGTGCTGGCGATCTACGCCCTGCGCGCGTGGCTGCTGCTCGGGCCGTCGCCCATGCGCGACCACTTCCTGGCGAGCCTGCCGTACTACGCGACGTACTCGGCCAACTGGCTCGTCGACTTCGACGCGCCGCACCCGGTCATCTTCGCGTTCGCGTGGTCGCTCGCGACCGAGGAGCAGTTCTATCTCCTGTGGCCGCCGCTGATCCGCGCCACGCGCGGGCGGATCCTCCCCGCGGCGGCCATGATCGCGGCGATCGCCGTCGACCTCGCCGCCGAGCGGGGCGCCCTCGCCGCCGCGCTCCCCGCGGGGACGCTCGCGCTGCGCATGGTGACGAGCTTCGCGGCGCCGATCGGGCTCGGCGCGCTCCTGGCGCTCGCGCTCGACCACGGGCCCTCGTTCGCGGCGTCGGCCCACGTGATCGGCCGCCGCGCGAGCGCGCCCGTCGCCCTCGCGACGATCACGGCGCTGGTCGCGTGGGAGGGCGCGCCGCTTTTCGCGGTGCACGCTGCGATGGCCGCGCTGGTCGGCGCGTGCGCGATCCGCCCCGACCACGGCCTCGCGCGCACGCTCGACGCCGCACCGCTGCGTCACGTCGGCGCCGTGAGCTACGGCGTGTACCTCGTGCACGTCTCGATGATCACCGCGGCGAAGGCGGTCGTGCCTGCGTCCGCCGGCACGCTGCCCGTCTTCCTGGCCGCGACCGCCGCGTCCATCGGGGTCGCGACGGTCTCCTTCCGCTACTTCGAGACGCCGCTCCTGGCGCTGCGCGATCGGCTGCGCCCGAGGTCGGTCGCGCCTCAGGAGCGACCGAGGTCCGGGTAGAGGCGGCTTTCGCAGTCGGGGCAGATCGAGTGCGAGAACTCGACCTCGGCGTGCTCCTCGAAGAACACCTCGAGTCGGCGCCAGTAGCCGCGGTCGTCGCGGATCTTCTTGCACGAGGCGCAGATCGGCAGGAGGCCGCGGAGGCGCTTGACGCTCGCGAGCGCGGCCTCGAGCTCGCCGACGAGCCGATCTCGCTCCTCGGCGTGCAGCCGAGCCGCGCGCCGGTGGCCCACGAGCTCGGCGCAGCGCGCGAGGGCCACGAGGAGCCTGTCCGTGTCGATCGGCTTGACGACGTAGTGGTCGATCTGCGCGTCGAGCGCGGCCAGCAGCGAGGTCGCGTCGCTGTGGGCCGTCGTCGCGACCACGAGCACGTCCGGCGCCAGCGCGCGCAGCTCGGTCGCCATCGCCAGGCCGTCCATCCTCGGCATCCGCACGTCGGTGACGACGACGTCGACGGGGGCCGCGCGGAACGCCTCGAGCCCCGCGACGCCATCGGCCGCGACGACGACCTCGCGGACGCGCCGACGCAGGAACCGCGCGAGCTCCTCGCGCGCGACCGGCTCATCCTCCACGTACAGCAGAGAGAGGTCGTGGCGATCGGGCATCGGGCTCTCCTCGTGGCTCGGGCCCCCGCCGCGCCACCCGAGTGCTCATAGCTCAAACGGAGGGCTCCGGAGAGGAACATGACGCCCCGGGCACAATCTTGGTCAAGGTCGAGCCGGCAGCGCCGTTCGTTGCCCGTCACGGTGAGGTGACTCGATGGCGCCCCCCGGAAAGCTCCCGAAGACGATCCTCGCGGTGACGGCGCTCGCCGCGCTCGGCGTCCTGGGCAACGTCTTCGGCGTCAACATCGGCTACACGGTCGCGTTCCTCTTCGGCTCGATCTTCTCCATCATCACGCTGGCCCTCTTCGGTCCCGCGTGGGGGGTCGCCGCGTCGGCGGTCGCCGCGAGCTACACGTGGGTGATCTGGAATCACCCCTACGCGATCGTGATCTTCACGTGCGAGGCCGCGTGGATCGCCGTCGCCAGGAGGCGGGGGCGGACGAACCTCGTGATCGTCGACGGCGCGTTCTGGCTGCTGTGCGGGGCGCCGCTGGTCGCGATCTTCTACCACGGTGCGATGCACCTCGACGTCGAGGCGACGGGCATCATCGTCCTCAAGCAGAGCCTCAACGGCATCTCGAACGCGCTCGTGGCGAGCATCCTGCTCGATCACCTCCCCCTGTCGCGCTGGCTCGCGTCGCGCCCGGACCCGCAGGGCCTGCCGACCGCGCACGTCCTCTTCCAGCTGACGACCGCGGTGCTGGTGCTGCCGATGCTCGCCGTCATCGTCGTCGACAACCACCGAGAGAGCACCGTTCGGCAGGCCGAGATCACGCGCGCGCTTGCCCACGAGGCCGTGGAGGTCGAGGGCCTCGTGGGGGCCTGGGTGGGGCGGCACGTAAAGGCCGCGCAGGCCATCGCCGATGCCGGGCTCCGCGCCGACGTCCGCCCGGGCCCCGAGCTGCAAGCCGAGCTCGCGCGGCTCCGGGCGCTGTTCCCCGACTTCCACAACGTGTACGTGGCCGACGCGGCGGCCCGCACCGTGGGCTTCGATCCGCCGCGAAACGATCGCGGCGCGTCGACGATCGGGATCGACTTCTCGGATCGGGCGTATTTCGCCGAGATCCAGCGCACGCGCGCGCCCGTCGTCTCCGAGATCTTCATGGGACGCGGCGGCGTCTTCGCGCCCCTCTTCTCGATCAGCGCGCCCATCCTCGCGGGCGGCGCGCTCCGCGAGTTCGGCCTCGGGGCGGTCGACCTCGCGAAGCTCGCCGCGCACCTCACGCAGCACGGGCACCTCGGGGGCGCCACGGCGACGGTGACCGACCCGCACGGGCGGGTGATCGTCAGCACCGCGCCGGGCCGCCGCCCGCTCGACGCGCTCGCCCCGCTGGCCCCGCAGCGGGTGATCGACCCGGAAAACGACGTCTCGCTCTTCGTGCCCGACGCGAAGAAGCTCGTCTCGAGCATGGAGGCCTGGAGGAGCGCGTTCTACGTCACGCGCAGGCCCGTCGCCGGCACGTCGTGGGTCCTGCAGATGGAGCGACCCGTCGCGCCGCTGCAGCGCGCGCTCTACGCCGCGACCAGCCGCAACCTCGTGCTCGTCGCGGCGTTCTACGCCGTCTCGCTCGGGTTCGCGACGCTGGTCAGTCGCGGCCTGTCCGGCACGCCGCGGACGCTCGCCGCGATCTCGCGTGACCTGCCTGCGCGCATCGAGGACGGGCGCGAGCCGGAGTGGCCCGTGAGCCGCATCGAGGAGATGAGCGCGCTCGTGGCGAACTTCCGCCACACGGCCGACGCGCTGCGCGAGCGCGTGACGACGATCAAGGCGACGAACGCGCGCCTCGAGGACCGCGTCGCGGATCGGACGCGCGAGCTCGTCGACAAGACGCGCCAGCTCGAGGCGCTGACGTCCGAGCTCGAGCAGCGCGTCGCGGGCGAGGTGGCGCACCGGCAGCGCCACGAGCACCTGCTGGCGCAGCAATCCAAGCTCGCGGCAATGGGCGAGATGATCGGCGCGATCGCGCACCAGTGGCGCCAGCCGTTGAACTCGCTCGCGCTCATCGTCCAGAACCTGCGCGACGAGGTCGACGCGGGGCCGCGGAGCGCCGCCTCGAGCGTCGACCAGTCGGTCGACCGGGCGATGGCGCAGATCCGGCAGATGTCGACGACGATCGAGGACTTTCGCGCGTTCTTCCTGCCCGACCGGGAGGAGACCACGTTCGACGCGACGCTCGCGGCGGGCGACGTGCTCCGCCTGCTCTCGGCGCAGCTCGCGAACGCGCAGATCACCTGGCGGCTGCTGCCGGGCGAGGCCGGGCGCGCCTCGCAGCCGACGGCCGAGGTCGGCGCTTGCGCGGGCCGCACGATCCGGGCGCGCCGCAACGAGCTCGAGCACGTGATCCACAACCTCGTGAACAACGCGCGCGAGGCGATCGTCGAGCGGCGCGCCCGCGACGGTGGAGGCGGCACGATCGTCGTGACGGTCGAGCCGGCGGGCGACCGCGTGCGGATCGAGGTGCGCGACGACGGAGGCGGCGTCGACTCGGCCCTCATGGACCGCGTCTTCGAGCCGTACGTCACCACGAAGCTCGCGACCGGCACGGGCATCGGCCTCTACGTGTCGAAGCTGATCCTCGAGGGCCACTGCCGCGCGCGGCTGTCGGTCCGGAACGCGGCCGACGGCGCGGTGTTCACGGTCGACTTGCCACGCGCGGACGGCTGACCGGCGGGGCCGCCCGCCGGGCCTGCCGCCCCGGTGCGGTCGCGTCGGCGGAACCCCTCCGCCAAGCCCGCCGCGCCCGGCGATCAGTGTCAGTCGGACTGGCATTCACGAATCCGGAGTTTCGCGGCCACCGTAACTCACGTCACGTAACCTGGATCACAGCGTCCGCGACGTTCAACTTCGCGCGGAGGCACCTGCGCGCTTGAAAGAGCGGAGAACTTCCGGCAGCATCTCGATCCGAGAGAGGGGGCTCAAAGGGGAACCATGCGGTGCCGGTTGGCGCCGCGACGGCCACCGGCGGTGCTCGCGGGCGGTAGTTCGCGGACAGCTCGGTGGCGCCGCGAGTGGCAAACAATGCGGCGCCCGAGCCGCCACGCCCGTGACCGCCCCAGGCGGCGTCCGCTGCAACGCCCGAGAGACACCGAGAAGCCCTTCTGCAGGTCCTAGCTTTCCTCGCCGCACAGCCCGACGCGGGGCGGCTCTCCTCCAATGTCGCGCGCCCGGACCGCTCGGTGGGCCACGCGCGATCGCGGGCAACACCATGACCTTCGCCCCCCGTCTCCTCTTGCTGGTCTCCGTCGCGAGCGCCGTCTGGCTCGGTCGCCCCTCGAGCGCCCTGGCCGACTGCAAGGTCGACAAGCAGTGCAAATCCCCCCGGATCTGCGATAGCGGCACCTGCCGGGAGCCCCAATGCGCGACGGACGTCGAGTGCTCGGCGGGCCAGGCCTGCGAGCGCGGCCGGTGCGCGGCGGCGCGCAAGCGTGGGTGCAAGTCGGACGTCGATTGTCCCGGGACCCAGCTGTGCATCGAGGCCGCCTGCAAGGCCGATCAAGCCTGCAAGTCCGACGTCGACTGCCCGGGGGCTCAGGTCTGCAGCGCCTCTCGGTGCCGCGCCGGCGGCAAGGCAACGACCGCGCTCCCCCTCGCGGCCGTCCCCGTCGCTCCCGCGCCGGCGGGCACCGACGCGCCTCCAGGCGCCGCTCCCCCGCCAGCCGCGTACGCCCCGCCCGGCACGTACGGGCCGCCGGCCGCCGACGCGCCGCCGGACGCGACGGCGGGCCGCGCCCCGTTGGTCCTCACGGCGAGCGCGGGTGCCGTCGGTCCCGACGAGAAGACCGGAAAGAGCCAGGCCAAGACCATGTTCATCGGGGCCGGCGTCCTCTTTGGCGCCGCGTACCTGCTGTCGCTCCCCATCACGGCGGCGAGCAGCAGCGGGTCCGCGACGGCCGAGGCCGCGATCCCGATCGCGGGCCCGATGGTGATCCTGGCGAATCACAGCCTGACACCGGGCGGGATCGCCTACTACGCCGCCGATACGGCGTGCCAGCTCGGGAGTCTCGTGCTCGTCGGGCTCGGCATCCGCGAGCTGGTCAAGCACCGTGAAGGGGACGCGGCGGTTCGCGTGTCCACGGTCGCGCCGGACGGCCGCGGGCCCGGGATCGGGATCGGCTTCGACCTCCCGTGATGGGGCGCCTTCCAACCGACTACGAGGAGGACTTGTGATGCGAACGTTGAGGACTCTGGCTGCGCTCGTGCTTTCCCTGGGCGCCGGGGCGTGCCTGTTCCAGCCGGGCGACGGCTCGGCCGCCGCGGGCGGCTTCGTCGTGCCGGCCGGCGCCGTCCAGATCGCAAACGGCGTCTACGTCGCGTCCGGCCGCAAGGTGTCGGAGCCCTTTCCGCCGCCGTCCGCCGCCGACAACCGCCCGGTGATCACCGCCGGTCAATGGAAGAACACCGGGCCCAATTCCTTCGCGCTGGGGCTCTCCGTGCGCAGCCCCATTCCCATTCAGGAGCTGCACCTCGAGCTCGGTGGGGCCCACTTCATCGTCACGGGCTCCGGCGGGTCGACGGATATCGACGCGTGCGCGATGCTCCAGCAGCAGCAGGGCTACGGCTGCACCAAGGCCTGCGTGGACGCCTGCTCGTGCGCGTCGTGCACCGAGGCGATCTACGAGACGAACGCGGAGGGGTCGTGCTCCGTCACCTGCTCCACGCTCTCGCATGACGGCGGGCTATCCCAGGCGCCCTACAACGGCAGCGAGGTGACCTTCGCCGACGTCATCTACAACGGCTACGTCGACGCACAAGGCGTCAAGCAGGTCTCCGGGCTGCTCGACAGCTTCGCGTCCTGCTCCGGATCGGTGTGCGCGGACGCTGCCGCCGCCGAGAAGGTCGTCTGGTTCGATATGTACATCCAGGACTGGTCCTTCCTCGACGCGCTCGACGACATCGGCTGCGGCGTCGGCACGCCGCCCACGGAGAAGTCCTCGCCCATGATGTCGAACAAGAGCAACGCGGGCTCCGCGACGTTCAAGCAGGCAAAGGCCTGCGACCCGGGGGCGTGCCCGCATTGACGAGGATTACGACGGGCGCCGCGCCGCGCTCGACGCTACCGAACGGTGCGGCCCGCGTCGGATGCGACGGGCGGCACGAGGAGCTGCCATGAACCCGACGCCCTTCGCCTCCCTCCTGTTCGCCGCGGCGATCGCGTCGATCGCGACGCCGGCGCTCGCGTGCGAGAACGACTCCCATTGCAAGGGCGACCGGGTCTGCACGAAGGGGCAGTGCGTCGAGCCTCCCGCTCGGGTCGGCGCGGGCGTTTCGCCGGTCGCTGCGCCGCCGCCCGCCGCTGCGGCGCAGCCGGCCAGGCAGCAACCCGCTCCGGGCGCGCCGCCCGAGGCCTCGGCCCCCCCTGGGGCGATGGCCCCGCCCTTGGGCTACGGGCCGGCGCCCGCCGGGCAGGTCTGGTATCCGGGCGCGCCTCCGCCTCCGCCGGGCGCCTGGGCCATGCCCGCCCCGCCCGCGACCCGTCGGCGCGTCGGGCTCATGGTGGCCGGGATCGTGCTGGGAGGCGTCGGGGTGTTCGGGCTCGGCATCGGCGGAGCGGTGGTCGCCTCGAGCTCCGCGGCTCCGTCGGTGTGCGGCACGTACGCATACACGTCGAGGTACCCGTCCTCGTGCCCGTCCGCTTCCTCGAGCGGCGCGTTCGAGTTCGGCGCCGCCGTGATGGTCCTCTCCGGGGCGATGCTCGCGGCGGGCATTCCCATGACCATCGTGGGCGCGCGCAAGGTGCCGGTCGATCGCAACGCCAGCGCCTCGCGCGGCCCGACGCTGGAGATCCGGCCCGAGCGCGGCGGGGTCGGCGTGGGCGGCACCTTCTGATCGGCGCCGCCCCGCGACGTCTTGGCCGGCGGGGCCCTCAGCCGGGTCGGGCGACCCGGTAGGTGTCGCGCGCGATCGCGAGCTCCTCGCGCGTCGGCACCACGAGCACGCGCGTGCGCGAGGCCGGCGTCGCGATGTCGGCCTCGACGCCGATCGCGCGCGCGTTGCGATCGAGGTCGAGCTCGATGCCGAGCGGCGCGAGGCCCGTGAGAATGCGCTCGCGGATCGGCGCCGCGTTCTCGCCGACGCCGGCGGTGAAGACCACCGCGTGCACCTCGCCGAGCGCGGCCAGGTACGAGCCGATGTACTTCTTGACGCGGTAGGCGAAGACGTCGAGCGCGACCTTCGCGCGAGCGTGGCCCTCGGCCTCGGCCGAGAGCAGCGCGCGCATGTCGTTCGACAGGCCGGAGAGGCCGAGGAGGCCGCTCTTCTTGTTGAGCATCGAGTCGATCTCCGACAGCTTCATCCCGCGCACGCGCTCGAGGAACGGCAGGATTGCCGGGTCGATGTCGCCCGACCGCGTGCCCATCGCGAGCCCCTCGAGGGGCGTGAGGCCCATCGAGGTGTCGACGGACTTGCCGCCGGCGACCGCGGTGACGCTCGCGCCGTTGCCGAGGTGGCACGTGATGACGTTCGTCTGCGCGAACGGGCGACCGAGCATCACGGCTGCGCGCTCGGCGACGTAGCGGTGCGAGGTGCCGTGGAAGCCGTACCGGCGCACGCCGAGCTCCGTGTAGAGCTCGTACGGCAGGGGGTAGAGGTACGCATGCGGCGGCACGGTCTGGTGGAACGCCGTGTCGAACACCGCGACCTGCGGCACGCCGGGCAGGAGCTCGCGCGCGACGCGGATGCCGAGCAGGTTCGGCGGGTTGTGCAGGGGCGCGAGGGCGGCGTGCTTCTCGATCGCGCGCTCGACCTCCGGGGTGATGAGCACGGTGTCGGCGAAGGCCTCCCCGCCGTGCACGACGCGGTGGCCCACCGCGCCGATCGCGGGGCCGGCGCCGCCGACGCCGATCTCGTCGAGGATCCACCGCAGTCCCGCCGCGTGATCGGCGACCGGCCGCGCGAGCTTGCGCGACTCGTCGCCGACCTTCCACCCGAGCTGGCTCTCGCCCTCGCCGATGCGCTGGAGCAGGCCGCGCACCTCGATCGTCTCGGCCGGCATGTCGAAGAGCTCGAACTTGATGGACGAGCTGCCCGCGTTCAAAACGAGGATCTTCACGGCGTGCTCCGCTGCGCCTGGATGGCCGTGATGGCGACGGTGTTGACGATGTCGGAGACCGTGGCGCCGCGGCTGAGATCGTTGACCGGCCGCCGCAGGCCCTGCATCACCGGGCCGACCGCGATCGCGTGCGCGGAGCGCTGCACGGCCTTGTAGGTGTTGTTGCCCGAGTTCAGGTCGGGGAACACGAGCACCGTCGCTTGCCCGGCGACGGCGCTGTCGGGCAGCTTGGTGCGAGCGACGTCCGGGTCGACGGCGGCGTCGTACTGGATCGGCCCCTCGACGGGGAGGTCGGGGCGCCGCTCCTTCACGAGGCGCGTCGCCTCGCGGACCTTGTCGACGTCCTCGCCCTTGCCGGACGCGCCCGTCGAGTACGAGAGCATCGCGACGCGCGGCTCGATCTCGAAGGCGCGCGCGGTGTCGGCGCTCGCGACCGCGATGTCGGCGAGCTCCTCGGCGGTCGGGTTCGGGTTCACCGCGCAGTCGCCGTACACGAGCACCTGCTCGGGCAGGCACATGAAGAAGACGCTGGAGGCGATCTGCACGCCGTCCATCGTCTTGACGAACTCGAGCGCGGGGCGGAGCGTCGCGGCCGTCGTGTGGATGGATCCGGACACCATGCCGTCGGCGAGCCCCTCCTTCACCATCATGGTGCCGAAGTAGTTGCCGTCCGTCATGAGGTCATAGGCAAGCTCCCAGGTCGGGTTCTTCTTCGGGCGACGGAGCTCCTGGTACCGCTTGGCGAACGCCTCGCGGAGCTCGCTCTTGGTGGGGTCGATGATCTGCACGCCGGTGAGCTTGAGGCCGAGGCGGCCGGCGGCGCTGTGGATCTCCGCCTCGGGGCCGAGCAGTGTGATGTCGACGATGCCCCGCTGCAGGAGCACGTCGGCGGCCTTGAGGATGCGGTCCTCGCGGCCTTCGGGCAGGACGATGCGCTTCCGGTCCTTGCGGGCGAGGTCCGTCACGCGGTGCAGGAACTGCTTGGGCGTCATGCGGCGCGGCTGGGCGCTCGATCCGCTGCGGGCGACGAGCGCGGGCACGTCGATGTTCTGCTCGACCAGGTCGCGGATGACGTCGACGCGCGTGCGCTGGTCGGCGCGCAGCGAGGCCTTGATGCCGCTGATGCGGACGGCGGTCTCGTAGGTGTCGGTCTCGACCTTGAGGAGCGGCATGCGGCCCTGCGTCATGTCGAGCAGCAGGCGCCTCACCGTGGCCTGCGGCTCGAGCCCGCACGTCATCACGACCCCCGACGGGCTCGGCAGCGTGGGCGACATGTACGCGGCGGCGAGGCCGAGGAGCACGTCCTCGCGGTCGCCGGGCGTCAGCACGAGGCTGCCGCGCAGCACGCGCCGCAGGACGTTCTCGACGCCCATCGCGCCGACGATCACGCTCTGCGCGATGCCGTCGAGGCGGTCCTCGCCCGAGAGCACCTCGGCGCCGAGCGCGGCGACGATCTCGTCGAGGCGGGGCTTCTCGAGGATGTCGGTGCGCGGGAGGCTGCCGAGCAGGCGGATGTTCTCGGCCTTCAGCGCCTCCTGCGCGAGGCGGTGGATCTCGCGGTGGTGGACGGCGTCCACGCGGTTGAGCACGACGCCGATGAGCTCGCAGCCCTGCTCATCGAAGCTCTCCTTCATCGCGCGGACGTGGGTGACGGTCTCGCCGACCGACCTCACGAGGTCGCCGTCGTCCGCGGGCGCCGCGCTCGCCACGAGGACGATCGGCGCGCCGAGGTTCTTCGAGAGCGCCACGTTGATGTTGAACTCGA
Source organism: uncultured delta proteobacterium (assembly GCA_903906315.1). GTDB lineage: Bacteria > Myxococcota_A > Polyangia > Polyangiales > Polyangiaceae > CAIVJW01. The sequence continues at coordinate 63,635 of CAIVJW010000156.1, read as the reverse complement.
GCGACGCCATCGACCCGAAGTAGTCGGTGCCCTCGCACACGACGACGTCGTAGGCCGCCTGCAAGCGCGCGAACGCGCCGAGGATCTTGTCCTCGTGCTCGTCGAACGCGCCGCGCGCGACGGCCTCGCTGACCTGGTCGATCGTGACCGGGCACAGCTCCGACATCGGCTGGTCGAGGCCGAGGGCCTCTTTCATCAGGAGGACGTCGGGGTCGACGCCGTCGGGGCCCGCGTGGCCGATGGGCTTGAAATAGCCCACGCGGCCCAAGGTGCGCTCGAGCGCGCCCGCCAGACCGAGCGCGACCGCCGTCTTGCCGCAGCCGCGCTGCGTTGCCGTCACGAAGATGCTTTTCGCCATGACCTCACCCTAGTCACCAGGGCCGGAGGTACGTCGAACCGGGATCCCTGGCGTTGACTGCCGGACACTCCCCCTCGCGAGGGCGGACCCTAGCACCGCCGCAGAGCCGCGGCGAAAGTCGAGGGTTCACGCCGAAAGGTCGGCACCCTGAGGGCGCCGCGGCGTCTCAGCCCGGGGCGCGCACGGCGCCGCCCGCGACCTCGGCGTCGGGCTCGAGGCACAGCAGCCGAACGCGCCCCGTCGCGACCATCTTGCCCGCGTCGTCCTCGACCGTCGCCTCCCACACCTGCGATCGCCGGCCGCGCGTGAGCGGGCGGGCGCGCACGCGGAGCTTGCCCGCGCGCACGGCGCGGATGAACGAGGTGTGGTTCTCGAGGCCGACGACGCTGCGGCCGGCCGAGAACGCGTGCACCGCGGCGCCCGCGGAGCACACCGTCTCGATGATGCCGGCGTGCACGCCGCCGTGCACGATGCCGTAGGGCTGCAGGTGCACCGGCCCGACCACGAGCTCGGCGACGACCTCGTCGGCCGTCGCCGAAACGAACGTCAGCCCCATCGCGCGGTTCCAGCCGTCGAGGTGCTCGTTGAGGTAGGCCGTGGCGTCGATCGACAGGTCGCTCATCGCCGCGGACCCTAGCATGCCCCCCTCGCCGCGCGAGCGCGCCCGGCGAGCTCGCGCGCAAGGCGACCGGCGCTAGTTCTTGTAAGGCGGCCGATACCCCCCCCGGGTATCGGCGTGGACGGCGAAGAAGCGCCGCAGCGCCCGGAGAGCGGCGTCTCCGCGCGGGTCGGTGCCGAAGAGGTTGCGCGTCTCGGCCGGATCGACGGCGAGGTCGTACACCTCGACGGTCGTGCGCCGCGGGTCGTCGATCACCTCGACCCGGTCGGGCGTCACGAGCGACCGACGGAGGCGGCCCTCGGCGAGGAGCGGGCGATCGAGCGCGGCGTCGCGCCCCGCGAGCAGCGGCACGAGGCTCTGCCCCTTCCAGGCCGCGGGCACGGGGACGCCGAAGACGTCGAGCAGCGTCGCCCCGAGGTCGATCAGGCCGACGGGGGTGTCGACGACCCGCGGCGCGACGCTCGGCCCGACGACGAGGAGCGGCACGTGGACGAGCTCCTGGTAGAGCGACTTCGCGTGCTCGTTCGTGCCGTGATCGCCGAACGCCTCGCCGTGATCGGCCGTGACGACGAGGATCCAGCGCGATCCGGCGCGCCGCTCGAGCGCGCTGACCACGCGGGCGAGCGCGGCGTCGACGATCGCGATCTCGGCGACGTAGCGATCATGGACGGTGCCCCCGGTGGTGGCGCGGTCGTAGGGCGCGTGGGGCTCGAGCAGGTGAGTGAAGGCGAAGAGCGGCCCGCCGCGCACGCGCCCGAGGCGAGCGAGGAGCGGGTCGATGAGCTCGCGGGCGTTCGCGTGCCGGGCGCCGTCGATGCGGACCGGGTCCTCACGGAAGCCGCGCGCGACGCCGAAATCGCCCCGCAGGAAGGTGAGCCCCTTGAAGATGACCGTGGGGACGCCGACCGGGGCGAGGAGCTCGGGCAGGCGCGGCGAGGGGTCGGCCGCCGGGTAGTGGAAGCGGGTCTCCCCCACCCCGTAATGCGCCCAGCGGAGCTCGGAGAAATACCGGCCCGTGAAGAGGCTCGTGAGCGAGAGCGCGGTCTGGCTCGCGGGCGCCAGGGCCCGCGTGAAGACGGCGCCGCGCGCGCGCAGCGCGGTGAAGGTGGGCAGGCGGGCGTCGTTCGCGTGGTCCTCGAGCACGTCCGCGCGCAGGGCGTCGATCGTGACGAGCACGACCACGGGCGGATCGGAGACGAGCGGCGGCTGCGTCGGAGCGACCGGCGGCAGGCCGGCGCGCGACGCGAACCACGGGCCGGTCGGGTCCGGGGCGGACGCGATCGGATCGGGCGATCGCCACAGGGTCGACGCGAGCACCCAGGGCGCGACCGCGCAGGGCTGGCGGAAGAGCTCGAACCGCACCGCGTTCGGCGGCGGCACGACCACGCCGGCGAGCGCGACGACGGCGGCCACCGCGAGGACACGAGGGCCGCCGCGGCGGGCGGAGATCGAGGCGATCGCCGACTGTGCCAGCGGGGCCAGCGCGGCGCCGGCGAAGATCGCGGCCCACACGGCCACGGCGCCGTGCAGGCCGAAGAAGTCGTCACGAAAGAGGCGCTGGTCGACGGCGAGCGCGGCGAGCGCGACGAGGACCGGCACGGCGCGCGATCGCGGCGATCGGCCGAGCCACGCGCCGACGAGGTGCGCGAGGGGGGCGACGAGGCCAGCGCCGAGCACCAGCGCGAGGAGCACGGCCTTCTCGAAGCGCAGATCCGGGGTGAACGCGGCCTGGCGGCGGAGGTCGTCGCCGATCGCGAGGTCGACGGCGAGCGTCGACAGCGCGAAGTACGCGAGCGGGAAGAAGAGGCGGCGCGCGCCGGCGCAGCCAGGCGCGCGCGCGGCGAGCCACGCGACCCCGGCCAGCGCGATCGCGGCGACCGACCCCACGCCCACCGTCTCGACGGCGGCCGTCAAGAGGTGCGCGGCGCGCAGGCCGAGGCCGGCGCTCGGCCGCGGCACCGTGAGCACGACCGCGACCACGTCCACGGCGGCGAGCAGCACCGAGCCTGCGGCGAGCGAGAGCCCGACCCGCCGTGCGTCGCCCCAGCTCGACGCTCCCCCCCGGGAGACGGGCGGTCGCGTCACCGCCGCAGCACGCCGTACTTCCCGATGCAGTACAGCGCGCGGAACGCGTCGCGGAGGCCGATCTTCTTGCCCTGCGCGTAGGTGCGCCCACGATACGAGATGGGCACCTCGTAGACGCGAGCGCCGAGGCGCGCGACCTTCGCGGTCACCTCGGGCTCGAAGCCGAAGCGATCCTCGCAGAGCTCGACCTGCTGCAGCAGCGACCGACGGAAGGCCTTGTAGCAGGTCTCCATGTCCGTCAGGTTCAGGTCGGTCACGATGTTCGAGGCCGTCGTGAGCAGCGAGTTGCCGACCGAGTGCCAGTAGTAGAGCACGCGGTGCGGGCCGCCGAGGAAGCGCGACCCGTAGACGACGTCGGCGAGGTCGAGCACGAGCGGCTCGAGCAGGCGCGGGATCTCGCGCGGGTCGTACTCGAGGTCGGCGTCCTGCACGCAGACGTAGTCGCCTCGCGCCTCGCGGAAGCCCGTGCGCAGCGCGGCGCCCTTGCCTCGGTTCCGATCGTGGAGCACGACGCGCACGCCGGGGATCGTGGCCACGTCGCGCGCGAGGACGTCGCGGGTGCCGTCGGTCGAGCCGTCGTCGACGACGACGATCTCCCTCGACGCGATCGGCACGGCGAGGACGGCGGCGACGATGTCGCGGATCGTGTCGACCTCGTTGTAGGCCGGCATCACGATCGTCACGAGCGGCGCAGCGCCCGCGGCGCGGGGCTCCGAGAGCGTGCGGGCGAGCGCCTCGGGATCGGACAGGGTGAGCTCGGGGGCCATGGCGGGGAGACGCGTAGCCCGACCACCGGCGCCGGGTCAACCGCGCGCTGGGCGCGCGGCACCTCGGACGGCCCGACGCCGGGAAGAAGTGGTAAGGGAGCCCATGTCCTCGCGCGAATCCGTGCGGCTCGTCCTGGCCACGGCGATCTTCGCGCTCGCGCTGCACGCGGGCGTCGTCGCGGTGAAGACGCTCACCCACCCGAGCCACTCGGTGCTCGCGGTGTTCCGCGTCGGCGGACTGCAGCCCTGGAGGCCCGATTTCGTGGCCGAGGAGGGCTATCCGCTGGAGGCCGAGGGCTTCGGGACCGACGGGCAGCAGTACCTGTTCGTGGCGCACGATCCCCTCCTCCGCAGGGGCGACATGGCGCGCGCGATCGACGCGCCGCGCTACCGCTACGGGCGCATCCTGCTACCCGCGATCGCCGCGACCACGTGCGGCGGGGCCTCGCCGTGCATCCCGCGGGTGATCGTCGCGTACAACCTCGCGTTCGCCGCCGCGATCGGGGCGCTCGCCGCGCTGCTCGTGCGATCGCGCGGGGCGCACCCGGCGTGGGGCTTCCTGCTGGCCGCGAGCGGGGCGCTCGTGTGCGCAACCGACGTCGCGAACGTCGAGCTCGCCGCGCAGGCGTTCGGGCTCCTGGGCATCGTGCTGTTCGACCGCGGGAGGCTCGGGCTCGCCGCCGTCGCGCTGGCGGCCTCCGTGCTCGGCCGCGAGACGTACGCGCTCTTGCCGGCGGGCCTCGCGCTGTCGCTCGCGCTCGATCGGCGGATTCGCGACGCCGCGAGGGTGAGCGCCGCCGTGTTGCCGGCGGTCGGGTGGGCGATCTTCCTGCGCGGCGCCCTGCCGCCGGACGCGGGAGGCGGCGGCCTGATGAACCTGACGGCGCCGCTCGGGGGCGTGGTCGCGCACGTCGCCGACTTCGCGCGCCACCCGACGCCGACCGGCAGCACGGTCGTCGCCGTCGCCGTGGGGGCGCCGCTCCTCGCCATGATCGGCCGACACCTGCTCGCCCTGCGCGCCGATCGGAGCGGCCTCGCGATCGCGACCGGGCTCTTCGCGCTGCTCGGGCTGTGCTCGTCGGCGCAGGTCTGGGCCCGCCCGGGCGGGTTCGCGCGAGGCCTCGACTTCCTCTACCCGGGCGTCGTCCTCTGCGCCCTCGCGCGGCGCGACCGGGCGACCGCGCTGCTCGCGCTATCCACGCTGATCCAGACCGGGAACATCCTGGCCGACCATTTCCTGGTGCCGGCCCCCCGCTGAAGGAGCTGGACGGGAGGACGACCGTGCTACGTTGCGCCGCGTGAAGGAGCCCACGGTTGGCGATCTCATCGACGCCCGCTACGTGCTGCGGCGGGAAATCGCCCGAGGCGCGATGGGGATCGTGTTCGAGGCGTCCCACGCCTACACGGGCCGCCTCGTCGCGCTCAAGCTGCTCCACGCCGAGCACGCGGGATCGGAGCCGCTCCGGCAGCGGCTGCTCCGCGAGGCGCGCGCGCTCGGGAGCTTGCGGCACCGCGGCATCGTCGAGGTGTACGACGCCGGCATCGGCCGCGCGAACGAGCCCTTCGTGGCGATGGAGATGCTCGAGGGGCGCGCGCTCGACGGCATCCTCGCCGCGCGGCGCACGCTGCCCATCGACGACGTGATCCGCATCGGGCTCGAGGTCTGCGAGTCGCTGGCGATGATCCACGGCCACGGGCTCGTCCACCGCGACATCAAGCCGAGCAACCTCTTCGTCGCGCTCGACGCCAGCGGCCACGAGATCTGCAAGCTCATCGACTTCGGCATCGCGTCGGTGCCGACGACGACCAGCGACGGCGCGGATCTCCGCAAGCTCACGATGCACGGCGAGCTGCTCGGCACGCCGGAGTACATGGCGCCCGAGCAGCTCCTCGGCCTGCCCGTCGACCTGCGCGCCGACATCTACGCCATCGGCGTGACGCTCTACGAGTGCCTGAGCGGCGACGTGCCGTTCTCGGGGACGTACCCGCAGCTGCTCGTGCGCGTGCAGACGACGTTGCCCACGCCGCTCTTGCAGCTGCGCGGCGAGACGCCCCCCGCGCTCGCCGAGCTGATCGAGCGCGCCGTGTCCAAGGATCCGGACGACCGCTTCCCGAGCGCGCGCGCGCTCGCGGCTGCGCTCACGGAAGCGGGCGAGCTCTACCGGCAGCTGCAACCCGGCTACCGCAGGCCGACCGAAGCCGAGGAGGCAGGAGCGGCCGGCGCGACGGCGTTGCTCGGCCTCTCCCGAAACCCGCCCCAACCCGACGGGTCGCCGTCGTCCGGCTCCGAGCCCGCCCCGACGCGCCGCCCGACGCCGGTGCTCGCGACGCGGACGGAGGTCGTCGTCCCGCTGCACCGGCGCCGCTTCCCGCGCTCGCCGTACGTGACCCCGGTCTGGATCCTGCGGGCGACGGGGGGCCCGCTCGAGGGCCGGTCGGAGGACGTCTCCGAGACGGGGCTCCTCGTCATCACCCCCGGCCTCTGCGATGACGGCGAGCGCGTGAGGGTGCGCTTCGCGCTCCCGGGTGACGGTGGGCTCGTCACGGCGATCGCGACCGTGCGCTGGGCCCGTTCGGCGCGCGACGGGCGCGGCGCGTTCGGCCTCGAGTTCCTGGAGCTGCCCGACGGCGCGCGCGACCTCATCGCGAGCTACGTGGGCGCCGTGGTCGGCGCGGGTTGACCTCGGCGCGACGGAGGCCCGCGGCGAGCGGCGGGCCTTCGCCGGCTAGCGCGTCGTGCGCGCACGGGGGCGCGACGGGCGGGTCGCCGTCCGCAACCACAGGTCCGAGGCGTCGAAGTGCACGGCCTCGAACGGCGCGGGCGCGATGTTCGATTCCTCGGAGTACGCCGCGGTGAGCAGCCACTTGCCGCGCTGATTCTGAAAAACCTCGAGCACGTGAGCCTCGGGGTCCGCCACCCAGAGCGAGTGAACGCCGAGCTGCGCGTAGGCGCGGCGCTTGGCCGTGAGCGAGAACGCCCGCGACGAGCCGCCCAGCACCTCGCACACCCAGGCCGGAGCGATCCGCATCGGCGACGCCGCGGCCGCGAGGCGCTCGTGCGGCAGGTGCCAGCCCGCAATGTCCGTGACGAGCAGGCCGTCGTCGCCATAGGCGACCTCGACGTCGTCGAGGAACGTGAAGCCCTCGGGGACCGGGTCGCCGAGCGGCGAGCCCGCGAACAGCGTCGCCGAGATCTCTCCGAGGGTGTGCGCGCGCGCCGCGTTCGCCGGCTCGACCACGTAGATCGCGCCGTCGAAAATGCTGGCGCGGTGGCCTTCGGGCAGATCGCGCACCTTGCCGAGGAGCTCCTCGTACGAAGGGGGGTCGACGAGCTTCGATCGCATGGGAGGATCATACACGCTCACCGCGCGACGGGCGCCCGCGGCGGCCGAGAACCCCGCTTTTCGAGGCGGCGGCGCCTTCAGATGTCCGCGGGCACCGCGCCGCGCGGAGCCGCGTCGGGCGGCAGCAGCAGGCTCGCGAGGAACGCGGCGATCGCGAGGCCTGCGATGGCCCAGAAAACGGCGTGGAGGCCCGTCGAGAGGGCGCCCGACACGCGTGCGGCGAGCGCGGGGTCGAGGGCGACGCCTCGCTCGCCGCCGAGGAGGCGGCTGGCCGCGCCGACCGGAACGTCGCCGCCGGCCTCGAGCGCTGCGGCGAGCAGGGCACCGAGCGCGCCGAGGCCGAGCGCGCCGCCGATGGTGCGGAAGAACATCGTGCTGGCCGTCGCGACGCCGCGCTGGCCCCAGTCGACGCTCGTCTGCACCGCGAGGATGAGCGCCGTGTTCGCGAGACCCATGCCGACGCCGAAGGAGGCCGTGACGATCCGCGGCCCCCACGCCCCGACCCCCGGACGCGCGACGAGCGCCAGGGCGACCGTCGACGCCGCGGTCACGGCGAGGCCGACGCGGGCGAGCATGCGAAAGCCGAAGCGCGGCGCGATCTTGCCGGAGATCGTGCTCGCGAGCGGCCAGCCCACGACCATCGGAGCGATCGCGGCGCCCGCCTCGGTCGGCGACCCGCCGAGCACACCTTGGACGAACAGCGGCAAGAACGTGAGCGTGCAGAACATCGCGCCGCCGACCAGCGCGCCCGTGGCGCTCGACACCGCGATGAGGCGCCGGCCCAGGAGCTCGAGCGGGAGAAGCGGCTCTGGCGCGCGCTTTTCGACCCAGACGAAGCCGGCGATCAGCGCCGCCGCGAGGCCCATCACCGGGAGCGCCTGCGGCCCGCCCCGCACGCCGAACAGCAGCGCGATCACGCCGCCGCCGAGGAGCATCGCTCCGGGGACGTCGAAGCGATGCGCCGCGCGGGGGGCGCGCTCGTGGAGGCACGCGATCAGCAAGGCGCCCGCCGCGATGCCGAACGGCAGGTTCAGTAGGAACACCCAGCGCCACGAGAACGCCCGGACGATGAGCCCGCCGACCAGCGGGCCGAGGAGCCCGGAGACGCCCCACACCGACCCGATCACGCCCTGCATGAAGGCCCGCTCCTCGAGCGCGAAGAGGTCGCCGACGAGCGTCATGGTGATCGGCTGGATGCCGCCGGCACCGAGACCCTGCACGCCGCGGAACGCGACGAGCGCGGGCATCGAGGTCGCGAAGCCGCACGCGACCGATCCGATGAGGAACGCAGCGATGCCGAACAGGAGCACGGGCTTGCGGCCGTGGAGGTCCGCGAGCTTGCCGTAGATCGGCACGGTCACGGTCGACATCACGAGGTACGCGGTGAAGACCCAGGCGTAGTGCTCGATGCCACCGAGGTCCCCGACGACGGTCGGCATGGCCGTCGAGACGACGGTCGCCTCGAGGGCGGCCATCGCGATGGCGAGCAGGAGGCCGACGACGGTGAGGGGGCGGTGCGTCCGCCGCGTCACCGACACATGTCGACGATCATCGCCTCCAGGATCGCGTGCGCGGGGCGCCTCGAGCTCTTCAGCGCGAGGTCGGCCTCGGCCAGGAGGCGCAGCCAGGTGGTGAGCTTGCCGCGCGGCATGTGGCGGACCGTCTGCGCGACCTCGCCGACCTTGAAGCCGGGCACGCCAGCGCGCTGCGCGGCCTCGGGCCCGCTCGCGCCGGCGGCGAGCGCCGACTCGAACTTCGTGAGCTGACGGACCGACCACGCAATCGTGGCGAGCAGGCGCAGGCCCCCGTCGCGGACGTCGAAGACGTCGTCGAGCACCGCGAGCGCCCGGTCCAGCCGGCGCGTCGCGATCGTGTCGAGCAGCTCCCAGACCGTGCTCTGCCGCAGCCGCGTCACGACGGCCGCAACCGCGTCCTCGCCAATCGCCGCGCCCGGGCCGACGTAGAGCGACAGCCGCTCGACCGCGTCGGCGACGGGGCTCAGCTCGGGGCCGGCGGTCTCCGCGAGGAGATCCGCGACGCGGGCGTCGATCGCGTGGCCGCGCTCGCGCGCCATCGCCGTGACGACCCCAGGCAACGCGCCGCGCGAGACGGCCTCGCAGGCCACCACGAAGTCGCCCTTCTTGGCGGCCGTGACGAGGCGACGCTGCGCGTTCAGCTTGGTCGCGACCAGCACGAGCACCGTCGAGTCGACGGGCGCCTTCACGTACTCGGCGAGCTCATCGAGCGGGGCAGCCCCGCGCGAGCCCTTCGCCGAGTCCTCTTCCGCGCCGGCTTCGTCCTCGTCGTCCGCGGCCTTCTTTTCCCAGCGCTCGAGCCCGCGAACGAGCACGAAGCGGCGCGGCGCCATCATCGGGAGCATGCGCGCGGCGGACACGACGGCCGACGCGCTCGCTTCGCCGGCGGTGAACTTGTCCTCGTTGAACCCCGCCACGCCCCCCTTGGTCGTGGCCTCCCGCAGCGCCGACACCACGCGCTGCGTGTGCCAACGCTCCTCGCCGAGCACGAGGTAGACAGGGCGCAGTTTACCGGCGCGCGCGGTGGCGAGGGCCTGGTCGGGCGTCACGGCGCACGCATCGAGCGGGGCGCGCGTCGCGTCAAGGACGAGCCAACCGGCAAGCTCGCTTCCGCGCGCACTTCGCCGTGCGCCGGGCCCGAACGATCGCTCACGCCACCGCCCCAGCCGAACGCGCGGCCCACGCCGCGCGAACGGTCCGAACGACCGTGCGGTTTGGGGCCGCTCGCGCCCCCCGCGACCACGCCACCGCCCCAGCCGAACGCGCGGCCCGCGCCGCGCGAACGGTCCGAACGACCGTGCGGTTTGGGGCCGCTCGCGCCCCCCGCGATCACGCCACCGCCCCAGCCGAACGCGCGGCCCGCGCCGCGCGAACGGTCCGAAGGACCGTGGGGTTTGGGGCCGCTCGCGCCCCCCGCGACCACGCCACCGCCCCAGCCGAACGCGCGGCCCGCGCCGCGCGAACGGTCCGAAGGACCGTGGGGTTTGGGGCCGCTCGCGGCCCCATCTCTACTTAACGCAGCAGGCGTAGCCGTACTGCGCGGTGAGCAGCGGGTTGTCGGGCACGCCGTTACCCACGCCGACCGCGGCGTTGCTCGAGTCGTTGTCCGAATGCGAGTTCGTCCAGACCGGCACCGTCAGCTGGTTCACGGTGCGGAGCACGGAGGCCTGGGCCGTGGAGCAGAGGTCGGCGCCCTGGCTGGCGCACGCCGTCGCCGCGGCCTCGAAGGCCGTGTCCGCCGTGTTGTGAATGGAGACGGCGCAGACGCCCGACGTCGGCGCGACCGGGCACTTCAGGTCCAGCGGCAGGTTCGACGCGCAGCACGCGAATCCGTAGGTGTATGACGGGTGCGTGTCGTCGCTCGTCTGCCCGGTGATCGCGTTGTAGAGGCTCGCGTCGTTGTCCGCGTGCGAGTTCGTCCAGTTCGCGACCGTGAGGAAGCCGGCCTTCCGGATGATGAGCGTCTGCGAGTCGCTGCAGATATCCGAGTTGAGCGCACCGCAGTAGGCCACCGCACCGGCCCAGTTCGTGTCCGCGGCGTTGTGGATCGCCGTCACCTGGACGCCGCCAACCGCCTGCGCCTTCACGCGCGAGTTCACCGGCGTCGAACCGCCGCAGCAGACGTAGCCGTACGCGCTGTTGCTGCTGTGATCGTCGCCCGTGCCACCGTTGGCGCCCGACCAGTAGCCGGCGTCGTTGTCGCCGAAGGACGCCGTCCAGTGCGCGCTCCCGGCGACCGTCGTCCCGAGGTACTGGTTCTGCCAGATGCCGACGGTGAAGGGCCACGCCTGGCTGTCGGTGCAGATGTCCCCGCCCAGCGTCGCGCACTGCAGCGCGGCGCCGACGAACGCGCTCTGCTGCAGGTTGCTGTGGCCCAGCAGGCACGCACCACCGATGCGCGGCCCGGGGCACGCGGTGTCGGCCGACCCGTCCTTGCCGGCCGGCCCCTGCGCACCCGCGACGCCCGCCGGACCGACGGCTCCCGCGGCGCCGTCCTTGCCAGCGAGGCCCTGCGGCCCCACGGGGCCCTGAGGACCGATGGCCCCGGCAGGACCAACCGCGCCCGCAGGACCGGCAGCGCCCGCAGGACCGGCAGCGCCCGCGGGACCGGCGGCGCCCGCGGGGCCCTGCGGCCCCTGGAGACCGACGGCCGGACCGACCCATTTGCCATTGCCATCGATCACGAGCGTGCCATTCACCGTCACGGACGACGGGTGGATGTCACCATTCACGTCCCCGGCGAGGAGGGCGTACGGGACGCTGCCCACCTCCGCCCGCGGGGTCATCTCCGGATCGGCGCCGACGCTGATCCCGAGGTACCGGACCGAGCCGTCGAAGAGCTTGTCGAACGGGGCCACCGATCCCAGCGCGACCGAGAAATACCCGTCATCGAACGAGACGGCGTGCGTCTCGGTCCATAGCGGGTTCTTCGCACCTGGGGTGTCGTAGATGGCGAACTTGATGTCCATCTGCTGCGAGATGGGCTCGTTGTTCGCGTCATAGAGGCGCCCCTGGTGCGTGACCGTCGTCGGCACGCCGGCCGCGCTCGCTGCGCCACCGAATGCCGTCAGCGCGCAGAGCACCGCAGTTGCCGACAACAGCCCACGACGGACCGAACGATTCCTCATGGCAAGCTCCCGCTGGCGCCGACGAGCCCGCCCTGGACTCGGTACTTCGGCGACGACATCTTCTCTTGGTTCTGGCTCGGCTGTCCGAGGGTGAACACCATCTTGAAGCCGGGGCTCCTGGCCACCTGGCCCGCGCTCACGAGGTCGCCGGCAGAGCGACCGTGCGCAGGGGCACCGCCGACGCCCGCGCCGCCTCCACCCGCTCGACCACCGGCGCCGCCGACGCCCGCCTGGCCGCCTTGGCCGCCGGTCCCGCCCTCGCCGCCTCCGCCGCCACCGACGACCGACGTCGTCGAATCGCCTGGGGTGGCCGAGGTCGCGTCGCCGCTCGAGCCGCAGCCCGCGATCACGACGAACGCCAGCACGAACGCGCGCGAGCCCGAGGCCCCGCCGAGCCTCACCGCCGCCCCTGCCCCGTCCTGACGGACCCTCACGGCTGCGACGCTACGGTTCGCGAGGACCGATTGCAAGCGGAGTCCTCGCCCCGACGAAGCTACACGAGGCCCGCGCGTCGCCGCGCGATCCAGTGAACGCCGAGGAGCGCGGCGGCGGCGAGGGTCCAGGCCCAAGGAGGCAGCACCGGCGCCACGTGGCGCTCGGCCGCGACCTGCGTGGCAGCCGGCAAGGGGAGCGAGCCCGCGTCCTCCGCTCCGACGGCGGCGCCGCCGGTCGCCGCGGCCACGGCCCGCAGGCGGTCGCCGTCCGGGCGGGGATCGGCCCACTCGTCGCCGCCCTTCTCGCAGGCGAAGTCGCGTCGCGTCGTCGGCCCCTTCGCCTCGCCCGCGCCGATCTCGACCGTGGCGGAGTAGCCGCCCGCCTCGAGCACGCCGACGCCCACCGAAACGGGCCCGCCCTCCGGCGGGAGGGCCACGGCTACGCTGCGCACGACCTCGCCGCTGCCGAGGCGCCGCACGCGCACCGACAGCGGGCCCTTTTCGCCGGGCAAGGGGTGCACGAGGAGCGTGGTCTCCGCGCCGGCGATGCACCCGCCGCGCACGTCGACGGAGGCCGGCTCGAAGCGCGGGTCGCGCATGAGCCAGCCGAGCATCGCGTCCCAGAAGGCGCCGTGCGCGCGTCCCGCCGCGCTCGCGGCGAAGCTCGAAAACAGGAGGCGGTGCGTCCCGTCGATCCCGAGGGCCATCGTGCGGCCACTGCCATGCTCCCCGAGCGCGAGGACCGGCATCGGCGCTCCGCGCTTCGTGGTGCGCGTCGGGTGCGCGAGCAGCACCGTCGCACCGGGGCGCGCGTCGCCGACCAGGTCGACGCCCGGCATCTCGGGCAGGTCCTCGCCGATCAGGGCGCGGAGCGGCGCGAGCACCGGCGCGCCGCGCCCGGCCTCGGTGAAGCGCGGCACGAAGCCCGCGAGGTCGACGCCCACCGCCTCGCGGTCCTTCTCGCGCTCGACGCGCGGGAGCGCGACGGGCAGCACATCGGCGAGCGGAGAGCCCTCGTAGTGCCCGGACACGAACGCGTCGGGCCCGCCGACCATGATGAGGCCGCCGCCCTTGTCGACGTAGCGCGCGAGCGACCGCAGGTGCTTGGCCAGGCCGTACGGCTCCGCGTTGAAGTCCTGCAGGACGACGGCGTCGAAGGTCGGCAGCTGGTCGGTGAAGAGCTCGTCGACCGGGAACGGGATGAGCGCGAGCTCGTCCTGCGAGGCGACGACGTCGTCGGTCGGGGTGCGCAAGATGAAGAAGGCCACGACGTCGACCGACGCGTCCGACTTGAGCCACATGCGCAGCGCGCGCACGTCGTAGGTCGGCCGCCCCGCGACGTGCAGCACGCGCACGCGGTCGCGCGTGACGTCGAGCGTGACGAGGCGGCGGTCGTCGTCGGGGATCGTGTCGCCCGCGGGGGATTTGATCTCGACCTCGACGATGCGCGCGCCCGCCCGCTCGATCGTGATGGGGAGCTCGACCGCGCCGACGCCGTCGCGGACGTGCGCCGTGCCGGCCGCGAGCGGCGTCGCCGCGCCCTGCTCGCGCAGCTCACGGACCACCACGGGGATCTCGTCGCACGAGAGCCCGCCGGAGCACCCGATCTCGACCCGCAGCGAGAAGGGCTGGTGCGCGACGGCCGCCCCCGCGGCGCGGACGGCGCGGATGGTCGCGTCGACCGGGTCCGACCGCGCCGCCGCCACGGTGTGCACGGGGACGGCGAGCGTGCCGAGCGCCGCGCGCACCCCGGCCGCCGTCCCCTCCGGGCCGGGGCGGTCGAGGCGGCCGTCGGACACCACGACGATCGCGGCCGGGCGCTCGTCGGCCGATCGCGACACGGCCTCGAGCGCGGCCGCGAGGTCGGAACGCGCGAGCGGCCTGGCGACGCCGGGCGCGATCGGCGTCGGCGCGCCCTCGCCGAACTGGAGGACCGAGAGTCGCACGTCCGAGGCGCGCCTCGAGAGATCGGCGACAGCGCGCGCCGCCGCCTCGCGCCGCGTGCCCGAGTCCGCGGGCAGGTCCATCGACCGCGATCCGTCGACGAGCACCACGACGCGCGGGCCGACGAGGGTTCCGCGCGAGAGGATGGCGACCGGCCGCAGCACGGCGGCGAGCAGCGCGACGACCGCGAGCACCCCGCTCGCGCCGATCGCGACGCGCGCGCGGCGATCGCGCCCGCCTCGCGCGATCTCGACGATCAGCAGCGCGCCGCTGATCACCGCGAGCGCCACGGCGACGACGACGTACGAGCGGCCGAGGTCGCCCGAAAGGGAGAAGGTTCGCGTCATCATGGGCGCGCGATCACGGGCCGCCGCCCCCCTTGCGCCCCTTGAGGAACTTCGCGTGCACCTGGTCGTCCTTGTAGTTCGAGCACAGCACGTACATCGCGACGTTGACCGCGAGGCGCACGGCCCGCTCGCGCTGCGGCTCGCCGCCGGGCGTGACCGAGAGCGGGTGCACGCCGCCCGACGACCGCGCGAGCGCGCCGAGCAGATCGTGCTGCGAGAAGATCACCTGTGGGAGTCCCCCGCGGATGATCGCCTCGAGCTTGGGCGGCCCCTCGACCCGGCCCGCCGCGCGCTTGAGCAGGTAGAACGAGCGGAAGATGACGTTCTCCGTGCCGATCGGGATCGGCGAGCCCTCCGGCAGGGCGCGCGCGAGCTCGCGGCGAGCGGCCTTGCGGAAGGCGCCGCCCTCCTCGGGGGCGAAGTCGTCGACGAGCAGCACGCCGCCGAGGGCGATGAACCGCGCGAGCCCGCCCACCTCGCGGTCGGTGAGCGGTGGGACGTCGCCTCCGCCACCCCAGACGGCGAACGGCTCGGCCAGCAGCGCAGGGTCGTCGGCGCGCACGGTGGACGGCGAGAGCCGCGCGGGCGCGCTCGTGCGACCGATGAGCTCGCGCGCCCAGCGGGCCGGCGCGGTCGCGCGCACGCCCTCGAGCTCGGCCGTCCCGGTCAGGAGCACCCGCGGGTTGAACGCGCCTTCCTCACCGAAGGCGCGGGCGCGCCTCGCCGTGCACAGGCTCGCCGCCGCCCCGGCGATCGCCGCCAGCGCGCCCCGCCGCGGGATCCTCGGCGCGGCGCCGCCTCGCGGAGCGCCCGGGTCAGAGCGTCCGCCGTCCCCGCCGCGCCCGGGCGCACCTCGCGTCAATCGAAGTCCTCCACGTGCCAGACGCCCGCCTCGCGGCGCAGCTTCACCTCGTGGCCGCCGGGGATCTGCACCGTGGCGGCGTCCCCCGCGACCCGCACCTCGAGGCCCTCGGGCCGCTCGAGGCCCTCGACGAGCGAGCGCAGATCGCCCTCGATCGCGCCGCGGGTCTGCGGCGAGAGCAGCCGCACGAGCCCCGCGTAGCTGCGTCGGGCGAGCACGCGGCGGAGCGCGCCGAGCGCCTCCACCGGGGTCTTCGCCCCCGACGGCAGCGCGTCGGCCGCGGCGACGCGGTAGGCGCCGTCGAGGAGCTCGAGCGAGGCCGTCTCGCCATCCGCCCAGCGGAGCGTGGCGCGGGCCTTCACGGAGACGCCGGGCGCCGAAAGGACGCGCGCGGCGTCCCGAAGCTCGGCGCGCTCATCCTCGACCAGCCGGGCGACCTCGGGGCCCGAGAGCGCGCGGCGCCCCTTGTCGCTCAGCATCCCGCGCAGCGCCGCGGCGTCCCCGCGCGCGGCCGCGTCGGCGTAGGCGCGCACCGCGTCCCTCGGATCCGGCACGGACGCGCGGCACGCGGCGAGGCCGAGGCAGGCGACGAGCCCCGCGCAGACGCGGGCGGACGGGCGAGGCGTGAAGGGTCGCAACGGCGGCGAGCCTAGCACCGCTGCGGCGGATTCTCGGCGGATCGAGTCCGCCGGCGTCGGCGACGTGGCCACGTTCGACGGGCGAGGCGGCCCAGCCACCGGGATCGCCCGGCTGGCGTCGGCCTCGCCGCGCCTCGACGGGCTCCCTCCGCGCGGATCACCGCAGCGGCACCGGCAGCCGGGTCGCGCCGCCTCGAAGGGAGAGCCGGGTGCAGCGGGCGCGTGCAGCCCGCCGCCCGCGGTCACGGAGCGGCCTCGACCGCGAGGCTCTCGCGGAAGAAGGAGTTGTAGCGAGGGTCGTTGTACCGCTCGTACTCGATCGCGAACGGGTTCAGCTGCGTGACCCCGTCGCGATGCGAGATCGACAGCGCCATGGGCGTGACCTCGCGGTAGTTGCTCTGCGGCGGCAGGTCCGCGTTCGTCCGCCCGCCGGCCGAGAACAGGCTGAGCAGCCGCGCCTCGGGGGCGTCGTAGATCTCGCGGAACCCCTCGACCACACGCTCGTGGCCGCGGATCATCGTCGTCGCGCCGAGCTTGCCCATGAAGGACCGGAACTGGCGCCGCCCGAACGGGAACCGCGCGTTCTCCTTCTGCAGCTCGTCGGGGATCACGTCGGCCTCGCTCGGATCGCTCCAGAGCATCTGGAAGCGCATCTCCTGGTCGTTCAGCGACTCGAGCCCCGTCCACCGCTCGGCGATCGTCGCGTCGCGCGGGATGCCCGCGTGCACGAACATCGTGCGGTCGAAAAACAGCAGGTTCGGGAGCGCCTCGAAGAGCTTCATGTAGGCCGAGAAGACCTCCTTCGGCGCGACGTCGGCGATCGCGGTGAACGCCTCGGCGGGGCGCACCGGCGCGAGCGTGCGGCCCTTGTACTCGACGTAGTACTCGTGGTTGCCGCGCAGCAGGTACACGTGGTCCGGCACCGCGAGGTAGAGCTCCATCGCCGTGCGCAGGATGCCGCTGTAGCTGAAGCGGCCTCGGTCGATGTAGTCGCCCAGGAAGACGAGCTTCATCTCGGGCGCGTGGACCGGATCGTCGTGGTAGGCCTGCACCTTGCCGAAGAAGTCGGCCTGGAGCAGCGCGGCCTTCAGGCACGAGTAGCAGCCGTGCAGGTCGCCCAGCACGAGCAGCTCGTAGGCCTTGCCGGAGCGCGGCGGCACCACGTAGACGTGCCCGTCGAGGAACGGCTCCTGCCCGGCGAACGCGCCGAGATCGGCGCCCGTCGCGAGCCGCCCCGCGCCCCGCGCGCGCTGCTCGTCGAGCTTCTCCATCACCCGCCGCATGAGGTGGAGATCGGTCTCGGCCTGCTTGGCGAACGTCTCGGCGTCCTTCGCGTACTCCCACTCGAAGGTCTTGAGGAACGGGTGGTCGGCGAGGCGCGCCGAGAGCGTGCGCGCCTCGCCGATCACCACGGCGCCGGCGGGGATCGCCTCGATCTCCGCGTCGTCGAGCTCCATCGGCGCGAGGAGCAGCCGGTAGAGCTCGTTGCGGAAGGCCAGCTCGCTCGGGTGCACGACCCCGTCGGCGTACATCAGCTCGTCGACCGTCGAGAGCAGGCCCGCGCGGTTGTCCTCGTCGAAGTCCTTGAACAGCTCGAAGCAGCGGAGCTTGAGCTTCGCGAGGACGAACTTGTGCGTGTCCTCGCCCTCCGCCACGCTCTCGGTGAACAGGGCGCGGATCTTCGCGTCGTTCTCGGCGAGCACCTCGTGGAAGTGCTCCGTCCACCGCCCGACGACGTCGGCGCGCGCGTCCGGATCGAGGTGGGCCTCGTCGGCGCGGACGGCGACGAGCTTGGCAATGTAGTCGCGCACGAACGATCGCTCGGCCTCGTCGAACTCCCCGTCGATGTAACCGAACGACGTCAGGTAGAAGATGATCGCGTGCATCTGCTGCTCGGCGATCTTCGGGTCGTTGCTGAAGGCGATGAGGGCCATGCAGGTCTCCGGGGGACGGGGAGCGCGCCTCGCGGCGTACGGGCGGGCGTAGCCTAGCGCCGGCCGCCCGGCGGCGTCAGCCCTGGTCGCGCGGGGTCGACGCGGCGCCGCGGGCGGGGTCGTGCACGGAAGCCGGCGGGCCGCGACGCGCGTCGGCGAGGCGCACCTCCAGGCCGAACGCCTCGCGGAGCATCCCGCTCTTCTGCTGCACGGTCCACTCCTCGAGCGCGTACTCGTCGGCGCCCTGCACCTCGAGGACGAGCGTCGCGCCGTCGATGCGGCCGCTCACGTCGGCGACCTTGCCCCGGTGCTCGCGGTCGAGCGCGTCGGCGACGCGCAGGATCGCGGCCATGGCCTTCACCTTCGCGCGCGCGTCGCGGCCGAGCGCCCGGAAGTTCTCGTGCTCGAGCGAGGGGGGGCTCTTGCGGTGGTAGCGCGCGATGTTCGCGACGACGTCGAGCTCCTCGCGCGAGAGGCCCATCACGTCGCTGTGCACGATCAAGTAGTAGCTGTGCTTGTGGTGGCCCTCGTAGCGCACGAAGTCGCCGATGTCGTGGAGCAGCGCGGCCGCCGAGATGAGCACGCGGTCGCGCGGCCCGAGGCGGTGGCGGGGCGCGAGGTCGTCGAAGAGGCGCGTCGCGAGGCGCGCGACGAGCTGGCCGTGCGCCTCGTCGAACTGGTAGCGGCGCCCGAGGCGCAGGCAGGCGTCCGTGATGGCCGCGGCCTCGCCCGAGAAGCCCCCCGGGAAGAAGTGCGCGCGCGCCAGGTCGACGAGCACGCCCTCCTTCAGGCCGACGCCCGGCGCGGCGATCGAGTCGAGGCGGAAGGCGCGCGCGAGCCACCCGAGCACCCCCGCGGCAGGGACGATCGTGTCGGCGCGGTCCGGGCGCAGGCCCCAGATCGCGACGCGCTCGTCGACCGTGCGCGCGCAGAGCTCGCCGAGCAGGCGCTCCATCGAGGGCACGTGGATCGCGCGCCCTTCGGGGAACGCGGAGGGGACCGGGCACAGGTCGGCGAGCGTCTCGATGTTGCCGCCGGTCCCGACGAGGAGCTGCACGCCGCCCTCGGCCGACACGTCGAGCACCTCGGAGACGGCGTCGCCGCAGGCGCGCTCGACGTACTCCTCCATCAGCATGCGGTGCGTCGCGTCGACGGCGCCGCGCCCCTCGAGGAAGGCCTCGACGAGCCGCACCGTGCCGACGGGCATCGATCGGGCGTACTCCGCGCGGCGGTCGCGCAGCACGGTCAGCTCGGTCGACCCGCCGCCGATGTCGACGAGCACGGCGCGGCGCGAGCCGAGCGAGACGCGCTCGGCCACCGCGAGCTGGACGAGGCGAGCCTCCTCGATGCCCTCGATGATCTCGACGTGCAGGCCGGCCTCGCGCGCGGCGCGCTCCACGAGGAGATCGCCGTTCTTGGCCTCGCGGGCCGCGCTCGTCGCGACGGCGCGGTACCGGTCCACCTTCGTCGCGTCCATCGTCCCGCGGAAGCGCTTGAGCGCCTCGCAGGCCTGGGCGAGGACCGCCGGCTCGATCTCGCCTCGGGTGAACACGTCGTGGCCGAGCCGCACGCTCGCCCGCTCCGCGGCGACCTCGCGAAACGCAAAGAAGCGCGGCCCGTCGGGCGTGTCGCGCGGCGGGTCGACATCGACGATGCGGAGACGGATGGCGTTCGAGCCGAGATCGATTGCCGCCAGGCGTGCCATGGGGCGAGCAGTAGCGAAGCCGCCTCGCGTTGGCTACCCTCCGCGGACCCATGAGCCGATTCGCCGGAGTCGCCCGCGCAACCGCCGTCCTCGTCGCCCTCGCGTCGGCGGGATCGGCCCTCGGCTGCCGGGGCGGCGAGGCGCGCACGCCCAACGCCACCCGGACGCTCGACGAGCGGCGCGCGCTCGAGGTGATCCGCCAGACGATGATCCGCGAGGGGGTGCGGCCGGGGCCGGGTCGCGACGTGCGCCTCCCGAGCGACAAGACGCTGCACGTCGACGTCGGCGTCGAGGGCCGCGCCTTCGGGATCGCCTACGTCACCGCCGCCGACGCGGCGGAGCTCGGCGGCGCGATCCCGCCGCGCAACGAGAAGGACGAGCGCCTTCGCCTGGTCCGCGGCAGCGACGGCGAGAGCCGGTTCGTCGTGCTCTACCAGGAGAACTACGTCTACGACGACCTCGTCGGCGACGCGCACTCGCAGACCACGATCGCGTGCGAAGGCCAGCTCGCGCGCGACGTGTCCGACTTCGTCACCCACGCCCGGACCCAGGGCTACAAGTGACGGACCCCGCGAAGCCCAGGCGCCGCGCGCGACGGGCACGGCCGGTCGCGACGGCGCCGGACGAGCCCGCCACGGTCGGCGGGTCCGTCGACGAACGCCAGGTGCGCGCCGCGCGCCGCGCGCTCGCGGGCGGGGGCGCGCTGGTCGGGATCGGGCTCGCGATCGTGGGCATCGGCCCCTCGGAGGCGGGGCAAGCGATCACGCTCGCTGGCCTCGTCGCGACCATGTACGGCGTGCACGCCTACGGGCGGCTCGGGCCCGACGAAGGCGCGGCGTAGCGCGGCGACGGCGAGGTCGGCGGAGGGAGTCCGTCGAGCTGCGCAGCCGGGCCCACGCGGTCCCGGCGAACGCTGGGGATGGGCCCTCTTCCCGGCGCGACCGTCGCGCGAGGGCACGAAGGGATCGGGCCTCGTCCGCGCCCCGCCGCCGATCCTGTCGGAAGCGATCCGGTCGACGGGTCCGCGGGTCATTCGTGACCCCCACGCGGACGCCGCCGCGCTCCGTCCGCCGGAGGCCCGGCGGTCGTGGCAGGCGCCGGGGCCGGCGCGGAGCCCCCCCAAGCGGGGGGTCGACACGCCGAGGCCCTTGCGCCCACGGGCGCCCTTGGATACGCATGCGCCCCCATGAACCGCCCCGAACGCCAGCTCACCCACCTCAAAGAGAAGATCGACGCCAAGTCGGGCCGCGCCCCGACCAAGCCCGGCAAGCGCCTGAAGCGCTGGAAGAAGGCGGTCGCGAAGTACGAGACGGTCGTCGCGTCGTTCGCGGCGCAGCCCTAGTCCGGCCGATCCCCGGCCGCACGGCGGGCGGAGAGCGGCAGCGGTCGCGCCGGCTTCCCTGTGCGGCGCGGCCTCGCGGCGGCGCCGGGCGCGCGTTCGGGCGTTGAGTTCCCTCGCGCGCCGCCTATGCTCCCGCCCGCGGCGAACGCCGCGCAGGAGGCCGCGATGCGTTGCGTGAACCGATCAGTGGGTCCCGGCGGTGCGCGACGATTCGCGGTCGGGGCCTCGATCGCCCTCGTCGCCGCGACGACGGCAGCCGGGGCGCAGACCCCGCCCGCGCCGCCAGCGGCTGCGCAACCGTCGGCGCCTCCCGCCGCGCGCCCTGCCCCGCCGGGCTATTCCCCCCCGCCCCAGGGCTATTCCCCTGCCCCGCCGGGCTATTACCCCCCGCCCGAGGGCTATTACCCCCTGCCGCCGATGTACGCGATGATGCCCGCGGCCATGATCGGCCCGCCCCAGCTCGACTACGTCGAGGGGCAGCCGGTCCGCCCGGGGTATCGGCCCGTGACCGAGATGCGCAAGGGCATGTTCATCGGCGGCACCGTGACGCTCGGCTCGCTCTGGGTGCTCTCGCTGCTCACGGGCGCGGTCGCCTCCGCCGCCTCGAGCGCAGCGCGGTTCGGCCCGCTCTACATCCCGGTCGTCGGGCCCTTCGTGACCATCGGAACGGCACCGTCGGCCGACCTCGGCACCGCCGTCCTCGTGCTCGACGGCCTCGGGCAGAGCGCCGGCCTCGCCCTCGCGATCGCCGGCGCGGTCCTCAAGGACACGTACCTGCTGCGCAACGACCTCTCGAGCCGCGTCACCGTCGCGCCGATGCGCGTCGGCGACCGCACGATGGGCGTCGGGCTCTCGGGATCGCTCTAGATCAGCCCTTCCAGGCGTAGGTCGCGTCGAGCAGCGCCGCGCCCGGCGCGATCGCGTACGCCACGCCTCGGCCCGGGTTCGCCGCGAGGTGGCGCAGCACCGACAGCACCGTCTCGTAGTCCGTCGACCCGATCGCCTCCGCGACGACCGCGACCGTCAGCGCCTGCGGGGCCCGCGCCCGCAGCGCGGCCACGATCTGCGACTGCTTCGCGAGGACCGCCTCGGCGGCCTTCTTGCCGGCCTCGACCCCGGGCTGGTGGTAGGCGTTCACGTCGACGAGCTCGGCGTAGATCCCCACCGCTCGCTCGTAGAGCGCGATCAGCCGGCCGAGCGCCGCCGCGTCGAGCTCCTCGATCGTGATCGTGAGCGACTCGCGCTCCCCCTCGGCGAGCGCGCGCCGCGTGCCCTGCAGGAAGCCCGA
Source organism: uncultured delta proteobacterium (assembly GCA_903906315.1). Taxonomy (GTDB): domain Bacteria; phylum Myxococcota_A; class Polyangia; order Polyangiales; family Polyangiaceae; genus CAIVJW01. The sequence goes on along the minus strand of CAIVJW010000156.1, from coordinate 41,305 downwards.
GAGGTAGTCGCCCGTCGTGAAGCCCGGCTCGACCTCGATCCCGCCGCGCGCCGGGGCGCGATCGCGCAGCACCTCGATGAACGTGACGAAGAAGTTGTCGAGCCCGTCGCGCAGCTGCTGCACGTACGCGTGCTGGTCGGTCGACCCCTTGTTTCCATAGACCGCGAGGCCCTGGTGGACCACCTTGCCCGCCCGGTCGAGCCGCTTGCCGATCGACTCCATGACCAGCTGCTGCAGGTAGCGCGAGAACAGCTCGAGCCGGTCCTTGTAGGGCAGGACGACCATGTCCTTCTTGCCCTTGCCGTGCGTCGCCGAGTGCCACGCGAGCGCGAGCATCGCCGCCGGGTTCCTGCGCGTCTCGGCGAGGCGCGTGGCCTCGTCCATCTGGCTCGCGCCCGCGAGCAGGGCCGTCACGTCGAGCCCCTGAAGCGCCGCGGGCAAGAGGCCGACGGCCGACGTCTCGCTCGTGCGGCCGCCGACCCAGTCCCACATCGGGAAGCGCGCGAGCCAGCCCTGCTTCACGGCGAGCACGTCGAGCGCGCTCCCCTCGCCCGTGATGGCCACGGCGTGCTTCGCGAACGAGAGGCCGAGTCGATCGTAGGCGGCGGCCGCCTCGATCATGCCGTTGCGCGTCTCCTTCGTGCCGCCCGACTTCGAGATGACGACCGCGAGCGTCTCCGGCAGCCCGTCGCCGATCGCGTCGAGGGTCCGATCCATGCCGTCCGGGTCGGTGTTGTCGAAGAAGAAGACCTGCATCCGGTCGGCCGGCGACCCGAGCGCGGCGGCGACGAGCTCCGGCCCGAGCGCGGATCCGCCGATGCCGATGACGAGCACGCGCTGGAAGCGGGCGGCGCGCCCGGGGCGGATGCGTGCGGCGTGGACGTCCGTCACGAAGTCGCCGATGCGCGTCAGCGTCTCCTCGATCGCGGCGCGGATCGCGCGGTCGGGCGCGATCTCGGGCGTGCGCAGCCAGTAGTGCCCGACCTTGCGCTGCTCGTCGACGTTCGCGACGCTGCCCGCCTCGATCGCGCCCATCGCGCCGATCGCGTGCTGCACGCGCGGCTCCATCTGCTCGAAGAAGCCCTCGGGGAACGCGATGTGGCTCGTGTCGAGCGTGAAGCCGAGCGCCTCGACGTGGAGCAGGTGACCCTGGAGATGAGCGAGCGAGAGGCTCGCTGAAGTGCTGGCGGACACGCTCATGATCCCCTCCTAGCGGACCCGCTCGAGCGCCGGAAGACGGGACTGGCGCGGCGCGCGCGACCGCGTTATTTCCCCCGCAGCGCGATGCAGCTTGATTTCGGAGTCAACGTCGGATTCGTCGAGGAGCTCTACGCTCGCTGGCTGGACAACCCGGAGTCGGTCGACCCGAGCTGGCGCGCCCATTTCGAGGGGCGGTCGGGCGAGGGCTCGAGGCGCAATGGATCGGCGCCCGCCGACCTCGCGCCGCCCCGGCCGGTCGCGACGAGCGGCGATCTCGCCCGCGCGATCGACCGGTCGCTGGCGCAGCCGCTCTTCGCGGATCCGGAAGGCCACGTCGATCACGCGCCGCCGCTCTCGCACGAGCAGCGGGTCCTGGTCGAGGCGTCGCTGCAGGGGCGCGTCTACGCGCTGCTCAACGCCTACCGCGTGCGCGGCCACCTCTTCGCGCACGTCGACCCGCTCGGCCTGCCGCCCCCCGCCCCCGCCGAGCTCGACCTCCAGAACTTCGGCCTCGGTGCCGACGATCTCGACCGCCAGTTCCCGACCATGGACCTCGCCGGCCAGGCGAGCGTGGCGACGCTGCGCGAGATCATCCGCCACCTCGAGGAGACGTACTGCCGGTCGATCGGGGTCGAGTTCACGCACATCGAGGACCGCGAGGAGCGCCTGTGGCTGCAGGGGCGCATGGAGTCGTCGGCCAACCGCCTCGCGCTCGGGCGGGCCGAGCAGCTCCGCATCCTGACCAAGCTCACGGACGCCGAGATCTTCGAGCAGTTCATCCACAAGAGCTACGCGGCCGGGACCAAGCGCTTCTCGCTCGAGGGCGCCGAGAGCATGATCCCGCTGCTCGACCTCGTCATCGAGCAGGCAGGCGCCCACGGCGTCGACGAGATCGTCATCGGCATGGCCCACCGCGGCCGGCTGAACGTGCTCGCCAACATCATGGAGAAGAGCCTGCGCGAGATCTTCGCGGCGTTCGAGGACGCCGACGCGGACCGCTACCTCGGCTCCGGCGACGTGAAGTACCACCTCGGCTACTCCACCGATCGCCGGCTCGAGACGGGCAAGCAGGTCCACCTCACGCTCACCTTCAACCCGAGCCACCTCGAGTTCGTCGACCCGGTGGTCGAGGGCCGCGTCCGCGCCAAGCAGGACCGCATCGGCACACCCGAGGCGCGCCGGCAGATCATGCCGCTCCTCATCCACGGCGACGCGGCCTTCATGGGCCAGGGCGTCGTCGCCGAGACCCTCAACTTCTCGGGCATCGAGGGCTACCGGACCGGCGGCACGGTCCACGTGATCGTAAATAACCAGATCGGCTTCACCACGAACCCGGTCGACAGCCGATCGACGCGCTACGCGAGCGACATCACGCGCATGCTCAAGGTCCCCGTGTTCCACGTGAACGGCGAGGACCCGGAGGCCGTCGCGCAGGTCGCCCACCTCGCGATCGACTTCCGCGACCGCTTCGGCAAGGACGTCGTCATCGACATGTACTGCTACCGGCGGTACGGCCACAACGAAGGCGACGAGCCCCGCTACACGCAGCCGCGCATGTACGCCGCGATCGATCGCAAGCCGACGGTCCGCCAGGTGTACGTCAAGCACCTCGTCGAGATGGGCCAGCTCGACCAGGCCCAGGCCGACGATCTCGTGCAGCGGCGGCGCGGCGTGCTCGCCTCCGCGCTCGACGAGGTGAAGCACAAGGGCTTCGCCCCGGTGACCTACGCGATGGGCGGCGTGTGGAAGGGCTACCGCGGCGGCCCCGACGCGGCGACGCCGGAGGTCGACACGGCGCTGCCCGCGGAGCGGATCCTCGACATCAGCCAGCGGATGCTGGAGGTGCCGGCGGGCTTCAAGCTGCACCCGAAGATCGGGCCGCTTCTCAAGGGGCGGCACGACAAGCTCGCCGCCGGCGAGCCGTTCGACTGGGGCACGGGCGAGGTGCTCGCGTACGCGACGCTGCTCGCCGAGCAGACCCCCGTGCGGCTGTCGGGCCAGGACGCGCGCCGCGGCACGTTCAGCCACCGGCACGCCTACGTGGTCGACGTCGAGACGGGCGATCCCTTCGCCCCGGCGTGGAACGTGACGGAGAAGCCCGGGCGCTTCGAGGTCTACAACAGCCCCCTCTCGGAGCAGGGCGTCCTCGGCTTCGACTTCGGCTACAGCCTCGACTACCCGGAGGCGCTCGTCATCTGGGAGGCGCAGTTCGGCGATTTTCTCAACGGCGCGCAGGTGATCGTCGACCAGTTCCTCACGTCGAGCGAGGACAAGTGGCACCGCCTGAGCGGGCTCGTCCTCTACCTCCCGCACGGCTTCGAGGGCCAGGGCCCCGAGCACTCGAGCGCGCGCGTCGAGCGCTTCCTGCAGAACTGCGCCGAGGACAACATCCAGGTCGTCGCGCCGACGACGCCCGCGCAGCTCTTTCACCTCCTGCGCCGCCAGGTGCGCCGCCCCTGGCGCAAGCCGCTCGTCGTGATGACGCCGAAGAGCATGCTGCGCGTGCCCGCGACCTCGAAGGGCCCGCACCGCCCGGTGTCGACGCTCCACGACCTCACCCACGGCCGCTTCCAGCGCGTCATCCCCGACACCTCGGGCGTCGATCCGGCCGACGTGAAGCGCATCCTCGTCTGCTCCGGCAAGGTCTACTACGACCTCGCGACGTCTCGCGAGAACCGCGGCCGCCGCGACGTGGCCATCCTGCGGCTCGAGCAGCTCTACCCGTTCGGCGAGGCGCTCGCCGAGGCGCTCGCCCCGTACAAGACCGGCACGCGCCTCATCTGGGTGCAGGAGGAGCCTCGCAACTACGGAGCGTGGTACTTCGTGAATGCCAATCTGCCGGCCCTGTTCGGCCACCGGTTCCTCGTCCATTGCGTGTCGCGCGCGCCGAGCGCCAGCCCCGCGACGGGCTCGAAGGCCAGCCACCTGCTCGAGCAGAAGATGCTGATCGACGAGGCGTTCGCGTGAACGAGGAGGGACCGATGGAAGCCAGCCTGCAGGATCGCTTCGCGCCCCACAATCGCTGCTTCGGCTGCGGGCCGGCCAACGAGAAGGGGCTCCGCATCAAGAGCCGCGTCGAGGGCGACACGCTGGTGGCCGAGTTCACCCCGGAGGACCACCACGAGGCGTTCCCCGGCGTGATGAACGGCGGCATCATCGGCGCGCTCCTCGACTGCCACTCGAACTGGGCGGCGACCTACCACCTCATGCAGCGGCGCGCGGTCGAGACCCCGCCGTGCACGGTGACGGCCGACTTCCACGTGACCATGAAGCGCCCGACGCCCATGGGGCCCGTGCGGCTCGTCGCGCGCGTGGTCGAGTCGACCGACGACCGCGCCGTCGTCGAGGCGACCCTCGAGGGCGGCGGCAAGGTGACGGCCACCTGCCGCGGCACCTTCGTCGCGGTGAAGGAAGGCCACCCGGCCTGGCACCGCTGGTAGGGCGCCGCCCCTCGCCGCTTCAGCCGGCGATGGTGTAGCCGCCGTCGACCACGAGCGTGTGGCCGGTGACGAACGACGCCGCGTCCGACGCGAGGTAGAGCGCCGCGCCGGCGATCTCGTCGGGCTGCGCGTAGCGGCCGAGCGGCGTGCGCGCGACGACGCGGGCGACGAGGTCGGGGTTGCCGGTGAGCGCGGAGGCGAAGCGCGTGTCGACGAGCCCGGGCGCGATCGCGTTGACGCGGATGCCGCTCGGGCCGAGCTCGACCGCGAGCGTCTGGGTCATCGAGACGACCGCGGCCTTGGTCATCGCGTAGAGGCCCTGGAGCGGCGCGCCCGCGAGCGCGACCATGCTGGCCACCTGGAGGACCGATCCCGGCGCGCCGCGCAGGACGAGGTGCCGGGCGACCGCGCGGGCCGCCGCGAAGTAGCCGCGCGCGTTCACCTCGAAGGTCTTGTCGAAGGCGCGGTCGTCGGCGGCGATCATGGGCCCGAAGTACGGGTTCGTCGCTGCGTTGTTCACCAGCACGTCGACCTTGCCGAAGCGCGCGACGACGGCGGCGACGAGCGCGTCGACCTCCTCCGTCTTGCCGGTGTGGCACGCGAAGGGCTCGACCTCGATCCCCTCGGCGCGAAGCCGCTCGGCCGCGGCGCGGACGCCGTCGATCGTGCGCGACGCGATCGCGACCTTCCCCCCCGCGAGGCCGAGCGCGCGGGCGATGGCCTCGCCGATGCCGCGGCTGCCGCCGGTGACGATCGCGACCTTGCCCTGCACGTGGATGAGCGGCGTCATGCGGCGCATGGGACCACGAGGCGGACGCGATCGAAAGCGCCCGCGGCGACCACCGACGGGCGCCCTCGCCGCGTCGAGGGGCGGCACTTGCTGCGCGGCGCCCGCGCACGCGCCACGACAGCCGGCGGGTGCGGGGCGGCCTCTGCCTGCGCCGCGGATCGCCCGCGGTGCTAGGCTCCGCCGCACCGCGGTGAGGCCATGAAGCTCTACGTCTCGCTCGCCATCTTCGAGGGCTGCCCCGCGCCTTGGCTGAACGACGCGGCCGCGCTCCGGGGTGCCCTGACCGACGCGGTCGTCGCGGGGCGCTTCACGGCGCTGGCGGAGGTCGTCGTGCCGTTCTCGCCGCAAGGGGTGACGGCGTGCGCGGTGGTCGGCGAGTCGCACCTCGCGCTGCACTCGTGGCCCGAGGAGGGGCGCCTCTTCGTCGACGTCGCGTCGTGCAGCACGAAGGACAGCGTCGATCGCGCGGTCGCCGCGATCGCGGCCGCGATGCCCGAGGGGCGCCTCGCGCTGCTCGACGAGCGCGTCCTCGAGCGCCCCTAGCCGACCCCACGAAACGCAGCGAGCCGCGACCCGGGAAGGGGCCGCGGCTCGCGTCGGTTCGGAGGCGCCGGCGGCGATCCGCAGGATCGCGGGGCTCGGCCTCGCAGCGGCCTCGTGCGGGGCCGCTCGCGGGACCCTCGTGACTAGTTCACGCCGTGCATGAGCTTCCGGATCGGCTTCGCCAGCAGCGCGAGGACGGCCGCGCCGCCCGCCGAGGTGAAGACGAAGATCCAGAAGTAGTCGACCGGCGGGACCTTGCCCCACGACTCGCCGAGGCTGCCGCCGAGGTACTGCGCGACCGAGCTCGCGAGCAGCCAGACGCCCATGAAGAGCGAGGCGAAGCGAGCGGGCGCGAGCTTGGTGACCATCGAGAGGCCGACCGGCGACAGGCACAGCTCGCCCAGCGTCGCGAGCAGGTAGCTCAGAAACAGCCAGAAACCGCCGATCCGCGCGGCCTGGCTCTTGTCCGACACGGCCGTCACGGCGTCGCGCCAGGACGCCGGGACCGCGGCGGAGAGCAGCGCGCGCTTGGCCGCGCCGCCGACCGATCCGATGACCGTGAGCGTGTGGGTCGCCGGGTCCCAGCCGGCGAGCGACTTCGTCACGTCCTCGCCCTTCAGCGTGAGCGAGGCGCCGTCGGGCAGCCCGCGCAGCTCGACCTTCGCGGGCTTCTCCTTGCTCGCGCTCTTCGAGGCGTCCTCGATCTTGGTGAGCTCGGCCTTGTAGTCGGCGTCGACCGCGGCCTCGAAGGCCTCGATGACCGCGAACGAGGGGAGCACGCCGCGCACCTCGAGCTCCTTCTTCGCGGGGTCGTAGCTCATACGGCCGGCGTCGAGCTTGGCGACGTCGACGCGCGCCGGGAGCGCCTCGAGCGAGACGCGCGTCGAGGTGGAGTTCTCGGCGGCGGCGCCCGCGACCATCGCCCCGAAGGACGCGATCATCAGGAACATGGCCGCGAGGAACTTCATCGGCGTGGACGGGTTGAGCTCCTTCTTCGCGAGCCAGACCCAGAGGACCGAGAACAGCGGCGCGAGCAGGAAGATGAACGCCGGATTGACCGACTGGAACGCCTCGGCGCTGTACTCGAACGAGCCCAGGTGACGGTCGGTGTTGTACTCAGCCCAGATGTTCAGCGCGTTGCCGGCCTGCTCGAAGGCCATCCAGAAGAGCACCGTGAACATGAACAGGACGAAGATGACCGTCGACTTGTCGCGCGCGCGGCCGCGGATGGTGCGGAGGTTGTAGCCCATCCAGCCCGCGATCCCGGCCAGCGCGGTGTGCATGACCGCGTCCTTGAGGGTGACGGTGCCGCGCATGAAGCCGTAGATGGCGTGCAGCGGCACCAGCACGGAGAGGCCGAGCAGGCCAATCGGCCACACCTTCGCGATCAGGCCGGCGAAGCCCGTCTCGCCGGGCGCCTTCTCGTCGTCGTCCTCCGACGTCGGGGCGCGGTCCTCCTTCTTCGGCTCGTTCTTGACGACGGCGACGCTGTTACCCGCGGCGGCCACGTCCGCGAGAATGCGCTTCTGCCCGAGGGTGAAGATGATGAGGCCGAGCAGCATGCCGACGCCGGCCGCAGCGAAGCCGTAGTGGAAGTTCTTCGTCGCGCTGCGCAGGCCGCCGCAGACGAACGGCGCGAGGAACGCGCCGAGGTTGATGCCCATGTAGAAGATGGTGAACGCACCGTCGCGGCGCGGATCGCCCTGCTTGTACATGCGCCCGACGAGCGTCGAGATGTTCGGCTTGAAGAAGCCGTTGCCGACGATCAGGAACGCGAGCGCCGTGTAGAAGATGGGCAGCGGATCGAGGACCAGCAGAAACTGGCCGATCGCCATCAGGACGGCGCCGATCATGATCGACGACCGCAGGCCGAGGAACCGATCGGCGAGGAAGCCGCCCACGAGCGGGGTCAGGTAGACGAGGCTCGTGTACCACTTGTAGACGCTGGACGCGTTCGACGGCTGCCAGCCGAACTGCTCGATCATGTAGAGAACGAGCAGGGCGCGCATCCCGTAGTACGAGAAGCGCTCCCACATCTCGGTCCCGAACAAGAGATACAGGCCGAGCGGGTGCCCCTTGGGGACGGCGGGCTCTGCGCCGGCGGAGTCGGCGGTTACGGCGTCGGACATGGCGCGGGAAGGTAGACTGCCAGCCCCGCGGATCGAAGAGGAAAGCGCGGCTAGATCTGCGCGGAGGCCTCGACGGCGGCGCGGAGCCCGGAGGCGACGGCGTTCTCGAAGGCGGGGAGGCCGTCGACGTCGGTGCACGCGTAGGAGATGCGGCCGGAGGGCTGCTGCGAGGCGACGCGGGGCGCGCCGAAGACGAAGCCCTTGCCGGGGGCGAGCATCGCGTGGCCCCAGCGATAGAGGTCGAGCTGCGTCACGGTCGCGCGAATGCCCGGGAACAGGCGCTCGAGGTCGCCGAGCACGATGCGCTCGAGGTCGGCGAAGGGCAGCTCGCCGAGCTCGGTGCGACGGCCGGACCCGACGAACGGGCAGTAGGCGGTGATCACGTTCGGGCGATCGAGCGGCGCGGCGGCCGGATCCTTCTGGCCGGCCCAGTCGGCGACGACGAGGTCGGTGAACACGTAGCCGGGGTCGTGGACCCAGTTGTCGTAGCCGAGATCGGCCGGCGTGCGCGTGACGTGCACGTTGGCGACGAGGTACGGCGTGTAGGCGAAGCTGCCGGCCTCGTCGCGGCCCTGGGCGACGAGGTCGGGCAGGACGTGGCGAGCGACGAAGCGCGGCGCGGCGTAGATGGCCGCTCGCGCGCGGACGGTGCGGGCGACGCCGCCGTCGAGGTACGTCACGTGGACCTCGTCGCCGACGTTCCGGGCCTGGACCACGAACGCGCCCGTCTTGAGGCGGGTCGCGCCGATTTTCTGCGCGAGGGCCCGGGCGAGGTGCGCGTTGCCGCCGGGGCGGGCGATCGTCGGCTGGTACTCCGAACCGAGGAAGTTGATGGCCGCCCACGCCGAGAGCCGGTCGTGCGTCGTGCCGAACGCCGATCGCGCGTACGGATCGAAGAACTCGGACACGCGCGGGTCCCAGCCCTTCTTGGCGACGTACTCGGCGAGGCTGAGCTGGTCGAGGGCACGGACGTCCGCGTCGGCGGTGGAGGCGTCGCTCGGGGTGTCGAAGCCGGCCTTGCCGTCGGTGCCGACGAACGCGTACCAGGCCTTCATGTCGGCGCGGAACGCGGCCAGATCGCCCTTGAGCTTCTCGTCGAAGGGCAGCTTCTCGAGGCCGGCCTCCCACGCATCCGCGACCCACACGCCGCCGACGTGCACGTTGTTGACGGGCGCGGCGACCTCGTAGCCCTCGGCGAGGATGGGCCTGCCGGTCGGGTCGAGGCCCGTGACGACGCCGAGGTCCGTGTAGAGCTCGATGAGATTGTCGTTGTACGGGAACACCGTGTACGCGGTGCACTGCGAGTAGAGCAGCGGCGCGGTCCCGTCGGATCGCGAGAGGCCGCCGACCGGCGTCTCCTTCTCGAGGACCAGGATCGCGTCGCGGCCGAGGCGCCGCAGCTTCCACGCCGCGGAGAGGCCGCTGATGCCCCCGCCGATGACCACGCAGTCGAGCAGGTCGCCCGACGCCGCAGGGATCTTCCAGCTCTTGCCGTCGCGCAGGGCGTGGCCGAGCTCCCGCGCGTCGCCCTTGTCGAGCCCCGGCGGCAGCGAGGCCGCGGGGCCGCCCCCGGCGCCGTCCGCGGTGGCGGCCGCCTCGTCCGCGGAGCAGCCCCCCGCGAGCCCGACCACGCCGACCAGCACGCCGTTGAGGAAGTCCCGCCGGGAGACCCCGCGCGCAGCCTTCGTACCGGGACCATCCTGCCGCTCTCCGCTCATCGCTCGTCGACTCCCTGGCTCGAGCCGGCGCGACGCCGGCCCGGGTGGGACGTTAGGGGAGTCGAGCGGCCGCGACTACGGCCAAGACGGGCGAAGCCGGGGCGTTCAGCGCGGCAGCGGGGGCGGGAAGGCCGCGCGGAACTCCTCCATGCACCGGACCTCGTCGGCCTCGTGCACGAAGCCGGTGGCCGCGCGGAAGGCCGAGGCGTCGACGACGACGGGGTGCTTGATGTGGCTGAGGGCCCCGGGGGGCAGGCGGGGGAGCCCGAAGCGCCCGAGCAGCTTGGCGAAGACGAACTCGGGCAGGGGCAGGGTCGATCGGCCGGTCGCGCGCGCCAGGACCGAGAGCGGCACGGGCTGCGGGCCGGCCACGTTGAAGACGCCGCGCGGGCGACGGTCGAGCGCGAGGCAGATCGCGGACGCCACGTCGCTCTCGTGCAGGAACTGGAAGAGCGGATCGAAGCCGAGCACGGCGGGCACGCGGCGCCCGCGGAGGAAGGCCGCGAGCGTGCCGTGCCCGGTGGGGCCGAGCGTGTAGGCCATGCGCAGGACGGTCGTGGTGAGATCCGGGTAGCGCCACAGCGCGGTGCCCGCGTAGAGGTCCGCGGCGACGAGGTCGGCGAGCTCGGGGAAGGTCGAAACCGCCATCGGCGGATCGTCCTCGGGGTGGTAGAGCGGCGCGTCGGGCCCGGCCCCGTAGTACGTGTGGCGGCCGACGAAGATCACGTGCGCGATGCCGTGAGCATGCGCGTAGTCGAACACCGCGCGCGTCCCGCCGAGGTTGATGCGATAGCGCTCCTCGGTCGGCGCCTCGAAGAGGTGCGTGACGGTGGCCATGTGGACGACCGCGTCGGGGCGGCGCTTGCGGAAGACGTCCTCGGCGGCGCGCTTGCGGATGTCGACGTCGTGCATCTCGACGCCGTCGGGCGCGTTGCGCCACGCGCGCCGATCGATGCCGATGACCTCGTGGCCCTTGGCGACGAGCGCCTCGGCCACCATGCGACCCAGCAGGCCGGAGATCCCGGGGATGACGACCCTCATCGCGCGCCTCCCTCGGTCGTGACGAGCTCGCCCGATCGGCGACGGCGGCCGCGATCGATGAGCGCCGCGATGCGCGACTTGACCTCGTCGACGTGGACCGCGATGACCTCGTCGTCCTCGGCGCCGGTGCCCGAGAAATGCATGGGCTCGCCGTACTCGATGCAGAGCGCCACCGGCAGGGGCAGCGCGACGCCCCACGGCGTGACGGGGACGTAGGGCACGCCGACCAGCTTCCCGAGCGCGTACGAGTTGAGGATCGTCGGGATGGCCTCGCCGCCGCCGACGAAGGCGAACGGCACGATCGGCGCGCCGGTGCGCAGCGCGAGGCGCACGAAGCCGCTGCCGAACTGCACGAGGCTGTGGCGCTCGCCGTAGAGCTTCGCGGTCCCGCGCGAGCCCTCGGGGAAGACGAGCAGGCAGCGGTCGTCCTCCAGCAGGCGGATGGCCGTCTCGGGCAAGCCGGTGAAGTGACCGAGCTTGTTCGACCAGAGCGACGCGAACGGGAAGCGGTTGATGAACTTCTCGGCCATGCCCTGCGCAAGGCGCGGCGGCTCGGCGTCGAAGAAGAGCGAGGCGATGACCATGGCGCCGTCGAGCGCCACGCCGCCCGAGTGGTTGCCGACGAGCATCGCGCGCCCGCGAGGCGGGACGTGCTCGAGCCCGTTCACGCTGACGGAGAAGTAGTGGCGATAGAAGAGCTTGAGCGCGGAATAGAAGCGCGCGAGGTGCGACTTCGAGATGCCGTACGGGTCGACGCCGTAACGGTTGAAGGGGATCTCGAGGCGCTCGAGGCGCTCGCGCACCTCGTCGTCGATGAAGAGGGACAAGAGGCTCTTCCTTTCGCGGGGGGCGAGGAGCCTCACGCTATCACGCGCCGCGCGGTTCGTTCACGGCGCGTCGGAGTTGCAGGCGCCGCGGACGAAATGGCTCGAAATCGGGCCCGTGGGCCCGGAAGGCGAGGTGATCCGCGCCCGCCCTGGGCGGCGTGGTGCGAACCGCCGGCCTACTCCCCGACGGGAGCCGTCCTCACCAGCACCAGCGCGTCGGCCTTCCCCGCCGCGAGCCCGATCTCGATCGCGCCCGCCCTCGCCCCCGCGCCGCCCTCCGCGGGGGCGCAAACGCGGTCGCTGACGACGTGGCGGGCGCGCGCGACGGCCGCGCTCGTCGAGGCGCCGTCGGTGAGGCGCAGGTCCACGCCCGCGCCGCCCGGGCCGATCGCGACCACGACCTCGGTGCAGGAGCCGGGCGCGATCGGGAGCGGGAGCGTCCTGCGCGAGGACTCGTCGAGGGCGACGACCTCCGCGGAGGCCGCGGCGAGGACGGCCGATCCGGACGCGCGGCCCGCTTCGAGGCGCGCGAGCAGGCGCGAGGCGGCCACCGGGTGCGCGACGAGCGCGGCCGGCGCCGTGCGCGATCGACGAAGCTCGACGGCGAACGGCCCCGGCGGGCCGGCCGCCTCGAGGTCGATCCTGGCCTTGCCCGCGGGGCCGCACGCGAACAGCGTCGTCACCGCGCCGCCTCGCGCGCTCGCCATCCGTGAGCCGCGATCGTCCCACAGGTCGGCGACGACGCCGCCGAGCGGCCGCCCGGCGACCACGTCGACCCGCGCGCAGCCGGCCGCGAGGTCGACGGACAGCGCCTCGCGCGAGCCGACGCGCGCCGTGCCCGTGCCGACGGTGATCGGTGGCGCGTAGTCTTGCGCGACGAGCGCGCGATCGAGGGCCGCGCGCGCCGGGGCGACCTCGAGCGACTGCGTGAGGCGATCGATCGGGACCGACTCGGCGAGCTCGGCCTCTCCGCCGACGCGCGATCGCGCCGCCACCACGACGGCCACGCCCTGCGAAGCGCGCGCGCGCAGCGTGAGCGAGACCTCGGCGGCGGCGTGCGAGCACAGGACGAGCCCCCGATCGCGCCCGCGATCGCGGCCTCGGGCGAGGACGCGCCCGGCGCCGTCCTCGGCGAGGACCTCGAGCGAGCCCACCTCCTCGCTCGGCGACACGAGCACGTCGACGCAGCGGCCGGCCGCGACGGGCAGGGTGACGCGCGCCGCGACGCGCGAGTCGACCGGGACGACCGCGCGCTTCACGTCCTCCCAGCGCCCGCCGAGCGTCGCCCGCCGCTCGGCGATCTTGGCCTCGAGCCCCGGCCACGACGCGAGGCGACCGCTGTCGTCACCGCGAGCGCGCGCGCGGCTCGCCGCGGCGACGGCCTCGGCCGCGGCCCGCGGCACGGCGACGGCGCCCAGGGCGACGATCCCCGCGCCCGAAGCGACACGCGCGGCGGCGTAGACGCGCCGCGGGTGCGGCGGGCAGAGGAGCAGCGTCGGCTGGGGGTCGGAGCTCTCGTCGGAGGCGAACGTCGCGCCCTCGTCCTCGTACGCGAAGAGGTCGAGGTCGAGCACCGTCGGCGTCGCGCGCGCGAAAATCAGCGCGCACTCGGCTTCGGGGATCTCGAGGAACGCGCCGATGCGGTCGCCCTCGGAACCGACGTCCGCGCCGAGGACCACGAGCGCGCCTCCGCCCCCGACCGCCGCGCGCGTGCCCTCCTCCTGAAGCAGGCCACGCCCATCGATCGGCTCGCCGGACGCACGCAGGCTCGACGCGCCCTGCGGGGGCGCGCGGTCGGGGACCGCGGCGCGAGAGCCTGCGCCGCAACCGACCAGCGAGACCAGCGCGAGCGCGGCGACGATCGCCAGGCGGGCGGTCACCGGGTCGCTCCGATCGGCCACACGATGAGCGTCCACCAGGGCGTGGCGCCCCTCGCCTCGACGTCGAGCACGACGACCTCCTCGGTCTCCGCGCAGAACGTCAGCGCGACCCCGTCCCCTCGATCCGACACCTCGTCACGCGCCGTGCGCTCGCCGAGCCGCGCCCCGAGCCGCAGGCCGCGCGCCTCGCCGCGCACCAGCCCGAGCGCGGCGAGGTAGCAGCGCCCCGGCTCGGTCGGCACCGGCACCGCCGTGATCCCCTGCGCGCCGAGCGCCTCGACGACCGGCGGGCTCGTCGGCGCGGGCGCGCGACGCCTGCGGAGCGCCCCGCCAAGGCTCGCTCGCGCGCGCGGCCCCCACTGCGACGGGAGCGCGGACGGCAGCGGCCAGAGGGCGTCGACCATCGCGACGACGACCGCCCCCGCGGCACCGACGAACGGCACCTCGACCACCGAAGCCTCGCCGAGGCACAGCTCGAGCCGCGCGTCCGGCCCCTCGCCCCGATCGCGCGCGAGCAGGCGTCCGCCCGGCGCGAGCTTCGCCTCCGCGTCGACATCCGTGGGCGGCCGAGGGCGGTCGGCGGGCACCTCCGCGAGGAGCACGATCCGGTGGCAACCCTCGGCGAGCCGAAGCTCGAACTCCCCCGCTCCTCGAGCCGACGCGCGCATCGTGACGTGCGCGAGGCGCGCGGCGCCCTCGACCTGCGCGCGCCGCTCGACCGCGGCGATGCGCGCTTCGAGCGGCCCGGGCTCGGGCAGCGGCCCCGGCTCGCCGCGCGGCGCGGTGGGCCCGGGCGCGCGCTCGGGCAGCACGTCGCCGAGCGGGCCGAGCGGCTCGGCCGAGCGCACGACGAACACCTCGACCGCCCCGCGCGGCGAGCTCATCTCGACGAGGATGCGCGCGAGGTCGGCCCGAGCCGCACCGCACCGCACGAGGGCCGCCACGCCCGAGACACTGCGCGTGCGCGCGTCGACGTTCTTGATCGGATCCACCGCGACCGGCGACGCGCCGGGCCGATCCTCGCCGCCGAGCGCGTCGACGACGTACTCGACCGATCGCCCACCGAGGAAGATCACGGTCGCGCAGCCCGCCGCACCGCCGCCGAGGGGCGGCGCGATCACCCGAATCCGGCCGTGGTCCAGGAACAGCGGCGCGATCCGCGAGACCTCGACCCCGCGCAGCGAGAGCGCCCGCTCGACGCGCTCGGCGTCCTCGGCCACCCCGGCGCGCGCCGACGGCGCAACGCCGAGCAGCGCCGCCCCGAGCGCCAGCGAAGCGACCGCGACCCGCCCCCCGCGGCGAGCACGATCGCCGACAGCCGAGACGCGCCTCATTGGCCCCGAGCATAGCGGACGCGCCCGAGGCTCGCCCCTCGTTCGGACGACGGCGCCCGCCTCAGCCGTCCGACGCGGCCGGGTCGTCCACGCTGCCTCGCAACGGCGCGCCGGTCGGGAGGTCGATGCCGTACCGACGCATCTTGTTGTAGACCGTGCCCTTGGCGACGCCGAGCGCCTTGGCGGCGCGCGCCACGCTGCCCCCGTGCTGCCGCAGAGCCTGCCGGATCGTCACGCGCTCCATCTCGCCCCACGTCGGCACGCGTGGGTCGCCGGGCCCCTCCTCGACCGCGCGGCTCGCGGACGGCGCTCCGAGGGCATCCAGCGCCGCGGCGTGCGGCGCCGTCAGCGCGAGGACGAGCCCACCTTCGTGCGCCACGACGCGCACGAGCATCGGCGTGCCCTGCAGAACGACCACCACGCCCGCAGGGGCCCCGGCCCCGGCCGGTGCGGCCGCAACGGGCGCGAGCGAGGAGAGCGCGGCGACCTCCGCGAGGCGCCGCCCGAGGACGCGATCGCGCCCGACGCCGAGGCGATCCGCGGCGACCGGGCTCATGGCACGTACGACGCCGGTCGCGTCGACCGCCAGCAGCGCCTCCGAGCTCGCCTCGAGCATGGCCGACTCGCGCGCGACGAGCTCGCCGACCGCCGACGAGGCGCGGATGCGCGTGAGGCAGGACTCGGCCAGCGCGCGCGCGACGGTCAGCGGCGCGAGGTCCGCGGGCAAGAACACCTCGCCGGGCCCGACGCGACCGACCACGAGCACCCACGCCTCCGCGGCGCCCGTGATGGGCACGATCAGGGCGCGCCCCGGCACGTCGCGTCCGATCCGCGCGGCGGAGTGCGCGCCATCGCCCGACCCCGCGGCGCCGCGGAGTGGCGCCGACGCGCGGGGCGCCCCCGTCGACAGGATCCTCGCCTGCCCGCTCCACGCGGCCCCGAGGACGCCTTCGAGCCAGGCCGGCGCGCCGACCTCGAGCCTCACGCCGCGGCTCGCGAGTCGCGCCACCGTGCTGCCCTCGACCCGGACGAGGAGCGCACCGTCGGCACGCACCACCCCGAGCGCGATGCCCGGCAGGGCCTCCGCCACCGAGGCGAACGACTCGAGCCGCTCGAGCGACAGCCCCGCGTCGGCGAGCCGTCGCATGGCCTCGGCTTCGCCGCTCGCTGCCTGGAAATCGACCGCGCCGCCGGATCGCCTCAACATTCCCACGGGGGCGAGGTGCCGACCCACGAGCGCCACGGCTCACCCAAATGGGCCCGCGGGCGGCGAGGCGGCCTGGCTCCGGCAGCGGCGATCCGATTGCGACCGAGCGAGCGGAAGTGGTGGTAGGCTCGGGGGATCGTGGCTTAGAGCGCGCAGCTCGCGCGCCAGGAGGCTCCCGGATGACGACCAAGGCTCGGGGATCGGACGCGCGAGTGGCTCAGGGGCACGCATGGGTCACGGTCGGCGCGCTGCTGCTCGCGGCCTCGGGCGCGTGCAACGCGATGACCGGCGCCGACGGCCTCTCCCTCGGCGAGCAGGACCTGCGAGCCAGCGACACCACGGGCGAGACCGCCGGCACAGGCGACACCACCGGCACCGGCGCGACCGGCGGCGGAGGAGCGGGCCCCGGCGGCGGAGGCGGAGGCGCGGCCTCGAACGCTTGCCCGTACCCCGCTTCACCCTACGGCAAGGCCGAAGGCAAGACCGTGAGCGGCGCGCTGAAGTGGCAGGGCTACGCGGAAGGCGCGACCGAGCCGAGCACGGTCGCCATCAGCGACTACTACGATTGCGACGGGTCGAAGGGCATCAACGCCATTCTCCTCGACACCTCCGCCGAGTGGTGCGGGGCCTGCATCCAGGAGGCGGGCGACCTGCAAAAGGAGATGCCGGCCTGGAAGGAGAAGGGCATTCGCGTGATCACCCTCATGATCGAGGACGCGAGCCGGGTGAAGGCCACGGTCAAGCTCGCCGACAAGTGGCGGACGAAGTTCAAGATCGGCGATACCGTGGCCGTCGTCTCGGATCCGAATGGCACGTTCCTGCCGATGGGCAGCGTCGGCCTGCCGCTCCAGGCGATCGTGGACCCGCGCACGATGACGATCACGAAGGTCCTCCAGGGCTACGGCGGCCCGATGCCGGAGCTCCTCGCGCTGGCAGCCAAGAACGCCAAGCCCTGAGACCTCGGGAATCCTCCGCTGCGCCCCCCGGCGCGGTGGCCTCCCCGGGGCCGCGACGCCCGCGGAGCCGGCTCCACCTTCCGTGACTCGCCTCCCTCGCACCGGGTTGCGCGCCCGCCGCACGGCGGGCATCATGGGGCGACCTTGGACCCTCGCACCCACACCCTCTCGGTCTTGGTCGCCTGCGCGCTGACGCTCGGCGCGGCGGCCTGCTCCTCGTCCACCACGCCCGCCTCGACGAGCTCGTCGAGCGGCACGACCGGCGCGGGCGGCGCGACCGGCGGAGGCGGCGGTCAGTCGACCGGATCCGGTGGCCAGGCGGGCTCGGGCGGCGCCGGCACCGGCGGCGCAGGCCCGACGTGCGCCGGGCCCGGGCACTCGAGCAGCCCCGCAAAGCAGGACGTCGGCAAGGTGACGGTGAGGCTCGTCGGCCTCGACGGCAAGCCCGCGGCGGACGTCGAGGTCTACGTCTGCGGCATCGACCTCTGCACGAACCCGAAGGCGACCGACGCCTCCGGCAGCGCGATCCTCGACGCGACCGGCCTGCCCATGAAGCAGGCCGCGTTCAAGTTCGGCGACGGCTGGCAGTGGGGCAAGTTTGCCCAGCCCCTCGAGCCGGGCACGCTCGACTTCACCTTCGACGGCGCCGTCGCTCCCCGCTTGCCGGCCGATGGGCCCGTCCTCGCCCCCGGCGCGGTGGCCACCTCCGGCGGCGCGACGATCACGCTCGACGCGGCGAGCTCCGTCACGTTCGACGAGCTGGTCTACGACACCCCCGAGAAGCAGCAGCTCCGCGCCGTCCGCGTCCCGGCCGGCAAGGATCCGCCGGGCGTCGACCCAAGCCTCTCGCTCGGCATCGTCTACGCCGCAGGCCCGATCAGCACGGTGCTCTGCCCGGCCGCCAAGCTCTCGGTGCCGAACGACGCGGGCTGGGACGCCGGCGCGGCGGTCGAGCTCTTCGTGCACGGCGCCGACGGCGCGACCGAAGAGTGGGCTCCGTACGCCGGCTGGGTGAAGGTCGGCGAGGGCGCCGTGAGCGCCGACGGCAAGAGCGTCGAGACCGCCGCGGGCAGCGGCCTCCCGGTCATCGCGACGTTCGGCTTCCGCAAGAAGTAGCCCGCGCGCCGCCCACGTAGGCACCGAGGTCGCGGGATCTCGGTGCCCTACGGAGCGTTTCGCCGACCGTCGCCGGACGCCGGCGCGCCGCTCACCCGCCTGCCACGGCGGGCACGATGGAGATCACCGCCGCGCCGTCGAGGCGCGTGTCGAGGCCACCCAAGAAGCGGATGTCCTCGTCGCCGACATACAGGTTCACGAAGCGCCGGACCCCTTTGTCGTCGACGAGGCGCGCCCGCATCCCCGGGAAGCGCCGCTCGAGCTCGCCGAGGACCTCCCGCACCGTCTCGCCGGCGCACAGCACCTCGTCCGCGCCGCCGGTCAGCGAGCGCAGCGCCGTCGGGACCCGCACGGTCGTCGTCATGGGCCCCTCCCGACACCGTCGCTCGGCGAGCGCTCCGAATCCGGGGCCAAATCCCCTCGGGATCCGAAGGCCGCCGAGGGCGGCAGCTAGAACCGCGCCTGCACGCTCGTTCCGAGACCGAAGAAGTCCGGGCTGATGAACGTGCGGAGTGCCACGGTCCCCTCGCTCGGATCGCGCTGGACGAACGTGCCGTTGTTGTCGTGGATGAACTGCGCCCACACCATCGCGGACAGGATGCGAGAGATGTCCCAGCGCAGGCTGAAGCGCGCCTGGATGATCGGCTGCGCCTTCGCGTTGACCGGCAAGATGGCGATGTTGCCCTGCTCGCGCACGACGACGGTGCGGTTGATCGGCGCGCTCGACGAGTCCGTCGACTCCGACTGGAACGTCGAGGGGATCTGCAGACCTGCGCCCAGGCCCGGCGTCAGGTGGATGCTGTCGAAGTAGTAATCGAGCGCCGCGGCGAAGAACATTTCGTCGGTGGTCTTCGCGTCCTTCGGCAGCGTCTCGAACGGGATGTAGCTCGGCTGATTGCGGAGCACGAACGGCAGGTCGCGATAGATGCCCGTCACGCTGGCCCGCAGGAACCCGCTCTTCACGTTGGCCTGGAGCGCGGCGGCGCGCGCCTGCTGCGTGGCCGTCTGCCCGGCGGCGTCGAAGTCCTTCAGGTTCTGGAACAGGTTCGAGAACTCGGCGCTGACCGACCAGGTCGTCTTGCCGGCCGTGTACGTCTCGGGCCTGAAGATGATCTGCGCCTTGTTCGGGTCGTTCCGGTAGAGCAGGAAGTCGATCGACTGAGCGACCGGCTGGTCCTTGTGGTGCGCGACGACCCGGGCCGAGACGCCGTACGTGTAGACCGGCTTGCCGGCCACATCGGGCAGGTCGAACTTGCCCTGCTGGAAGTACCCGCCGCCGACGTCGATACGCAGCATGTCGAACGGGTCGGCGCTCGCGCCGCCGAGGACGCCGTAGTTCGTCTGGCCGACACGGATCTGCTCGACCTCGCTCGTCCCGGGCGTCAGCGTCTGCTCGACCTGGACGATCTGCGCCGTCTTCACGCCGGCGTAGACGCTGAAGTACTCGTGGTCGTAGCCGATCTTGGCGCCGGGCGCGCTGCCCTGCAGGCGCGGGAAGATCGACTGGTTGATGTAGGCGTTCGTCCCGCCCCACGAGATGTCGTAGAGATAGCCGAGCCGGAAGCGGTCCGTGTCGAGCGGCCAGAACGTGAGGCCCAAGCCCTCCTTGCCATTCGCCTTGCCGTCCGTGTGATAGAAGGCCCGAATGTACGAGCCCGCGTCATAGATGGCCTGGTTCAGGTTGCCGCTGTTCGACGCGAGAGAGCCGATGTCGAAGCGCAGGACGAGCGACGCCTCGGTGTCGAGGTTCTTGATGAACCCCGGCATCTTCTTGTAGAGCGCCAGGTGCGTCAGGTTCTCGCGGCCACCGAAGCGCGAGTTCAGGTTGTCGAAGAACAGCCGGTACTGCTTGCGATCGCCGATGCTGGCATTGGGCGACAGCGGGAAGGCTTGCCCGGTCTGGTGGAGGACGTCGTCATCGCCGAACGTCCACGTCAGGCGGGTATCCATGAAGTCGCCGATGCGCGTCGGCGACTCGCCGCCCGTCAGCGTCCCGACCCCCGGCGTGCCCTCTGGCGCGGCGGGCGCGGCGGCGGCGCCGGGCGGCGCCGAGGCAGCGGCGGGCGGGGCGAACTCGACCGCCTGCGCCGGGGCCTCCGACTTGGGAGCCTCGGCAGTGGACGGCGGCGCGAAGGGCGCGCCGGCCCCCTCGGGCGCGCGCGCCTTGTCGACCGGCGGCTCCTCGGCCGCGGCGAGCGGCGACAGCGTGACGAGGAGGACCGTGGAGGCCAGCGAAGCGACGAGTGCTCGGGATCGCATGGAAGTCAGTTCGTTCCTTGATCGTTGTCTTCGATGCTACGGAGTCGGACACACGCCTGCTGGGAGGAGAGCGCCTTCGCCTGACATCCGGCGCCTTTGCAGACCATGTCGTCCGAGCAGCGCGCCTCGAGCGTCCAGTTGAGCTTGCCGCCGCTGAAGAAGCGGAGCGTGCCAGTCATCGAGGGGATCGCCTCGCCCACGTGCCCCACGGGGTCGAAGCCCGAGACCGAGGTGGCGTTGGCCAGGATCATCGCGGCGTTCGGGCCTTCGCCCAGCGCCATCTTGAAGGTGTTGCGGGCCAGGTAAGCCGTCCACTCGCTGCAGTCCGGGTCCTTCGTGCAGACGTCGGAGCAGGATCCCTCGAGGTCGGTCTCGTAGTCGATCTGCCCGTTGCCGTTGAAGTCGCAGTTCGAGCGGCCGACGCCGGGCTTGTTGCCCTTCGCGACGTCGGGGCCGAGAAACTTGCCAATCCGGTAGCCCTCGACGCGCGCGAGCGAGCTCTCGATGGCCTTCATGGCGCGCGGGTCGCCGAGGACCTTCTTGTCGAGCAGCACCGGCTCCGGGACGAGGCACTTGTCGCCGACGTGCGGGAACGAGAGCTGGAACGACGGGAACGACAGCTCGGTGAAGCCGAAGAACACGTTCGCGGTGCCGGCGAGGTACGTGACCCGATCGCAGACGCGCATGCCGGCCGGCATCGAGAAGTTGAACGCGAAGATGGAGTTGAAGCCGTGGCTCGCCTCCGCTGCGGCCACGTCGGTGACGTAGAAGCCGTCGCTCGCGACGCGCGTGACGACGAGCTCCTGCGGCGGGTCGGCCTTCACCTCGATGGCGTCGTACGGGTACGGCGTCCCCGAAGGGCCGCGGACGTCGCTGATGCGCGGCAGCGCGTAGTGGATCGGCGCGGAGACGCCGGCGGCGTACGATCCGCCGTCCTCGTTGTCGTCATCGGCGGCGTAGCAGCCAGGGTCCGCCGGAAAGTCGATCAGCCGATCGCCGTTGTCGTCCGCGCCATTGGAGCACGAGGGCTTCTTCGTGCTGGTGAGACCGACCGGCAGGTAGCCGAGGTCCTCGGCCCACAGGCGAACCGGGCCGTAGACGAGCAGGACGTCGACCGAGCCCGCCGCCTTGCCGTCGCGCAGGAGGACATTGCGCCCTCGCGCGGCCACGCCACGCACGGCCTCGACGGCGCCGGGATTGACGCTGAGCCGGACGTATCCATTGAACTCCTTGTCGAGCTCGCCGGTCGCCGTCTTCGCCGAGACCGTGAAGTCCCAGGTGTCCTTGGTGTCGCCGTGGTTCGCGCCGAGCGGCTTGTCGGCCGTCGGCGGCGGGGCGCCGTTCACCTTCGTCACGACGACCTCGAAGGTCGACACGCCGAACTCGGTGGCCGGCTCGACCCCACAGCCCGCGAGGGCGACGCCGGCGCCGATCACGAGGCCGAAGCGGAGGGAGCTCGCGCGAACGCTCATTGACCCACCATCTGCAGACGCCCGTCGGAGTAATTGCCGATCTTACGGTCGACGCACGCGAGGAACTTGCACGTCTCGCCGGCCGCCGCGCACGGCGAGAGCGCCGCCTCGCACTGCTTGCGGACGAGAGCGTTCGGGGCGGCCTCGCACGTCTTGCGCTGGAACGCCGCCACGTCGGTGCGGCACTGCGCGAGGACGCACTGGCCGGCACCGCAGCTCGATTTCGCGTCCGTGCTGCACGTCGCGTCGTCGTGGACCGCCTCCGGGCAGGCGCAGGCGTAGCCGACTCCCACGCTCGCGCAGTCGCCGTCCTTGCTGCAGCCCTTGAGCTTTCCCGAGTCGTCGGCGCCGCACGGCTTGCCGGCGCGGATGTAGTCGATGAGCGCGTCGCGCTGCTGCACGCCCGTGTTGAGCTGCGTCGTGTTGCGCTGGAGCACGCGGAAGCCGGACCCGCCCCCGGCGAGGTAGTCCGACGTGGCGAGCTCGTAGCTCGAGATCGGGGTGATCGCCTGCCAGCAGGTGTTCGAGTCGAGGGCGCAGCTGCCGGGGTACTTGCACGCGCCACCGAGGCAGAGCCCGGACGCGCAGTCGTCGCCCGTGGAGCACTTGTCCCCGGAGCCAGGGCAGTCCGCGTCCGACTTGCAGGTGTACGGCTTGCTCGTCGACTGGTCGATCGCCGATCCGATGTAGATGCCCGTCGCCACGCCCGGAGGCACCTCCGGCGTGAGCTGCTTTGCGCAGTCGATGGTGATGCGCGCACCGGCGATCTGCACCTGTGACTTGCAGCCGCGGCCGGCGGAGCGACGCGCCACGAAATCGAAGAGCTCCTGCACCTCGAAGCCGGAGACCTGCATCTTCGTGATCGCGTTGTCGAACGGGAAGATGTTGTACATCTGCTCGACCGTGATCGGGCCGGGGACGAGGTCGGCGCGGATGCCCGTCGTGTTCGTCAGCGAGAAGTCGGTCTGGATGCCGAGGCGCAGCCACATCGCGGTGGCGATCATGTTCCCGAGCGGCGAGTCGCCGCCGCTCGTCGAGTTGCGCTTCGACCCATCGAGGGCGTAGCCGACGAGCAGGTCGAGCGCCGCGACGCGGTCGAGGCCCTGGTGATACGGCTCGAGCGTCGAGGACACGATGGGATCCTCGGGCGTCTCGCTGTTGACCGGGAAGAGCCGGTAGTCGTGCGAGATGACCTCGAACGAGTTGAGCGAGTCGTACGCGGCGGGGTCGTCGAGGTCCTTCTTCTGGTCCGACAGGACGAGGTCCAGGCGACCGACGTACTTCGCGAACGCCCCCGAGTGCGCGAGCAGTACGTCGCGAGGACGGCAGTAGCGCTTGATCTTGCAGATGCCGGCGGCGCAGTACCCGCTGTCGCAGTCCGCGTCCGAGGCGCACCCCGAGCTCGGGTCTCCCGCCTCCGGCCCGACGAGGCCAATGAAGTAGCTCTTGGCCTTCTCGTCGTAGTGAGCGGAGCAGTCCTTCACCGTCTTCGGCGGCTGCAGCACGATGTGATTGTGGCCGCCGAGCACGACGTCGATACCGGTCGTGCCCTCGATCATGCGCTGATCGACGTCGAGCCCGAGGTGCGTCACGAACACGACGACCTCGACCAGCGGACGGAGGAGGTCGACGTAGAACTGCGCGACCTCCGTCGTCTCGAGCGGGGCGATGCCGAGCTTGTTCGGGCTGTCGTAGATCGAGGTCATCGACGACAGGTTGCCCATGCCGATGACGGCGACGCGGAGCCCGTCGAGCGTGAAGACGGTGAACGGCTTCACGATCGCGCCGAGCGGGGCGGCGCCCGGGTTCTTCGTGTCCTCGAACAGGTAGTTTGCCGCGAGCACCGGGAACGAGGCCCAGTTTTGCAGCTGCCGCCCGAGGTTCAGTGCTCCGCGATCGAACTCGTGGTTGGCCACGATCATCGCGTCGGTGCCCATGGCGGACAGGGCGCGAATCTCGGCCTCGCCGGAGAAGAAGTTGAAGATGGGCGCGCCCTGGAAGCAGTCGCCGCCGTCGAGGTGCAGCACGCGGTTCGCCCGGGCGCGCTCGCGGCCGACGATGTACGAGACGCGCGCGGCGCCGCCGACGTCGACGACCGTGCCGGACTGGCCGAGCCCGAGCCCCGCGTCCACCTGCCCGAGCTGCAGGCTGTAGGGGAACAGCCGAGAGTGCAGATCCGACGTGTGGATCAGCGTCATGTGGACCTGACCGGTGAGGCGCGGCGAAGGGTCCGGGTCCTTGCACCCGAGTGCGCCGGCACCGCCGGCGAGCGTTGCGGCGGAGAGCGCGAGCGAGCCGAGGTAGCGACGAAGGAGCATCGGGCGGGCGGAGGCTAAGGAGGAATGGGCACGGGCCTCAAGGGAAAACGTGCCTCGGGCCGCCGCGCATCGTCGCGACCATCGCCGCGCAAACCGCGCGCGTGTAAGCTGCAGAAATGCATCGCCGCGCGCTCCAGCTCCACGGGGTTCGATTCACCGGATGGGTCGCGGCGAGCTTCATCGCAGCAGCGGCGTGCAGCGTCGTCGTCGCGTGCGGCGGGGCCGACGACAACGCCGCCACCTCGTCGCTCGGGGCAGGAGGCGCGACGCCCACGGGCGCGGTCACCACGGTCGACCTCGAGGTCAGCGGCCAGGGCACCGTCACGATCGCGGGCCATCCGGCCGAGGCGCCGGTCGAGTGCGCTGCCGCGAGCACGTGCCACGCCGAGCTGCACGGCGCGCTCACGCTCACCGCGAAGGCCGCCGAGGGCTCCGCGTTCCTGGACTACGTCGACCCTGCATCCGGGACCGTCCTCGGCGCAGACCCCAAGTACACGCTGAAGGCGGGCACGACGACGACGCTCCGCGCGGTCTTCGCGCCCACGGGAGTCCAGCCGGACGGCGGCGCGGGAGGCGGCGGAGGAGGCTGCACCGGGAGCGCGTGCCCGACCACGCTCGCGACCCAGCTCGCCTCCGCGGCGGCGCTCGCCTTGTCGGCCACCGACGTCTACTTCCTCGGGTCGATCGAGAAGGTCGCGAAGGCGGGCGGCAAGCCCCAGACTATCCACGGCGGCACCGTTTCGGCGTTTACCATTGACGAGAAATACGCGTACCTCATCGACGGCACGGGCACGTCGATCAAGCGCGTGACGCTCGACGGCTCGGAATCGAAGGACCTCGGGTCGGCGGACGGCCTGCAGCACCCGCAGGCGATCGCGGTCGACGACGCGCACCTCTACTGGACCACGCTCTCGGGCGACCAGCACTGCACGGCCGTCATGCGCATGTGGAAGGACGGCTCCGCGGCGGGCGAGAAGCTCGCCGAGGCCTGCGACCAGGGCAACACGGTCGCGCCGTTCGGGGTCGCCGTCGACGGCACGAGCGTCTACTGGACGAGCATCGTCACGCCGAGCTTCACGCAGGGCACGGTGTGGCGCGCGCCGAAGGGGGCGAGCGGCGCGGCCGGCGAGCAGCTCGCGCTCGGCAAGGGGTCCGCGAGCAAGCCCCAGGTGAGCGGCACGACGCTCTACTGGATGCAGGACGGCATCATGAAGGTCGAGCTCGGGGAGTGCACGCCGCTCTGCACGGCCACCCACGCCGCGAAGACGCAGGGCGTGTCGGCGTTCGCGACCGACGCGACGTCGATCTTCGCGATCGGTGACGGGGGCCTCGTGAAGATCGACAAGGCCTCGATCGCCGAGACGAAGCTCGCGAGCGAGGCGGGACAGAGCGTCGCGGTCGACGAGGGCGCGATCTACTGGGCCGGCGGGGCGCCGGGGAGCGCGTCGATCTACAAGCTCGCGCGGTGATCGCGGCCGGGCCCCGGCGCGATCGGCCGGCCGAGCCGCCTCACGCGTCGCCGGCGAGGATGTCGTAGAGCCGCGGCGCGAACGCCGACGCGACGCAGTGCTCGACGTCCTCCGCGGTGCGGTTCTCGAGCGCCTCCGCGGCGACGGCCTGCGCCTCTGCGACCGACACGCGGCGCAGCGTCTCCTTGATTTCGGGGATGGCGGCCGCCTCCATCGAGAAATCGCGCACGCCGAGGCCGAGGAGCAAGATGGCCGCGAGCGGGTCGCTGGCCATCGCGCCGCAGATCGACACGGGGCAGTCCCAGTTGCGCCCCGCGTTCACCACGCCGGCGATGAGGCGGACGATCGCCGGCTCGAACGGCGACGCGAGGTAGGCGAGCGATCGGCTCGAGCGGTCGACCGCGAGCGCGTACTGGATGAGGTCGTTGGTGCCGAGGCTCATGAAGTCGGCCTCGCGCGCGAACAGGTCGACCATCACGGCGGCGGCGGGCACCTCGATCATCACGCCGAGGGGGATCTCCTCCGCGCACGGGAGGCCCCTCGCGCGCACCTGCTCGATCGCCTCGCGCAGGAGCGTGTGCACCTGGCGAAGCTCGGTGAGGCTCGCGACCATGGGGATCATGATGCGGACATCGCCGTGGGCCGACGCGCGGACCATCGCGCGGAGGTGCTCCAGGAAGACGTCGGGGCGCGAGAGCGCGAGGCGCACGGCGCGCAGCCCGAGCATCGGGTTCATCTCCTGCGGCACCTGGAAGGTGGAGGAGAACTTGTCGCCGCCGATGTCGAAGGTGCGCAGGACGACGGGTCGAGGGCGCGTCACCTCGACGACGGACTTGAAGACCTCGTACTGCTCTTCCTCGGTCGGCGGCGAGGTGCGGTCGATGTAGAGGAACTCGGTGCGGTACAGGCCGATGCCCTCGGCGCCGTTGTCGCGCGCGAGGAGCGCCTCGGCTGGCAGCTCGACGTTGGCGCGGAGGGCGATGGGCACCCCGCAGCGCGTCGTGGCGGCGAGGTCGCGCGACTCCTGCAGCTCCTTCGCGTGCGCGGCGTAGCGCTCCGATCGCGTGCGCGCCTCCTCGACCTCGGCCTCGGTCGGACGGGCGACGACGATGCCCCGCAGGCCGTCGACGATCACGAGGTCGCCGGTCATCACGCGCTTGAGCACGTCGGACACGCCGACGACGGCGGGAATCTCGAGAGCGCGCGCCATGATGGACGTGTGGCTCGTGCGCGTGCCGATCTCGGTGATGAACCCGACGACGGGCGCGCTCACCATCGCCGCGGTATCGGCCGGTGAGAGGTCGTGCGCGATCACGATCGACGGGCCGTGGATCGTCGGGATCGCGACGCCGCCGGACACGCCGCCGAGCGCGCGCAGCACGCGGTCGCCGACGAACTCGACGTCGTGGCTGCGCTCGCGGAGGTACGAGTCGTCCATCGAACGCATGCGGCTGGCGATGCTCTCGCACGCGGCGACGACCGACCACTCGGCGCACCGGCGCTCGGTCGAGACGTTGTGGCGCACGCCCTCGGCGAGCGCCTCGTCGCCGACCATCAGGATGTACGCGTCGAGGATCGCAGCCTCCGCGGGCTTGTCGGCGACGCGCTGGGCCATGTCGCGGAGGTCGGACTGGGCGAGGGCGACGGCCGCGACGAAGCGATCGAGCTCGTGCGGCACGTCGTGCGCGGACACGTAGCGGCGCGGGTGCGTGTGGCGCGTCGAGCCCACGACCACGGCGGTACCGATCGCGATGCCGGGCGAACCGGCGATCCCGCGCAGGATGTCGGGGTGCGCCGAGTCGGGGCGGCTCGGAGGCGGGGCGGGCTCGCTCACTCGGGCTCCCCGAAGCGCTCGGCGATGAGCTCGCCGATCGCGTCGACGGCCTCCGCCGCCCTGTCCCCGTCGGCGCGGATGCCGATCTCGGTGCCGACCGAGCCGCACAGCAAGAGCACGCCCATCACGCTCTTGCCGTTCGCGACCTGGCCGTCGGGGCCCTCCACGTGGATCGAGCAGGGGAATTTGCCCGCCAGCTGGACGAGCTTGGTCGCCGCTCGGGCGTGGAGCCCGCGCTGGTTGACGATCACGAACCGTCGCTGAACGGGGCCGCTCACGCAGGACCTCCTTCGCCGACAACGGCCTTCGCGGCCTCGCGGGCCATGTCGCGGTGCACGACGGTGATGGGCAGATCCGTCGCGACGCGGAGCTCGGCGGCGAGCGCCTCGGCCAGCGCGACCGAGCGGTGGCGTCCGCCCGTGCAGCCGACGGCGACGGTGAGGTAGCTCTTCCCCTCGCGCTCGTAGCGCGGCATCGAGAACGAGAGCAGGTCGCGCACGCGCGTCACGAGCTCGCGGGCCTCCGGCGTCTCGAGCACGAAGTCGCGCACCGGCGCATCCAGGCCCGAGAGGCGGCGGAGGTCCTTCACGAAGTAGGGGTTTTCGAGGAAACGGACGTCGAAGACGAGGTCCGCGTCGACGGGCACGCCGTACTTGAAGCCGAACGAGAGAAAGCGCGTGCTCATGCGCGCCTGCTCGTCGTTGCCGGGCCCGAGGTGGGCGACGATGCGCCGGCGGAGCTCGTGCACGGAGTAGAGCGTCGTGTCGATGTGGAGCGTCGCTCGGGCGCGCAGCGGAGCGAGCCTCGTGCGCTCGAGGAGGATGCCATCGAGCACGGCGATCGCGCTGCGATCGAGGGGGCCGCCTCCGCCTCCCCCGAGGGCGGGCGCGGCGTGGGCGAGCGGCGAGAGCGGGTGCGGCCTGCGGGTCTCGCTGAAACGACGCAGGAGCGCCTCGTCGGACGCGTCGAGGAAGAGGACGAGCACGTCGCGCACCGCGCTCGGCTCCGGCGCAGGGGCCGGCGGCGAAGCGATGGGCGGCACGTACGAGTCGGGAGGGCGCGCGTCGAGACGAGCCTGCGCCGCGCCGAGGCGGTCGAGGGCCTGCACGGCGCCCGCGAGGAAGGACCCGACGCGCACGTCGATCCCGAGGCCGATGCGACGGACGCCGCCGGCCTCGCACGCGGCCACGACGTGCTCGACGAGCGACGTCGGCAGGTTGTCGACGCAGAAGTAGCCAAGGTCTTCGAGCGCGTGCAGGGCCGTGGACTTGCCCGCCCCGGACAGGCCCGTCACGACCACGACGCGCGAGGTCTCGGTCATTCGCGGGACCTCGGTGCGGGGCCCGGAGCGGGGCGGGGGATGACGGGGGGGGGCGCGGAGGACTCGTCTCCGCGGACGGGCATGTACGAGGGCGTGTGGCCCGAGGCCGCGCCGGGACCGCGCTCGCTGAGGAGCGCCCCCTCGATGCTGTTGAAGAACTCGCGCGCAGCGTGGTGGCCGGCGTTCTTCAGCAGCTCGTTGCGGGCGGCGACCTCGAGGATCGAGGCCATGTCGCGCCCGGGTCGCACCGGGATGATGAGCTCGCGGACGGGCACGCCGAGGATCTCCGCGCGACGATCGTCGAGGCCCAGCCGATCGTACTCGGTGTCCTCGCACCACTCGACGAGCGTGACGACGACGTCGATGCGCTTGCGCTCGCGCGTGCTCGTCACGCCGAAGAGATCCTTGATGTTGAGGATGCCGAGGCCGCGCACCTCGAGGTGGTCGCGCAGGAGATCCGCGGGCTCGCCGAAGACCATGCCGGGGGGGCGGTAGTCGCAGCGGACGACGTCGTCGGCGACGAGGCGGTGGCCGCGCATCACGAGGTCGAGCGCGCACTCGCTCTTGCCAATCGCGCTCTCGCCGCTGAGGAGCAGGCCGACGCCGAACACGTCGACGAGCACGCCGTGCAAGCTCAGGCGCGGGGCGAGGCGGTCGTCGAGCAGCGCGTGGAGCGCGGTGATCGTCACGCTGGAGCGGTCGTCGGACAGGAGCAGCGGCGTGCTCGTGCGGTCGGCGATCTCGAGCAGCTCGGGCACGGGCAGCACGCCCTCGCCGGAGGCGTCGCTGCCGAAGGATCGCGTGCCCTGGGTCAGGACCACGCAGCACAGATCCAGGCCGAAGAGGCCCCTCACCGCCGCCTCGCGCTCCGGGCGCGTGAGCCGGTGCAGGTACGAGAGCTCGGTCTGCCCGAAGATCTGGATGCGCGTCGGGACGATGCCGTGGAAGTGCCCGGCCAGCGCGAGCCCGGACTTCTGGATGCGCGCGTGCCGGATGGTCCGTTCGAGGCCCGTGGCGCCCGCGAGGACGACGACCTCGACGCCCAGGCCCGGGTCGGCGATCAGCTCGCGCACCGTCAACACGGCGCGGCTCACCTGCCCTTCACCCAGCCGCCGCACCTCCGCCATTCGAGCTAGCCTCCCCTCGAGTCCTCGGCGTGGAGCAGCTCGAACGCGCTCGCACCGCCCGGCTGCGCGAGCAGGCGCGCGCGAAAGTCCTCGAGGCGGAGCAGGCGCGAGACGCGGGCGAGGGTCTTGAGGTGCTCGCCGGTCTTCTTCGGGCCGATCACCGCGAAGAGGATGGTGACGGGCTCCTGGTCGATCGCGTCGAAGTCGATGCCTCGCGGGCAGAGCAACACCGCGCCGAGCTGGGCCTCGAGCCGGTCGACCACGCCGTGCGGGATGGCGACGCCGCCGCCCACGCCGGTGGACTGGAGGCGCTCGCGCTCGAAGAGCACGCCCTCGATCTCGGCGGCCGAGACCTCCGCATGGTTCCGCGCAAGGAGGGCACCGAGCCGCGAAAGCGCCTCGATCTTGGACCGAACCTCCCCCTCCGCGACGCCGGCGACCGAGACGCGCTCGGCGGTGAGGATGTCGACTACTCCCATGTCGTCCGGTCGCCGCTCCTTGGTGCTCGGATCCGCTGCGCCTCGGGATGCGCCCCCCGTCGCGCCCGAGCGGGACGCTGGCCTCGTCGCCCGCGCGTCCCGCCCTCTGCTTAGCCCACGTGCGCCGCGCCGTCATGCCCTCACGGGCCCGAGAGCGCGACGGGGCATTCAGCCACGCGGCCGAGAAGGCGCGGGTACGGGCGCGGCCGCGGCGCGCTCGGTCTCCACGGCGAATTCGCGGGCCGGCGTGCCGCCGCGCTTCTTCGCCATCGTGACACCCTTGTTCTCGCGGATCTGCCGCTCGAGCTTGTCGTGGACGGTGTCGATCGAGGCGTACATGTCCTCGCTCCGCTCCGTCGCGTGGAAGTGCGCGCTGCCCGAAGCGATCCCCACGTCC
The DNA here is from genome assembly GCA_903906315.1 of uncultured delta proteobacterium. Classification (GTDB taxonomy): domain Bacteria; phylum Myxococcota_A; class Polyangia; order Polyangiales; family Polyangiaceae; genus CAIVJW01. The sequence continues at coordinate 10,448 of CAIVJW010000156.1, read as the reverse complement.
GCCACATGGTGCAGGCCCTCGACGGAGAGCGTGACCGTCGCAGTCATCGGCTGCCGGAGAAACTTCTGGAGCTTCGCCACCTTGTCGTAGGCATAGCCCTTGGCCGCGTCGGTTCCCGCCATGTGCCTGAACGTGATGGAAATGTTCATCGGGTCTGGCCTTCCTTCCTGTCCTCGGATCGTCGGGGCATCAGGCTCGCGCACTTCGATGGTACCACCCGAGCCTTCGGCCCCCGCAAGGCAACACATGGGCGGTCGCGTCGATTCCGAGTCGCCGGGCGCAGGGGTGCGCCGGGGGACTTCGAATCCGAGGCCCTGCGGAGCGCCGTCCGCGCGAATACAGGGGGTGGGACGACGAAGGATCGCGCCATTCCGAGCCGCGCCGACGCCGCAGCCGGACCGGCGCCGCCCGGTCGAGGGCGGGAGGGAAGGGTCCGACCGACGCTAGACGAGCACCGCGTAGTGCGCGCGGACGAGGTCGCTGCGGCGGAAATCGGCTGGAGGAAGCGTGATCGCGACCTCGCCACCGAGCAGGAGGGCCGCCCGGTCGCAGAGGTCGAGCGCCTCGGCGACGTGGTGATCCGCGATCAGGACGGCGGCGCCTTGATCGTGGGCGAGGCGGCGCAAGCGCGCGGCGACGCTCGCGGCCCCGTGCGGGTCGATCGCGGCGAAGGGCTCGTCGCAGAGCAGGACGCGCGGGCCGGCGCACACCGCGCGCGCGAGCTCGAGCCGGCGCCGCTCCCCGCCCGACAGCCCCGAGGCCACGACGTCGAGGCGGTCGGCGAGGCCGAGCTCGACGGCGGTCCGGGCGGCTTCGTCCGCAGAGCCGCCCGCCGCCGCGCGGAATACGGCGAGGTTCTGGGCGACCGTCAGGTCCCACAGGACGCTCGGCCCCTGTGGCAGCCAGCCGAGGCCCGACCGAGCGCGCCGCCATAGCGGAGCCCGCGTGACGTCCTCTCCCCCGATCCGAACCCGCCCGGCCGCGATCCGCACCTCGCCGGCGAGGGCGCCGAACAGCGTGCTCTTGCCCGCCCCGCTCGGCCCGAACACGCCGAGGATCTCGCCGGGCGCGACGGCGAGCGACACGCCGCGAAGGACCGCGCGGCCCCCGAGATCGACCGTCAGACCCTCGCAGGCCAGCGCCGGCAGGGCGTCACTTCGGGGCATTCGCGGCGCCGGAGGCGGGCGCGGCGGCCGGAGGCGACGGCGCGATCGGCGGGGCGAGCGCCGAGCCGAGCGGCTGGCCCGCGGGGATCGATCCCTTCACCTCGCTCATCGAGACCTTCCCCGTGGAAACCTGGATGCTCGCTCGCTCGGCCGTGAGCCACCCGCCCCCGCGCGACAGCCGCACGCCCCCCCGCAGCTCGAGGACCTGGCGCCCCACGTCGAGCTCCACCTCGGGCGCCTCGGCGCGAACGCCCTCGACCGTCGCGACGACGCCGCCGGACCCCTTCATCCACGTGACGTTGGGGACCTCGTCGTAGCGCACGTCCACGCGCGGGCAGGCGACCGTGACGGCGCCCTTCTTCACGCGCACGTTGCCGGTGAGCACGGCCGCCTTGGCGGCGACGTCGAGGTCGAGGCGATCGGCCGCCATGTCGAGGGGATCGACGGCGCCCGCGCGGTCCCCGGGCGGCGTGCGGGCCGCCGCGACGCCCACGCAGAGCACCGCGCCCGCGATCGCGACGGCGGACAGCACGGGTCGACGCGCGAGCCTCACGACGCGCGATGGTGCGCCAGGCCGACGGCCCGCGCAATGCCACGGGGCGCGGATCAGCGGCGGTCGCCCGGCGGCGGCGCGCCCCCGACGACACGCCCCGCCGCCTCGAGCGCGCGACGCACGGCGTGCTCGGGGCTGCCGGACTCGACCGCGATCTCGGCGACCGTCGGGTTGCGACCGAGCGCGCCCCGCAGCCGGTGCGCCGCCTGGAGGATCGCCCGCATGCCGGCGACGTCGCGCGAGGTCGGCGGGTCGCCGACGCGCAGGCCGAGGGCCTCGAGCCGGCCGACGAGGTGATCGACCTCCTCGTAGTCGACCGCGCGCGAGCCGATGACCTCGGCGAGGTCGTTCAGATCGACGCGCCCGCTCGCGCGGTGTCGCTCGACGAGCGCGTCCACGATGCCATCGATGAGGGGTCGCACGGGGCAACGTGTGGCACACGCCTCTCCCGAACGCACGAGGCGCCGAAGCTCACGGCGCCCGAGGACCTCGCGATCACGAACGGACCGCACGCCGCGCGCGGTGCGGACGCGCCGACCCGCCCCGGTTGACCGGCCGCGCCGTTTCGGATTAGCTGAAATCGCCGCTCTTCCGCGGGGTACGTGCGCCCATGAACTCCCAGCAACGCAGGAGCTTCCGCTTCCGGTCGAGCTTCGAGGACGTCCTCGTGGTGCACCGGCGAGACCTCACGAAGGACGAACCGGCGCGCGCGATCGGGCGCGTGTTCGCGCGTACGACGATCGCGGAGCTGCTCTGCGACCCGTACCAGCGCGAGACCGTCCTCGACCTCTACGCCGAGACGTTCGGCGCCGCGCTCTACCGGCCCTCGCGCGAGCACGACGCGCTCGTCGCGACGCGGCTGCACGGGGCGTTCGACCAGGGCGAGCTCGTCGCGCTCACCATCCCCGTCGCGATCGGCCCCGGCGCGAGCCGCCCCGGCAAGGCCCCGGTGCAGAAGGAGCCCGAGCGCCCGCGCGAGGAGCCCGTGCCGGTCTGCGAGCTCGTGCACGCCGACGTCCACTGCAGCCACGCGACCGCGCCGCGCCGCCCGAGCAAGGACGGCGTCCTCGAGGTCGTGCCCGCCGAGAGCGGCGACGCGATCACGCTCGAGGGCAAGTGGAAGGGCGGCTGCGACCACCACCCCGAGTGGAGCGTGACGGGCTTCTTCACCCAGACCGAGAAGAAGCCGAAGACGAGCTTGAAGGCGATGCCCTGGTTCGTCGGATCGCCGACCGGGACGCTCATGCTGCGATGGCTCTCGGGCGTCGCGCCCAAGACGTACAACGTGTCCGCCCACGGCTGCACCGGCCAGGGGAAGTCGTACGTCGTGAAGAGCTACCCGAGCGACCGGCTCACGGTCACGCTCGACGGCGAGAAGTGGGGCGCGCTGAAGGAGCGCATCGACTGGTTCATCGACAAGGTGCTCGGCAGCGTGCTCAAGAGCCCCAAGTTCGAGGTGCTCAAGGGCAAGGCCAGCGTGTCGGCGGGCTGGAGCGAGTGGGGCGCCGACCACCGCGCGTACTACAAATGGGAGGCCGCGATCGGCTTCAACCCGCTCATCGCCGCGAAGATCCGCGTGCCCTTCGGCCCGCTCGCCGGGCTCCCCCAGTTCATGAAGGACCTGGCCGCGAGCGAGGCCGGGTTCTTCGTCGAGTTCTCGGGCGGCATCAACGTGAACGCCAAGTGGGCGCGCGTGACCCCGGAGAAGGCGAAGGCCTTCGGCGAGGCCGGCGGCTACGTCTACGGCAAGGTCGGCGCCGAGCTGAAGCTGATGAGCAAGAAGGTGCTGTCGATCGAGGTCGCGGCCAAATCGGGCTTCAGCATCAAGGCCGCGCCCGACTACGCCGACGAGAAGCCCACGCTCCTGCTGGAGCTCAAGTGGGACGGCATCAAGGGCACCGTCACCGCATCGGCCGCGTGGGGCTGGATCGAGATCGAGAACGAGTTCTGCATCGTGGACGAGCGCCTCCTCTGGGAGAAGCGACCGTTCTCGGTGCTCGAGGAGCACGCAGGCTGATGGGCTCGACGACGATCTTCGTGATCGAGGTGAAGAGTGAGGGCCTCGTGGCCGAGCTCCGCCTCAACGGCGCCACCGTGTTCGAGGAGCTCGGCGGCGGTCCGCGCTTCCTGCAGACGAAGCTCGACCCGTACGTCGTCGAGGGCGAGAACACGCTCGACGTGGTCCTCGGCCCGCCGCCACCACCGGAGGGCTCGCCCGCGCCGCCGCCGCCCGCCAAGGCGTTCTCGCTGCGCGTGTTCTCGACCGAGTGGGGCGTCGCCGGTCCGGACGAGCCGCTCGCGGGCTTCGCGTTCGACGAGGGCGATCACCCGCTGCCCGATCGAGGGAGCGCGCCGGTCGCGAGGCTCGCCTTCACGCCGGCCGCGGCGCACGGGCGGTGGGCGTGGCAAGACGCGCGGCCGTTCGGGCCCGGCGACGAGGGCGACGCGATCGCGCTGGTCCTCGACGTCCACCGCGCGCTCGCCGCGCGCGACGCGGGCGCGATCGACGCGATCACCGAGGTCAAGATGACCGAGCTCGGTCGGGCGCTCGACGTGCCCGCGGACGAGCTGCGGGCCGACCAGCGGGCCCACTACGCGCAATACTTCGGCGCGCCCGACTACCGCGTCGCCCCGCTCGACCCCACGCGCCTGCGCCTCGTGCCGAGCGACGACGGTCGCCTCGTGCGCGTGGTCGACGCGGCCGGCGGCCCTCCGCTCCGCGCGTCCGGCGGCGGCAAGCGGTTCGCCCTCGGCCTCACCCTGAGCCACGTGGAAGGCGGCTTCCGGGTCGTGCGCTGAGCGCGCGACGGACGCGGGCCGCCTCCGTGGGCGGGCCCGCGCGCGTCACTCGGGCCTCGAGGCCGAGCGATCCCGCCCGTAGAGCGGCGACGTGGCGAGGCCGATCGACGAGATGCGCAAGCGGCCGAACACCGCATCGGCGCGCGCTTCCATGCGCTCGGCCTCCCGCTGCGAGGCGTCGTCCGCAGCGAACTCGCGCTCGGTGCGGAGGAAGCGCGCGAACACCTTGAAGGTGCGCGCGAGCTCCACCTCGTTGCCGGTTTGCTCGAAGATGCCGGCGCTTCGCGCGAAGTACTCGCGCGCGCTCTTCGTGTGCGCCGCGCCCCAGCCGCCGGCGGCCGTGATCTCCCCGAGCGTCCGCAGGGCGATGCCGAGGTGCACCTTGCTGCGCAGCGAGGCGAAGAGGTCCACTGCGCGACCGATGTGCTCGCGGGCCTTCGCGAGGTCGTTCTGGAGCAGGTACGCCTTGCCGAGCCCGCGCAGCGCCTCGGCGAGGCCGAGCTTGTCGCCGAGCTCGTCGCAGAGGCCCTCGGCCTCCTTCAGGAGCTCGATCGCGCGCCCGGGCGTCCCGCTGCGATACAGGCACTCGCCCATGTTCGTGAGGAGCAGCGCGATGCGGTTGCGATCGCCGATCTGCTTGGCCACCTCGAGCGCCTCCTCGAAGAGGCTGGCCGCGCGCACGAAGTCGCGCTGATCCTGGGCGACCGTGCCGATGTTGTTGAGCGTCACGACGACGCCGACCAGGTCGCCGATCTCCTGCCGGATCGAGAGCGCCTGCTCGAACGCCTCGAGCGCCTGCTTGAACTCGCCGGAGTCCTCGAGCACCAGGCCGAGGTTGTTCAGCGACAGCGCGATCGACCGGCGGTCGCCGATCTTGCGCCTGCGCGCGAGGCCGTCGCGCAGCCCGGCGAGCGCGAGGTCGTACTCGCCCTTGAGCCAGCGCAGCTTGCCCAGGTCGTCGATGCTCGAAGCGATGCCGCGCTCGTCGGCGGCGGACTCGAAGAGGGCGAGCGCCGTCTCGAGGTGCTTCGCCGAGTCGTCGAGCGCGCCGGTGTCGCGATACAGCCGCCCGATGCGGTTGTGCGCGGCGCCGCCCTTCGATCGAAGGTCGAGCTGATAGGCGAGCGTCAGCATCTCGCGGAACGCGGCGAGCGCGTCGTCAACGCGACCGAGGAGCTGCAGCACGTCGCCGTGGTCGTGCAGCGCGTCGATGCGGCGCCCCGCGTGCGAGTCGCCGAGCAGCGCGAGCCCCCTCGCGTAGTAGTCGCACGCCTTGGAGCTCGCGTAGTGCCGCCGCGCCACGGTGCCGGCCTCGAGGTAGGCGATCCCCGCGCGCCCGAGGTCGCCCGCCTTCTCGCGGTGCTCGGCCAGCATCGCGACGTACTCCTCGTTCTCGCGGAGGCTGGGCTGGTGGTCGAGCCAGTCGGCGATCACCCGGTGGTGCCGCTTCGCGACGGAGGGGAGCGTGCGCTTGCGGATCGCCTCCCGCTCCTTGTTGTGCTTGAAGATGTACTCCTCGGATCCCGGGAACGTGGAGTCGGGCAGGCGCAGCAGGTAGTCGCGATCGACGAGCTCGGCGAGCGAGGCCTCGGCGACCTTCGCGTCCGCATCGGCGGCGACCGCCCAGAGGTCCGGCGCCTCGCGACCGCTGCGCGCGAGCGGCACGAAGGCGCCCGACCAGAACACGCTGCCCATCGCCGCGCCCTGCTCGAGCAGCGCGCGCTCGTGGGGCTCGAGCGCCGCGATGCGCTGGTTGACCGCGTCCTCGATGGTGACCGGCAGCTCGACCGACGCGAGCTTCTCGAGGTCGACGCGCCAGCGCGGCGCCTGCTCGAGCTCGGCCTCCTCCTCGAGGACGCCCGTGTCGTGGTAGATGCGGACCATCTGCTCGAGCAGCAGCGGGTTGCCGCCGGCGAAGGTGCACGCCGCGTCGATGAGCTGCTGCGGGATCGCCTCGCCGGGGCGGGCGCAGGGCGCGAGCAGGTGCTCCATCATGCGAACGGCGTCCTGGTCCTTGAGCGGTCCTAGCTCGACGCGGGTGAGCCGCCCCTCGCCCGCGCGCTCCCAGTCCTCGTGCGCCGTGAGCAGCTCGGGCCGCGCGAGGCAGAGCACGAGGATCGGGCCGTGGAGGTACTCGACGAGGTACCGGAGCAGGCCCAGCGCGTCGTCGCCGGCCGCGTGCAGGTCCTCGAATACGAGGCAGATCGGGCTGTTCTGCGCGTCGGCCTCGAAGAAGGCTTTGAGCACCACGCGGCGCAGGTGCTCGGCCTGCTGCGGGTCGTCGCCGACCGCGCGGGTCAGCGGGCTCTCGTCGAGAGGCAGCCCGAGGAACTGGCCGAGGAAGTAGGCGACGTCGCCGACCTTGCCGTCGCCCATGACCCCCGCGACCTGCGCGCGCAGCTGGTCCTTGGCGACGACGGGGTCCATGCCCTCGAGCAGGCCGAAGCGGGCGCGCAGGAGCCGACCGAACACGCCGAACGCGGTGCCGCTCTCGCGGGCGCTGCCGCGGTAGATCCGCGGCGTGAGGCGCTTGCCGAGCACGCGGTGCTTGACGATGAGGTCGGAGACGAGCCGGGTCTTGCCGATGCCCGCGGGCCCGAGGAGGAGGACCACGCGCGGCTCGCCCTCCCGCTCGACCGCGCCGAGCGCGATCTCGAGCGCGCCGAGATCGGCATCCCGTCCGATCAGCGGCGCCCGCGCGTCGCGCACCAGTCCCCACGTGTTCCTGTCGTCGAACATACGGCTCCGTCCGCGCCGCGACGCCCAGCCCGTCGGCGGCGTCCGCGCGCCCGGACGGGGATAGTGCATGTGCGAAAAAGCGAGAAGTCTTTGGGGCCGAGAGCTCCGAGGCCCGCTCGGCGGGCGGCCCTCGGAAGGAAAATCGTGGCGCAGGATCTTGAAAGTGATTTTCAGTAACGCTACCTTCCCTCGGTGACCGTGAGCGCCTCCGCACCCCTCCTCGATTGGGATCTCGCGCGTCCGGCTCGCGCGGAGGCGGCTCCCTCGCAGATCACGCGCGCCGAGACGACGTCGCTCGCGCAGCTCCAGCCGGGCACGGTCGGGGCGGTCGTGGACGTCGCGCTCGACGCGGATCTCGCGGGCTGGCTCGAGGCCATCGGGATCGGCCGCGGCGACCGGGTCGAGGTGCTCCGGCGCGCCGCCTTCGGCGGGCCGATCCACCTGCGAACGCACACGGGCGGGGAGTTCGCGGTCGATCGCGCGCTCGCCCGTTGCATCCGGGTCGAGGCGAGCGCGGCGGGCGAGGAGAAGAAGGGCGCCGCGTGAGCGAGCACTGCTCGGGGCGAGCGACCCCGGCGCTCCCAGGCCCCGACGCAGCGACCGGCGAGCGGCCGCTCGTCCTGCTCATCGGCCGACCGAACTCGGGCAAGTCGTCCCTGTTCAACCGGCTCACCGGGCAGCACGCCCACGTCGGGAATTTTCCGGGCGTGACGGTCGAGATCCTGGAGGCGAGCGTCACGCTCCCGAGCGGCCTCGAGGCGACGATCGCGGATCTACCCGGGCTCTACGCGCTCGACGCGCTGAGCGATCCGACGACGGACGAGGGCGTCGCGCGCGCGTTCCTGGATCAGGCCGAGCGATCGGGGCGGCCCGTCCTGATCGCGCAGGTCGTCGACGGCACGCAGCTGCCGCTCGGGCTGCGGCTCACGCGCGATCTGGCGCGGCGCCGGCTGCCGCTGCTGCTCGTGGTGACCCAGCGCGACGTGCTCGACGGCGCGGGGCACCGCGTCGACGTGGACGGGCTGCGTGCGGCGATCGGCGCGCGCGTGGTGGCGGTGAGCTCGCGCGAAGCGGCGTCGCGCGTCGAGGTCTTTCGGGCGATCCAGGAGGCGATCGAGGACGCGCCCCCTGCGCCGCCGGACGCCTGGGAGCCGGACACGCTCGGTGCGCAGGCGTTGCTCGACCGGGAGGGCGCGGCCGCGCGGCCCGACCGCCGGGGATCGCGCACGGCGCGGCTCGACGAGGCGCTCCTGCACCCGGTGATCGGGCCGGTGGTGTTCCTCGCCCTGACGACGGCCATCTTCGCTGCGGTCTTCCTGATCTCCGACCCGGCGACGGCGGTGATCGACGCGGCCACGGGCGCGGCCGGCGCGAGGCTCACGGCGTGGATCGGCGAGGGCATGCTGTCGTCGTTCCTGACCGCGGGCGTCCTCGGCGGGGCGGGCACCGTGCTCGCGTTCATGCCGCAGATCGTGGTGCTCACGATCGCGCTCGAGCTGCTCGAGGCGACGGGCTACCTCGCGCGCGGCGCGTTCCTCGTCGACCGCCTGCTCCGCCTGCTGGGCCTCAGCGGGCGGTCGTTCTTTCCGCTGCTGATGGGACACGCCTGCGCGGTGCCCGCGATCAGCGCGACCCGCATCATCCGCGACCCCCGCGAGCGGCTGACCGCGATCCTGGTCCTCCCGCTGATGACCTGCTCGGCCCGGATCCCGACCTACGCGCTCCTGCTCGGCGCGTTCTTCGGCCATCGGAGCGCGCTGTTCCGATCGGGCGTGTTCGTCGGCCTGTATTTCGCGGGGATGATCGCCGGCCTCGCGGCGTCGCTCGTGCTGCGCCGCACGGCCACGCGCGGGCGGTCGCTGCCGCTCGTACTCGAGATGCCCTCGTACCGCGCTCCCCAGGGCCGCGTGGTCGCGCGCAAGGCGGGCCGCGCAGCCTGGCGCTTCTTTCGCGACGTCGGCACCACGATCCTCGCGGCGTCGGTCGTGCTGTGGGCGCTGCTGACGCTGCCGGCGCCGGGATCGGCGCCCCCCGCGCCGCCCGTCGCGACCTCGATCACGGACGCGCCCGCGGAGCCGGCTGCGCCGATCGAGCGCAGCGTGGCGGCCAGCATCGGCCGCGCGCTCGAGCCGGTGACGAGGCCGCTCGGCTTCGACTGGCGGATCAACGTCGGGCTCATCGGCTCGTTCGGCGCGCGCGAGCTCATGGTCGGCACGCTCGGGGTCATCTTCGGCATCGAGAACGCGGCGGACGACCCGGCCCCGCTCTCGCGGCGGCTCCGCGAGGCGCGAGGCGGCGACGGACACCCCGCGTACTCGACGAGGACGGGGCTCGCGCTGCTCGCGTTCTTCGTCATCGCCTGCCAGTGCACGAGCACGGTCGCCGCCATCCGGCGCGAGACGCGGTCCTTCAAGTGGGCGGCGTTCGTGCTGGGATACACGTACGCGCTCGCGTACGTCGTCGCGCTCGCGGTGCACTGGCTCGCGGGCGCTCTCGGCATGGCGTGAGCGCACCCCGGGATTCGTCCGTCGCCCCTCCGCTGGGCTAAGCTCCGCGCGTGTCCGACAGCGACGCGACGGTGCCGGTGAGCGGCGGGGGATCGAGGCCGACGGCCGCCGACGCGGCGGACCTCCGCCGACGCATGCTGCTGGCGTTCTCGGCGCAGGAGCTCGCCGAGCTCGCCGCGACGCTCGGGGTCGCGGTCGGCGAGGGGCGCGCGGACGCGAACGCGCGCGAGATCGTGCGGAGCTACGAGCGCGCCGGCGACGTCGGCGCGCTCGTGACGCGGCTCCGCGCCGCGCGGCCGCTGCTCGAGTGGCCGGAGGCGGCGGGCGACGACGTGCTGGTCGAAGCCGCCGCCGCGCCAGCCGAGGACGCGCCGGCGGAGCCCCCGCGCGTGGCCGATCCCGATGCGGCTCCGCCGACGACGCCGGCGGGGACCGAGCCCGCCCCCCGAGCCGAGCCTGCCCCGCCGAGCCTGGGCTGGCCTGGGGTCGCCCCGGAGGCGACCGAGATCCCTCGCGGCGATCGCGGCCTCGATCCACGCATCCTCGTGCTCGTATCGGGGCTCACCCTGATCGCGGCGCTGGTCGCCTTCGCGGCGGGGCGCGCGTCGAGCGGCGCGCGCCCCGGCGATCCGCCCACCGCGACGAGCGGGCCCGAGCGCCGCGCCCCCGGCCCGGCCACCCACG
>CAIVJW010000155.1 GCA_903906315.1 uncultured delta proteobacterium | reverse complement strand
CGCCCAGGGCGATCGCGATCGCGGCGCCGAGGAGCGGCCCGCGCGCTCGACGCGACGCGCTGCCTTGCGTGTGCAGCGTCTCGATCTCCGCGACGCGCGCCGCGCGGGCGGCGAAGGTGCCGGAGTCGAGCGGGTTCGAGGTCGCGCCGGCGGGCATCGCCAGGCCCGGCGCCAGCACCGCGCCGAGCGCGGCCGCGGCCTCGCGCGCCGACTGGAAGCGATCGGCGGGCGCGCGGGCGAGCGCGCGCGCGAACCACGCGTCGAACCCGCCTGGAACGGGCGCGACCGCGGAGGGCACCGGGACCGGCCCCGAGCAGATCGCGACGAACAGCCCGCCGAGCGTGCTCGCGGTGAACGGGCACGCGCCGACCAGGCACTCGTAGGTGACCGCGCCGAGCTGCCAGAGGTCGCTGCGCCAGTCGACGCGATCGCCGAGCGCCTGCTCCGGGCTCATGTACGCCGGGGTCCCTACCACCAGGCCGGCGTGCGTCTGAAGGTGGACGTCGTCGGCGGCCTTCTGCTTGGCGATGCCGAAGTCGAGGATCTTGGCGACCTCGCGGTCGTCGACGCGCGCGAGGAACACGTTCTGCGGCTTCAGGTCGCGGTGCACGACGCCGGCCTCGTGGGCCTGGCCGAGCGCGATCGCGATCTCGCCGACGATGAGCGCGACCTCGTGGGGCGGCAGGCGCCCCGCGCGAGCGAGGCGGTCGCCGAGCGTCTCGCCGAGCAGCAGCTCCATCGCGATGAACGCGACGCGACCGTCGATGCCGTGGTCCAGGATGCGCACGACGTGCGCGCTCCGGAGCTGCGCGGCCGATCGCGCCTCCTGGAGGAAGCGGGCCTTCACGTTCGGCGCGTCGCGCGCGGCCTCGAGGTCGATGAGCTTGATCGCGACCTGCGTCGCGAGCGCGATCTGGTCGGCGCGCCAGACCTCGCCCATCGCCCCGGCGCCGAGCGGCGCGATCAGGCGGTATCGCCCGCCCATCACCGCGCCCGCCGACCACGGGCGCGCGCCGTGCTGCATCACCATCACCTCGTTCGAGCGTAGCACCCGGCCCTCGCGGGCCGCACACGAGCCGGCAGCGCGCCCCCTCGGCGACGCGCGCGAGCGCGGTTGGTGCGACGCGATCGTTCGCGTAAGCTCCCTCGTGTGCGACCGGCTCGCCGCGGGTCGCGCCTCCACGTGGATCCGGGCAACACGACGCACCCCCAGGGGACAGGAAGGGCCGCCCCCCGGCGGCTCGCGATCGCGTGCGCCGCGATCGTCGTGGGAGCGATCCTCGCGCCGGCCGAGGCGCGCGCCGACGCCGTCGACGCGCAGACCCGCCAGACCGCGCGCAAGCTCGGGGCCGACGGCATGGCCCTCTACGACCAGGGCGACTACGCGGCCGCGCTCGCCAAGTTCACGCTCGCGAACAAGCTCGTCCCCGCGCCCACGCTCGCGCTGCGCGCGGCGCGGTGCCTCGTGCGGCTCGGGCGGCTGGTCGAGGCCTCGGAGAAGTACCTCGAGATCACGCGCACCGACCTCGATCCGAAGGCGCTCGCCGTGCAGCGCAAGGCGCTCGCGGAGGCCGTCGGCGAGCGCGAGAAGATCCTGCCGATGATCCCGTCGCTGGTCGTGGCGGTGCAGGGGCCGCGCGGCGAGACGCTCTCGGTGTCCGTCGACGGGGTGTCCATGCCCGTGGCGCTGCTCGGCGAGCGGCGGCCGGTCGATCCCGGGACGCATCGCGTGGAGGTGCAGCGCGGGGCCGAGCCGCCGATCGCGCGCCAGGTGACGGTCGACGTCGGCGACGCCTCGCGCCTCGACGTCGCCCTGCCGCCGCTGCCGCCTCCGCCGCGGCCTCCGCCGCCGCCCGACGGCGAGCCGGTCGGCAAGGCGATCGGGCGCGTCGGGATCGCGGTCGCGGTCGCGGGCGCGGTCGTCGGCGTCTCCCACGGCCTCGTCGCGCTCGTGCAGCAGTCGAGCCTCGTCGAACGCTGCGGCGAGGCGCGCGCCTGCCCGCACGACGCGGCCGGCGCGGCGGGCTTCTACGACGTCACGCGCGCTGCGACGACGATCGGCTTCATCGCGGCGGGCGTCGGCGTCGCCCTCTCGATCCCGTACTTCCTCAAGCCCAAGGCCCCGGCCGACGGCGGAGGCTCGGCGCTCCGCGTGACGCCGTGGGTCGGCGCGGGCGCCGGCCTGCGCGGGGAGTTCTGACGTGCGAGCGCTGCGACGAACCCTGCGGGTCGGCCTCCCCCTCGCGATCGGCGCCGCCGCCCTCGCGAGCTGCGCCCTCGCCGGGTTCACGGTGCTCGACGAGGTCGCGCCCCCCTCGGGCGCGGGCGGGTCGGGCACGTCGACCACGACGACGTCGACGTCGACCACGTCGACCACGCCCCCGACCGAGGCCGGCGCCGGCGGGCAAGGGGGCGCCCCCTGCGGCCTCGCGACCTTCCCGGGCCCGCCCTCGATACCGACGCCCGAGGGCACCGTCGAGTTCGTGGCCGCGATCCGGTCGATCGACTTCGGCGAGAAGACCGGCAACGTCCCCGGCCTCGATCTCGACGGCAAGTGCACCTGCACGGCGAACAAGATCCCGAAGGGTTGCTGTCAGTCCGACGGCCCGACGTGCGCGATGGCCACCAAGGCGTGCGACGGCCCGCGCGGCATCGACAACGCCGGCGCCGGCGTGTTCTCGATGCTGTCGACCTTCCTCGGCAACTTCGGCTCGGATTACTACAGCCAGCGCGCCGCGGAGGGGCAGTGGACCACCCTGTTGCGGGTCCGCGACTACAACGGCACCGCGAACGACGACCGCGTCGAGGTCGACTGGTACGCGAGCAAGGGCGTCGAGCACGCCGACGGCGGCGTGGACCCGCCGGCCTGGGACGGCGACGACCGCTGGTACGTGACGAACGACTCGGTCGACACGCCCGACGGCGGCGCGCCGAGCCTCGAGCAGCCGCGGTGGTTCGACAAGAAGGCCTACGTCACCGACCACGTCCTCGTCGCGAGCATGCCGTCGTCGGTCTTGCGCCTCGCCGGGACGAGCGCCGTCGACATCCGCCTCTCCGCCGGCTTCGTCGTCGCGCGGATCGAGCCCCTCGGCGCCGGCAAGGGCTACGCGCTGACCGGCGGGCTCCTCGTGTTCCGGTGGCGCATCGAGGACGTCTTCCTCGCGCTCGGATCGTACCGCGACGAGGCCGGACAGCCGATCTGCACGAACGACCCGTTCTACAAGACCGGCCGCACCCAGCTCTGCAGCTTGCCCGACATCACGGTCGAGGCGGTCGCGCCCACGTCGCCTTGCACGGCCCTGTCGGTCGGCGTCGCCTTCGAGGCGCAGCCGGCGCGGCTCGGCGAGTTCGCCGCGCCCGCCGCGGTGACGAACGGCTGCCCGCCGGGGAGCGACCCGAAGGACGACTCGTGCCCCCCGCCGCCGTGAGGGCATGACCTCGCCGGCCCGCGCGGATCGCTGAACGCACGAAAGCCCGCGCGTTGGGCGCGGGCTCCGTGGAGTGTCGTCGTATCGGAGGCGAGCCGCTCGCGGGCTGCGAGCGGGGAGCGCCGGGCGCCGCGTGGTGGGCGCCCGGCGGCTCGGGTCACGTCACGGGCAGGCGTTGCCGGCGACGCAGATCGGGAACGCCGGGTTCGCGCCCGGGTAGCCGCAGCAGGTCGAGTTGCTGCCGCACGCGCCGCAGGGGCAGGTGTTGCAGGCCGGCGTCGTGATGAAGCCGGTGCACGCGCCGGCCACGCAGACCTGGTTGGCCTGGCAGCGGTTGTTGCAGCCGCCGCAGTTGAGCGGATCGCTCTCGTAGTCGATCTGCGACAGGCAGGCCCCGTTGCAGTTGTCGAGGCCGAGCTGACCGCACTGGGTCGTCTGGCACTTGCCGTCGACGCAGCGCTGGTTGTTGCCGCAGACGTTGCCGCAGCCGCCGCACGCGAAGAAGTTCGCCTGGGTGTCGACGCACTGGGCGCCGCCGCCGAAGTTGCAGCTCGTCAGGCCCGGCTTGCAGGCGCACTTGCCGGACGCGCAGAACCGGCCCCATCCGCCCTGGAAGCCGCCGTTGCAGTTCGTGTTGCAGGCGCCGCAGGCCTCGGGGTCGTGCTGCGTGTCGGAGCACACCTGAACCTGCTGGTTGTTGATCTGCTCCTGGCACATCGTGCCCGCGCACGCCTGGCACTTGCCGGCCGCGCACGTGTCGCCGAGCGCGCACTGCGTGTTGCACGCGCCGCAGGCGCGCGGGTCGCTCTGCACATCGACGCAGACGTTGTTGCAGATCTGCTTGCCCTGGGGGCAGCCGCACTTGCCGGCGGTGCAGACCTGACCGGCGCCGCACTTGGTGTTGCAGGCGCCGCAGTCGTTCGGGTTGCTGGACAGGTCGACGCAGCCCTGGAAGCCCCCGCAGTTGGTCTGGCCGGCGATGGCGCAGACGCACTGGCCGGAGCTGCAGGCCTGGCCGGCGCCGCACTGGTGGCCGCACGCGCCGCAGTTGTTCACGTCGCCCGCGGTGTCGACGCAGCCGGTGACCGCGCCGCAGTAGTTCTGGTTGTTCGAGCAGGTGCAGTTGCCCGAGGTGCACGCCGCGTTCGGGCCGCAGGTCTTGCCGCAGGCGCCGCAGTTGTTCACGTCGATCGCCGTGGTGACGCAGTTGTTGTTGCAGACCACCTGGCCCTGCGGGCACGAGGTGCAGGCGCCCGAGACGCACTGCTGGCCGCCCGCGCACGCCTTGCCGCAGCCGCCGCAGTTGCTCGCGTCGCTGAGGATGTCGAAGCAGCCCAGCGGGCAGATGGCGAGGCCGGCGTTGCACGTGCAGACCGACGCCTTGCAGGCCGCGCCGGCGCTGCACGCCTTGCCGCAGCTACCGCAGTTCGCGTTGTCGAGCGTGATGTCCGAGCAGACGCCGTTGCAGTCAATCTGGCCTTGCGGGCAGGCGCAGTTGCCGGAGGTGCAGGTCGCGCCGACCGGGCAGACCTTGCCGCAGGCCCCGCAGTTGTTCAGGTCGCTCGACAGATCCGCGCAGGTGTTCTGCCCGGCGCAGAGCGACTGGTTCGGCCCGCAGGCGCAGATGCCGCCCGTGCAGGTCGCGTTCGGCGGGCACGTCGTGCCGCAGGCGCCGCAGTTCGCGTTGTCGCTCTTGAAGTCGACGCAGATGCCCTGGCAGCTGTCGCCCTTCGGGGCCGCGCACGCGGCGCACTGGCCGACGTTGCACGCGGCGCCCGGGGCGCACGCGTTGCCGCACACGCCGCAGTTGGTCGTGTCGAGGGCGAGGTCGACGCACTTGCCGTTGCAGGGCGTCTGGCCGGCCGCGCAGAGGCACACGCCCGCCGAGCAGGTCGCGCCCGGGGCGCAGGCGTTGCCGCACGAGCCGCAGTTCGACGGGTCGTTCTGGAGGTCGAGGCACTGGGCGCCGCCGCAGGCGTCCTGGCCGGCGGGGCAGCCGCACGCGCCCGCGCTGCAGGTCGCGCCGGCGGGGCACGTCGTCGCGCAGGTGCCGCAGTGATCGACGCTCGACTGCAGGTCGAGGCACTGGGCGCCGCCGCAGGCGTCCTGGCCCACCGGGCAGGCGCACTTCGAGTCGGTGCAGGTCGCGCCCGTCGGGCAGATCGCCGCACAGGCGCCGCAGTTGTTGGTGTCGGCCGTGACGTCGATGCACTGGCCGTTGCAGAGGGCCTTGCCCACGTCGCACGGAGCGCCGCCTGCGCCGCCCACGCCGCCCTGGCCGCTGCCGCCGGTGGGCTGGCCGCCCTGGCCGTTGCCGCCGGTGGGCTGGCCGCCCTGGCCGTTGCCGCCGGTGGCCTGGCCGCCCTGGCCGGTGCCACCCTTGCCGGTGGTCGTGGTGCCGCCGCCCTGGCCTGCTCCGCCCGCCGACGTGGTGGACGTCGTCTTCGCGCCGAGGCCGGTGTCGGCCTCGGTGCTCCCACAGCCCCCTGCCGTCGCGATGAGCGCGAAGCCGGCGAGGAGCCCACCCCAGAGGTAAGAATTTTGTGTCGCCATCCGAAGGACCTCCCGCGGTTCGCGCCCCGTTCGCCTCGGGAGGCAGCGCCTCGGAGGTCGTGGGAGCCTCGAACCACTGTCCAATGAGCCATGGCGGCCCGCCGGCGGCTTACTTTTCTGCATCGCGTTGGTCGATTTCCGGAGTTGGACCGCTTGACCGGCGAGCCCGCTGACCCAGCGGCGTGGCGCCCTGCCCCGACGCGACCAGGCGCCGGCCTCCGTCGGCGGGGTGCGGTCCCTCGTCGACGGGCCCGCTCGGGAGTGCGATGGTCCGCGGCCGATGCGTCGTCCAGCGCCCGCCCTGCGCCTCGCCCCGGCCCTCGTGGCCGCAGCCCTCCTCGTCGGGAGCGGTGTGCCCGCCCACGCCGCTCCGCCGCGCCCCGCGCCCACCGGCGCGCCCGCGGCCGGCGCGGCCGACCCCACGGCCGCCGACGCCGACCTCGAGGTCGCCCCCGACTCGCCGCGCGCCTCGGTCAAGGCGTACCTCGATCTCTGCAACGCCGGCGACTACGGGCAGGCGGCCGAGTACCTCGACGTGCCCGCTGCGGCGAAGAAGGACGCGCCGCTCCTCGCGCGCCGGCTCAAGGTCGTCCTCGACCGCTTCGTCGGCGTCGACCTCGAGGCGATCTCCCCCGCGTCGGCCGGCCGCCGATCGGACCGCCTGCCAGCAGGCCTCGAGGACGTCGGCGTCGTGCCGGGGCACAAGCCGGACCCGGTGCGGCTCGCGCGGCGGCCGGACCGCTGGGTGTTCTCGCGGTCGACGGTGGAGCACGTCGACGCCTGGTACGACGGCCTCGAGGACCGCTGGCTCCGCGAGCGCCTGCCCCCGGGGCTCCTGCGATCGGGCCCCAAGGGCTTGCCGTGGTGGCAGTGGGCGGTCGCGCCGATCGTCGCGACCCTGGCGTGGGTCGTCGGCCGCTTCTTGTCGTTCTGGACGCGGGCGGTGCTCGGTCGCCTCGCCGCGCGCACGCGCACGTCCTGGGACGACCTGTTCTTCGAGAAGGCCGGCCCACCGCTGACGCTGGGCTGGGCCCTCGTGGCCGTGTACCTCGCAATGCCGTGGCTCCCGCTCGACGTGGGGCCTCGGGCGTTCGTCGAGACGGTGCTCGACGCGGGCCTCACGCTGGCCCTGTTCTGGTTGCTCCTGCGCGCGGTCGACGTCACCGGAGAGCGGTTCCTCACCTCGCCCAAGACCAAGGACGAGCCGTCGGTGCGGTCGCTCGTGCCGCTCCTCGCGCGCGTGACGAAGGTCGGCGTGATCGGGCTCGGCGCCGCGGCCGTGTTCTCGGTGCTCGGCTACAAGGTCACGAGCCTCCTCGCCGGCCTGGGCATCGGCGGCATCGCCCTCGCCCTCGCCGCGCAGAAGACGGTCGAGAACCTGTTCGGGTCGATCTCGATCGGCGTCGATCAGCCGTTTCGCGTCGGCGACTTCGTGAAGGTCGACGAGGTCGTGTCGGGCACGGTCGAGACGATCGGCCTGCGATCGACGCGCCTGCGCACGCTCGACCGGACGCGGATCACGATCCCGAACGGCAAGCTCGCCGACCAGCGGATCGAGTCGTTCGCGCCGCGCGACCGCATCCGGCTCGCGTGCGTCCTCGGGATCGCGCACGGCACCCGGGCCAAGGATCTCCGAGCGATCTTGACCGGCTGCGAGCGCGTGCTCCGGGCGCGCGGCGAGCTCCACCCGGACGGCGTCGTCGTGCGGCTGAAGGATCTCGGCCCCGCGGCGCTCGACGTCGAGATCACTGCGTGGTTCGAGACGACCGACTTCGCGGTCTTCCAGCGCATCCGCGAGGACGTGCTGCTCGGGTTCCTCGAGGTGATCGAGGGGGCCGGCGCGTCGCTCGCGGGGCCGGCGCCCTCGCTCGCCGCCACGCACGCAGGCGGACCCGCGAAGGGCTGACGACGGGCTCGATCCGCCGAGCTCGCCGCTGGACGGCTCGTCCCGGCCGAAGCCCGCGCCGACGGCCCTCGAGGTGCCCTGCCGCCACGCGATCGCGCCGACCCCCGAGGGCGCACAATGTGGCGTGGCATAGTTCTACAAATAACCAATCGCACTTGATCGTCGTCAAGTCGCGCCGTTCATGGGCGACCTAACGTCGGACTTTCGGGGGCTCGACCGACGCATCTACGTCGCACACTCACGTTACTTTCTGCTTCGCCCCTCGGAGGACGTCGGTTTGCATCGTGGCGGGGCCAACTGGGCGCCGGTCCCTCCTCGGGCCGTCGGCCGCTCCCCGTGTCGGGACGATTTCATTGCTGGGTTCGCCGCGCGCTCGAGCGCACGAGGACGCACCTGTCTCCGCGGTCGCCGCCTCCGGTGCGGCGCCGAAGTCGGTGCGGAGTGCAAGTCATGTCCATCGATCGAAGAAGGAGGCACGAATTGAACGTGTTGAAGCTCTCGGCGCAGGTCCTTGCCCTGGCCACCGTGTTCACGCTCGCGATTCCGGCGGCGCGCGCCGATTGCCCGGGTGGCCAGACGGCCTGCGACAATGGCTGCATGCCGTACGGCGCGACCTGCTGCAACGACGGGCAGCACTACTGCGACACGGGGGTGTGCTGCGGCAACGGCAACTGCGCGCCTTCCGCCGCGGAGTGCTCCGGTGGCGGAGGCGGCACCTGCGCTGGGGGCCAGAGCGCGTGCGGCCCCGGCTGCATGCCCTCGGGGGCCGCGTGCTGCGCCGACGGCCAGCACTACTGTGAGTCGGGGTTGTGCTGTGACGGCGGCGCCAGCTGCGGAGATCCCCAATCCGGGTGCGCCGGCGGCGGCGGTGGCGGCGGGACGTGCGGCGCGGGCCAGACGGCCTGCGATGGCCGCTGCATGCCGACGGGGGCGACGTGCTGCAACGACGGGCAGACTTACTGCTCGGTGGGCGTTTGCTGCGGAAACGGGAAGTGTGGCGACTCCGCGGCGCAGTGCAGCCAGGGGGGCGGCACCTCGGGGGGCGGCACCTCGGGCGGCAGTGGCACCAATAGCAACGGTGACCAGTGCGCCTCGGCGTCGAACATCGGCGCTGCGTGCCCCACCGTCCAGGCCTGTTGCAACGCTGCCAGTTGCTACTACACGGCCGACGGACGCCAGTTCGCGTGCCAGGGCCACGACTGCATGTCGGCGGCGCAGTCGCTCGTGAACTATTGCTCGGGAGCGTACGGGGGCAGCAGCGGCGCGAGCGGCAGCGGCTCGGACTCGGGCGGAGGCTGCGCGCTGTCCGCGGGCGAGCCGGGCGGGGCGCCTCGTCCCGGCGTGATTGGCCTGCTCACCCTGGCGGCGCTCGCCGTGATCCGGCGAATGCGGATGCGCAAGGCCGGCGGCGCGCGTCCCTGACGACGGCGCGACGCGCGCGGCGTGGCCCGGCGGCGCGGCTCCCTTCGGCGGTGAGCCCGCCCGAGGTGTCCGCGGCCGCGGCACGCCCGGGGAACCGGGGGATCAGTCCCCGGGCGCGATCCAGCGGCGGATCGCGGCGACGAGCCGACCGAGCCCGTTCGGCTCGGTCGGGGGCGCCTCGTCCTCGGCGACCGGCGGCGCAAGCTCGGCGAGGTCGTCGTACGACGATCGCGGCACGAACGCGCCGGCGCAGTCCACGCAGCGCAGCACGCGAGGGCCGTTGCCGGCGTAGGGCTCCTCGAGCAACCGCTGGGTGCAGCGCGGGCAGGGCGCGCCGCTCTCGCCCTCGGACGGATCGCGGGCGGGGCCCAGCGGCGCCAGCTCGCGCGCGAGCGTCGACGGATCGCCGTCGAACCAGTCGATCCAGACGCCCGCGCACCCGGGGCACACGTCGACGAGCGCGCCGCTGCCGGCGTCGCGCGGCTCGAGCAAGCCCACGCACGCGGGGCAGCGGAGGGATCCTTCGCGGTACGGCTCGGCCATGCGGGGAGGATACCGGATCGAGAGGGGCGCCGAGGACGCCAAGGGAGGGAAGGGATGGGCCCTGCGGGGCCGGAGGGAGGATCGCGGCGATCGCTCTTTCGGCGGTGCACGTTGCCGCTCGTGGCCCGCTTGGCGATACGGGTGCTCCTGGCGCTCTTCTTCGTCGCTCTTGGCCGTTCGCTTCGGCGCTACTGCACGAGGCGCAGGCCGACCGGGAGGCCTTCGCCGAACCACGCGGTTCGGTCGGCCTCTTCGACGGCGACGACCTCGCGCACGGCCTGGATCCAGGGACCTCTCGCGCCGACTTGCTCGAGGCGCCGCAGGACCTCGGCGCGCGTGCGCTCCGAGACGTCGCGCGCGCGGTCGCCGGTCTTGCGCGCGAGGCGCACGGCGGCCTCGGCCGCGGAGGGGAGCTCGGCCCATCTCTCGCGTAGCAGGTGGTCGAGCCAGCGCTCGGCCACGCTCGCGGACACGACGTGGTGCACGCTCGCGTACGCGGGGACGCGCGCGCCGAGGCGGCCGAGCGCCGCCCAGAGGCGCGGATCGCGATCGGTCCAGGTGCGCTCGAGGATCCACGCGCCGAGGTCGGCGCGGCGGGCGGGGGGCACGCGCTCGAGGGAGCTCGCGAGCTCCAGCAGATCGGCGGGGGCCTCGAGCTTCCAGCCCTTCACCTTCTTGAGGCGCTTCTCGGCCGGCGCGACGAGCGGGTCGATCGCGTCGCGCAGCAGGGTCTGCGCCGCCTCGTCGAGGCCGCCGGCCACGCGGCGGAGGGCGATCCAGAGCTGCTGCCAGCCGCGCGCCTCGTCGGCGAAGGTGAGCCTCTCGGGGATCAGCCGCGCGATCGCCGCGGCGCGGGCCGGGTCGAGGGGGTGGCCGAAGCCGGGGCGCAGGCAGAAGCCGGCGAGCTGCCAGAACACGCGCTCGTGATCCGCCGAGCGCTTGCGGGCGCGCGGCTCCGGGACGACCGCGTCGAAGAGGGCGCGCGCGGTCTCGAGCGTCCACGTGGCGCGCTCGCCGAGGAGGCGGTCGAGCTCGCGCGCGAGGCCCTTCACCTCGCGGGGCTCGGCGTCGGGGCGCCCCTTGCCGAAGACGCGCGAGGTGGCCTCGACGGCGTCCGCGAGGCGGCGCGCGCCCGGGAGGATCGAGGGGCGCTGCGATGCGACGGGATCGGTCGGATCCGGCGCGTCGGCGCCGCGGAGCTGGAACGCGAGGCGGAAGCGGCGCGGATCGTTCACGCCGGCGCGCGCGGTGGCCTCGACGCACGCGAGCTCGAGGGTGCCCACCGCCGTGAGCTCGCCCTCGAGCGCGACCTTGATCTCGCCCTTCTGCGCGCCGCCGAGCGCGGCCGTCACGGGCGGCAGTGGCTCGAAGGCGTCGTCGTCGAGGGTCACGATCTCGCCCGCGGCGTGGCTCGCCTCGTCGGAGGCGAAGAGGTCGAAGCGCACCGGGCGGCCGAGCGTGAGGGCGAACGTGCGCCCCTCGAGGCGGTGGCGGACGGCCTCCTCGGCCCCGCGCGGCACGACGCAGATCGCGCTGCGGCCCGAGGCCTTGTCGCCGCCGAGGCCGACATAGAAGCCGCGCGCTGCGCCCCCGCCGATGCGCACGCCGCGGCCCGCGAGCGCGAGCCCGTACGCGACGGCGCCGCGCGCGACGGCGAGATCCGGATCGGCGTGCGGCAGGACCTCGAGCGGGGGACCACCCCACGCGCCGATCGCGTCGGCGAGCCGATGGGCGATACGCGCCGCGCGGAAGACGCCGCCGTTCAGGAGCAGCGCTCGCGGCCCCGCGGCCTCGGGCGCGTGGCGCGCGAAGAACCAGGCGACGTGCCGGGTGATCGCGACGTCGCGCTCGTAGGGCAGGCCGAAGGCGACGAGCGCGCTCTTCGCGCGTACGGGGCGGGCGTCGCGCGGCGTGCGCGGCAGGAAGCCGTCGATCACGGTGCGCTCGACCTCGTCGCGCGTGAGCTCCGTCGTCCGCGCCGCGCCGACGAGCTTGGCGCCGGGGCCGAGGATGGTGACGCGCACCGACTCCGGCGGCGCGTCGCCGAGGAGCTGCTCCTTGGCGCGGCGGCAGGCGATGACGAGCTGGCCGAAGCGGGTCGCGTCGAGGTGCGCGCCCTCGGCGACGAGGCGCGGCTCGGCCAGGTGCGCGAGCGCGAGGTCCATGTTGTCGCCGCCGAGGAGCAGGTGGTGGCCGACGGCGACGCGCGTCGCGGCGAAGGGCGCCCCGTCGTCGCCGCGCTCTACGCGCAGGAGCGAGAGATCGGTCGTGCCGCCGCCGACGTCGGCGACCAGCACGAGGGCGTCGGGCGCGTCCGCGATCAGCGCCGCGAGGCCGTCCGGCGTGCGCGCCATGGTGTCGTAGAACGCGGCCTGCGGCTCCTCGAGCAGGCGCACCGAGATCCCCGCCCGCTGCGCGGCCGCGACCGTGAGCTCGCGCGCGACCTCGTCGAAGGACGCGGGCACGGTGAGCACGACGTCCTGATCGGCGAGGGGGTGCTGGCGGAACGCGGCGTCCCACGCGCGGCGCACGTGCGACAGCACGCGCGCGCTCGCGTCGACGGGCGAGATGCGTGGCAGATCGGCCGCGTCCTCGTCCGCACCCCACGGCAGGATCGCCGCCGCGCGATCGACGCCCGCGTGGCACAGCCAGCTCTTCGCCGACGCGACGAGCCGCCCCGGCACCTCGCCGCCGCGGCGCTCGGCGAAGTGGCCGACCACCCACGGCGCGTCGCCCCACGGGTCGGCCGCCACCTCGCCGCCGATCGGCGCGTAGAGCACCGAGGGCAGGAGCGGGCGCGCCTCGATCTCGCCCGCGGTCACCAGCTGCGGCACCTCGAAGACGCGCGGCGGCGCGTCCTTGCCGGGATCGGCCCACGCGACGACCGTGTTGGTCGTGCCGAGATCGATGCCGACGATGCGGCGCGCCGCCATGCCCCCTACTCCGCCCGCACGCCGAGCTCGACGCGCCACCGCTCGTCGGGCTTCTGCGGCGCGGTCGGGACCGCGTCGATCTCGAGGGTGCCGACCTCGGTCACGCGGGCGGCGAGGCGCACCGGCACGACGTCGCCCTCGCGGCGGCCCTCGGCGGGCAGCGTGACCTCGATGGGCGCGAGCTCCTCGACGTCGTCCTTCCACCGATCGATCTCGGCGCCCGCGGCGTCCTCGCGCCGCACCGACGATCCGAAGAAGCGGAAGCGCACGGGCTCGCCGACGACGACGCCGAGCTCCTGCGGAGGCAGCTTCGCCTCGGTCCCTTCTTCCATGCCGAAGGGCGCCACGCAGAGCAGCGTGATCGGCGGATCCATCCCCGGCACGGCCGGCACCGCGGCCTCGACGCCGACGTAGTACGCGCGCGCCGTGCCGCCCCGGATGCGCAGGCCGCGGCCGTGGCGCGCGAGCCCGTAATAGGCCGCTCCGAGGGCGACCGCGAGGTCGAGGTCGGCGGCCGGCAGCTCGCGCACGGGCGCGCCGCCGTCGGCCTCGAGCCAGCCGTTCAGCGTCGCGAGCAGGCGCTCGCGCAGCGCGGTCGCCTTCATCACGCCGCCGTTCCACAGCACGGCCGTCGGGTGCAGCAGCGAGGCGGATCGGTCGCGCGCGTCGCCGTGGCGCGCGGCCGCGAAGCCGTCGAGGGCGTCCGTCGCGCGCGCGTGGCGGCCGAGGAAGGCGGCGAGGTGCTTGGTGACCGCCGCGTCGGAAGCGTACGGCAGGCCGAGCTGGGTGAGCGCCGTGCGGGCGCGCGCGGCGGGGCGCGCGCTCGCGGCGACGATCGGGAAGAAGCCCTCGACCAGCGTGCGCGTGATCTCGCCGCGCGTGAGCTCGGTGCGCAGCGCGCCGCCGAGGAGCTTCGACCCGCGACCCGGCACGACGACCGGCATCGCGTCGAGGCTCGCGTCCGAGAGCAGGCGCTCCTTCGCGGCGCGGCAGCCGTGCGCGAGCGCGCCCATCTGGAAGCGATCGAGCTCGTGGCCCTGCGCCTCGAGCTTCAGCCGCACGACGTGCGCGAGCGCGAGGTCCATGTTGTCGCCGCCGAGCAGGATGTGGTCGCCGACCGCGATGCGCGCGAGCTCGAGCGCGCCGTCCTTCTCGAGCACCGCGATGGCCGAGAAGTCGCTCGTGCCGCCGCCGACGTCGACGACCAGGATCACGTCGCCCGGCCGGAGGTGCTTGCGCCAGGCGTCCCCCATCGCGGAGATCCAGGCGTAGAGCGCGGCCTGCGGCTCCTCGAGCAGCGTGAGGTGATCGATGCCCGCGGCGCGCGCGGCCTCGACCGTGAGCTCGCGCGCCGCGGCGTCGAACGACGCGGGCACCGTGAGCACGACCTCCTGCGCGGCGAACGCGGCTGCGGGATCGCCCGCCGCGTGCGCCGCGTCGAAGGCCTCCGACAGGTGCTCGAGGTAGCGCCACGACGCCTCGACCGGCGAGATCCGCTCGACGTCCTCGGGCGCGCCCTGCGGCAGGATCGCCGCGCGGCGGTCGACGCCCGCGTGGCAGAGCCAGCTCTTCGCGCTCGCCACGAGCCGCGCCGGCGCCTCGGCCCCGCGCGACCGCGCGTACTCGCCGACGACGAACGATCGCTCCGCGTCCCACGGGAGCGGCTGCGCTCCCTCGCTCTCGTGCGGCGCGTAGAGGAAGCTCGGCAATAGCGGGCGCGCGTCGAGCGTGCCGCGCGCCACGAGCTGCGTCACCGGGACGACCTCGGGGCGCGCCTGATCGTCGTCGAGGGCCGCGCGCGCGGCCGCGCAGTGGGTGGTCCCGAGATCGATGCCAATCGCGAAGCGCGCCATGACTAGAGCTCCAGCTCCGCCGGCGCGAGGATCGCGGGGTCGTGCCCCGCGACCGGCGTCGGCAGCTCGATCTTCGTCGCTTTCCAGCCGCGGTGCACGAGCGTGCCTGCGTACGGGCCCTTGCCGGACACGTTGCCGACGAGCTTCGTCGCGCTCGCGTCGAAGCCGGCCTCGAGCGTCACGCGGGCGCCCTCGGCTTCTCCGCGCACAGGCGCGATCGTCACGTGGTCGCGGAGCGCCTTGCGGCAGCCCTCGTGCACCACGCGCGCCGCGACGCCGACGTCGGCGTCGGGGAAGGTCGCGACGTCTTGCTCGAGAAAATCGACGAGCCGTCCCTCGCGCTGGAGCAGGCCGAGGAGCTGGAGCGCGGACGTGGTCGACGGCGCAGCCGGCGGCGTGGGCTCCGGGCTCGGCGGGGAGGGCTGATCGCGCGACGGTGCAGCCTCCTGCTTCGGGGGTGCAAGCTCCTCCCTCGGCGGGGCGGGCTTCGCGGGGGGCGGCAGCGCGGGCATGGCGTCGCGGACCGCGTGCGCGCGCCCGGCGAACGCGCCGTCGATCAGCACGCGGAAGAAGCACGCGAACGCGAACCAGAGGCGCGCCGCCAGGGGGAGGGCAGGGGGCTCGGACACGGCCCGGCAGGGTAGCACTGGCCGCCGGGGCGGGCCGAACGGGCGGCGTCACGAGGCCTCGAGGCGCGCTCGTGGAGGGGGCGCTGCGGGGGACCGTCGCCGCGCAGCGAGGATCAGGGCGCGAACGCGCGCGGAGCCGTCGACCGCAGGCCCATCGTGAGCGTGAAGAACCGGAGCCCGCCGTCGTCGATCTCGACGACCCCCGGGCCGGGCGCCTGTCGCGACGGGGCCGTGACGAACACGACCTCGCGGTGTCCGGCCGCGCGCAGGCGCTCGTCGAGATCGTCGATCTCGGCGGCGGACCGCACGAGGAACGTGGGGCGCGCCGCGAAGTCGCGCCAGAGCTCGTGGCCTGCCCACCACACATCGGTCACGACCGGGACGTCGGGCCAGCGCGCGAGCTCGTCGTTCAGGCGGAACGAGAAGTCGCGCTTCAGCCCGAGGAGCCCGACCGAGGCGAGCTGCGCGACGAGCGAGACGGCGATGACGAGGCCGACGATCGCGCGGTGCGCACGCGCGGCGCGGTCCGGCTGCGCGCCCCAGGTGGCGAGGTTCTTCGCCGCGAGCACGCCGAGGAGCGGGTAGAGCACGAGCAGGAAGCGGTTGCCCCAGTGGATGCCCGTGCCGGTGGCGTTCGACGGGGTCGCGACGAGGTAGCCGAGCGTGTAGAGGGCCACGACCGCGCGGAGGCGGCCGTCGAGGTCGGGCGTGGGCGGGCCGTCGCGCCGGAGGCGCACGATCGCGATCGCGATCCATGGAGCGGCCGGGAAGAGGCTGTTCGACCGCAGGAGCTGCACGATCGGGCTGCGGGTCGCGAGCCCCGCGAGCATCGCGAGCGACGCCGCGGTCGCGAGCGCGGCGAGCAGCGGCACCGCGAGTCGGAAGGCGCGCGGCGAGATCGCGGGCTGCGCGATCAGGCCGAGCGCGAGCGGCCCGACGAGGAGGATCGACGCGGCGAGCCCGGGCCCGGCGGCGACGAGCTGCCGGTAGAGGACGAGCGGGCGCGCGCGCAGGTGGTCGGCGAGGCTCGTCAGGTTGCCGGCGACGTGGTGGCCGAGGGCATGGCCGACGGTCGCGTGCTGGAAGGCGAGGAGCGGCAGCACGAGCAGCGCGACCCACGCCCCGGCGACGACCAGGCGGAGCAGTCGCCGCCTGGGCGCGGAGAGGCCGTGCACCGCGACGAGCGCGCCGGCGAGCACCATGGCGTCCTCGCGGAAGGCGATCGACATCGCGGCGAGCGCCCAGCCGAGGACGTGGCGGCGCGGGGCCTCGTCGTGCGCCGGGTCGAGGGTGAGCCACGATGCGAACGTGAGCAGCCCGAGGACGATGGCGTGCTCCCAGAACGCGACCGCGTAAAACCAGAGCGGCGTCGCGAGGCCGACGGCGAGGATGGCGGCGGCGCGCGTGCGATCGTCGAGGCCGAGGGCGCGCCCGAGCTTCGCCACGGCCGCGATCGTGGCGAGCGCGCCGGCGAACGGCAGAAGGTAGAGCCCCGGGAAGCCGAGCAGCCGGAACGGCGCCGCCGTGATCGCCGCGAAGAGCGGCGGGTACTGCGACCAGAGCTTGCCGCCGTCGACCTGCGCGTACGGCGCGGGCAGGGGGACGAAGCGGAAGTCCGGCGCGACCGCCCGCCCTGGCCACGGGATCGAGAAGTCGCTCCAGCCGCTTCCCGCGAGGGCTTGCACGTGCAGGAACTTGTTGGCGTCGTCGGTGACCCAGAAGCCCTGGGACTGCACGAGGATCAGGGTCGTCGCCCAGACGAGCGCGACGGTCGCCGCGGCGGCGAGCGGCGAGAGGCGGAAGGCGGGGCGGCGCGGGGCTGGCAACGTCGGTCGGTCCGGCGGCAGGGTCGTTCGAGCTTCGGGGCGCCGGGCGCGCCCACTCTAGCAGCCGGGCCCGCGCCCGCGCGAACGGCTCGGGTCAGCGCACGCGCACGCGCGCCGCGGCGGCTGCGTCCGCGCGCGCGTCGGCGTCGGCCTCGACGACCGTGATCACGCCCTCGTGGCAGGGGACGCGGGCGTCGTGGGCTGCCAGGCTCTCCACCCCGCGGACGGCGCCGTCCGTGGTGACGAAGACGGCCGTGATCGGGAAGTCGACCTCGGCGTTCGTGATGCACGCTTCGTCGACGACGGGATAGTCGAGGACCATCGCTGCGTCGCGCGTGAGCGGCCCCCGGCCGACGAGGCCCCGCGCGCGGTCCTCCGGGGTGGCCGCGCGCGCGACGTCCGTGAAGGCGCGCAGCACGGATCCGTCGGCGCGCTCGAGCTCGACGCGCGCGCCGTCGCCGGCGCCGTCGCCCCCGCAGGCGGCGACGACGAGGGGCAGCGCGAACGCCGCGCGCCTCACAGCGATCCGAGGAACGCGACCAGCTCGGCGCGGTCGGCCTCGGAGAGCGCGTCGAAGGTCGCGACGCTGGCCTTCGCCTCCGCGTGGTGCGCGCGGACCGCGTCGCCGATCGTGAAGGCGCGGCCGTCGTGCATGTACGGCGCCGTCTTCGCGAGGCCCCACAGCGGGGTCGTGCGGAACTCGCGCATCGTCGCGGCGCCGTCCGCGATGCCGGCCGCGCCGTCCGGCGCCACGTCGTGCAGGAGCAGATCGCTGTAGAGCCGAGCCTTCACGCCGTCCGACGTCGTCATCGCGGGCGTGTGGCACGTCGCGCAGCCGACCTTCTCGAAGAGCTGCGCGCCCGCGTGCTCGACCGCCGGATCGGATCGCGTGCGCGGAGGCGGGGCGAGCTGCGCCATGTAGAACGTGAGCGCCGCGAGGTCGCTCGTCGTGATCTCGGGGTCGGAGACGCCGTCGGCGTCGTGCGAGAAGCCGAACGTGAGCCCGACCTGCGAGGGGACGGTGACCCCGAGCTCGTTCGACATCGCGTCGCGCGCGAACTCGGCGAGGCTCGGCACGCCCGCCTTCCAGCCGAGGCGCCCGATCCGCCCGTCGGGCAAGCGCCGCGCGTGGCCGCGCACGCCGTCACCGTCCGCGTCGTCCGGGTCCTCGTGGGCGAGGATCGTCGCGTCGGGGATCCGTTCCACGAGGCCGAGGCCGAACACGGGCGGCGGCTGACGCGCCTCGAACAGGTTCACGAGCGCCGCCGGCTCGGGTCGCGTGCCGGGCGTCGTCGAGTGGCGGTGGAGCATCGTGCCGCCCGCGGGGTCGCTGTACGCGCCGTCGCGCACGATGCCCTGGCGCACCACGTTCACGTCGATGGGGCCGGCGCCGCCGATGACGGGATCGAAGTGGCAGGCGCGGCACGAGTCGCCGTTGTGTCGCGGACCGAGGCCCGCGCCGAGGCGGACGTCGCGGTCGAACACGGCGCGGCCCGCGAGGAAGAGCGCGCGGTCGGAGGCGGAGAGGGCGATCGCCGGGCCGCCGTAGTCGCCGTCCTCGGGGAGGGGCGCGTCGGGCGGCAGGAGCCCCTCGCTGCGCTGCGACGCGCCGCCGAGCGAGGCGAGGAACGCGACCACCTTCGCGCGATCGCGCTCGCCGAAGGTGAGGTACGCGTCGCGCGAGGCGCGCCCTTCGCCCTCGTGCAGGCGGATCGACTCGTCGATCGTGTCGGCGCGGCCGTCGTGCAGGTACGGCCCGCCGGCGGCGACGCCCCACAGCGGCTGCGTGCGGAACTCGCGCCCCGTGGCGACCTTCATCACGACGTCGTCGGCGAGCGCGTCGCCCATGTCGTGGAGGAGCAGATCCGAGTACGCCGGCACGAGGCCGCGCGGGCCTTCGAGCGACGGCACGTGGCAGGCGTCGCAGCGCGCCACGTGGAAGAGCTCGCGCCCCGCGTCGGTCTCGGTCGTCGGCGCGTCGCGCCGCGGCGCCCCGAGCAGCATCGAGAACGACACGAGGTCGAAGAGGTCGCTCTGCCCGAGCTCCGGATCGGGCACGCCGTCGTCGTCGATCGTGGGCGTGTCGGGAGCGGCGGCCTGCGCCTGGCTGGCCTCGCCGACCCGCTCGGCGGCGAGCGCGCCCCGGCTCGGCGCGCCGAGCGCTTCGGTCTGGCGCGTGCCGCTCGGCACCGGCAGGGCGTTGCGGAGCGCGTCGGGCAGCGGGTCGCTCGTGATGCCCGCGTGGTTGAAGATGGGCCCGCGGATGAAGCCCTCGATCGACACGGTCTGCGATTTTCGCCCGAAGCGCCCGACGAAGCCGCGATCGTAGTTCGGTCGGCCGCTCACGCCGTCGCCGTCGGCGTCGTCCGGGTCCGCGTTCGCGAGGATCGACGCGTCGGGGATCTCGGCGAGCAGGCCGACCCCGAAGAACGGGATCGGCACGCGCGTCGCCATGACGTTGGTCTGGTCGGGCGTGGGCACGCGCGTCGACGGGTCGAGCGTGTAGTGGTCGAGCACCCCGCTCTTGCCGAGGTTCTGGAACGACCCGTCCGGCAGCGTCTGCGCGACGAGCCCGAACTGCCGGTAGCGCGCGCCGCCGCCGCCGATGACCGGGCGCTCGTGGCACGCTCCGCACGCCGACACGTTGAACGTGGGCCCGAGCCCCTCCGGCTGCCCGAACCGGCGCACGGCGACGCGCCGGCCGCGGTCGAAGGTCGCGCGCTGCTCCTCGGTCGCGTCGGGCCGCATCTCGCCGAGGTCGGCGAAGATGCCCGTCGCCTCGGAGGCGGTCGGCCGGAGGCCGGTTTCGTCGGTGCAGCCGACGACGAGCCCGGCGAGCAGCATCGGAGCCCCGGCGGCGAGGCCGGTTGCGCGCGCGCGACGCGCGAGGGCAGCCATCGAGTCGACCTTCATCATTCCTCCGATCCTAGCCGGCGCCCGTACGCGACCCCCGTGAAGGTGGCCGGGTGCGCGGAGCCGAGGTTCCCGCCGACGGCCCAGATCCGCCCCGAGGCGTCCCCGAACACCGAGTGGAGATCGAGGCGCGTCGATCCGACGTCCACCGCGTCGACGCGACCGCTCGCGACGTCGAGCGTGCCGATCGTCCCGTACGCGCCGGCGACGTGCGCCGTGCCCGCCGATCGCATCCAGACGCCATTCAGCCCCGGCGTCGGCGCCAGCTCGTGCGTCTCCCAGGTTGCGCCGTCCCACACGCTCGCGATGCCGTTCGCGCGCCCGCCGACCGCGACGATGCGATCCGGCCCCGTGCCCCAAAGCGACACGAGGTCGTCGCTCGCCCCGACGAGCTCCTCGGCCCACGCGCCGCCCTTGCGGTGCAGCACGACGCCGCGTTGCCCGACCGCGTACACGTTCTCCGCGCTCGTGCCCCACACCTTGAGGAGCTGCCAGACGTCGACCTTCTGGAGCGCGGGCAGGGTCTCCTGGGTCCAGCTCGATCCATCGAAGTGCAGGAGCGTCGCGTGCCCCGCTGCCAGGCCGTCCCCGCCCACCGCCCAGAGGTCGCCCGGCGCCGCGCCCCACACGCCCCACAGGTCCTGCGTCGTCGGCGTCGCCTGCTTCGACCACGCCTGGCCGTCCCAGTGCAGGACGGTGCCTGCGCGGCCGACCATCGTGACGTCGCCCCGCGCGAAGGCGTGGCACCAGTTCAGCAGGGGCGCGTCGACGCCGAGGTCTTGCGGCGCCCACGCGGCGCCATCGAAGTGCATCGCCGCGGCCTTCTCCGTCGACCCGCCGACCATGAACAGATCGTCCGGCGCCGAGCCGCACGTGTTCAGGAGCCAGCCGACCTGCGAGGCGTCGAACGCGGCCGCCCACGCGGTCGCGCCCGCGCCGCCGCCGTCGGGGCCGGACGCGGCGGGGTCGGAGGTGCAGGCGGAGAGCGAAAGCAAGGCGACGCCGAGCCGGTGCGCGCGCATGGGCGGAGCATACGCCGTGAGCTGCGCCCGTGGGGACGCGCGGCCCCGAGCGGAGCCGCGCTCGTCTCGAGGCACAGCCGTGGTCGGCTCGGGCGATCTTCGGGGCAATCGACGCCGTCACCCTTGGACTCGCGCCGCGACTCGCGTATGTCCCGCGACACAACTTCGCTAGTACGGAGGGATTCCCATGAAGACGATGAAGCTCGCGTGCGTCTTGGTGCTTGGCTCGGTGATGGTGTTCGTGGCCGGCTGTGGCAAGAGCAAGGCGCTCGTCGCCGCCGAGGACTACGAGAAGGCCGTCTGCGCGTGCAAGGACGTCGCCTGCGTCACCGGGGCCGCCACGAAGTTCACCGAAAGCGCCAAGGACATGGCGACGGCCGGGTCGGGCGAGGTCGACGCGATCACGAAGGCGACCAAGGCCGCGACCGACTGCGCGCTCAAGGTCACGATGTCGTCGATCCCGACGATGCCCGGGATGCCCGGCAAGAAGTAGCTCGCTGGAGCGCCGGCGTGGTGTCTTGACGCCGCGCCGGCCTCCCCTCATTCGGGGCGGATGACGAGCCTCGCCGCCGATCGCCGCACCTTCTACCCCGAAATCGAGCCTTACCGCACCGGCACGCTCCGGGTGTCGGAGCTCCACGAGATCTACTTCGAGGAGTCCGGCAACCCGAACGGCAAGCCCGCCGTCTTCATCCACGGCGGCCCTGGCGGCGGCACCGACCCGAAGCAGCGCCGATTCTGGGACCCCTCCGCGTACCGCATCATCCTGTTCGACCAGCGCGGGTGCGGCAAGAGCACCCCCTACGCGGAGCTGCGCGAGAACACGACCTGGGACCTCGTCGCCGACCTCGAGCGGCTGCGCGAGGAGCTCGGCGTCGAGCGCTGGCAGGTCTTCGGCGGGTCGTGGGGATCCACGCTGGCCCTCGCGTACGCCGAGAAGCACCCCGATCGCGTGACGGAGCTCGTGCTGCGCGGGATCTTCCTCCTGCGCAAGCAGGAGATCGACTGGTTCTACCAGCGCGGCGCGGGCGCCCTCTACGCCGACGCCTGGGAGGACTACCTCGCGCCCATCCCGGCCGAGGAGCGCGGGGACCTGCTGCACGCCTACCACCGCCGCCTGACCTCGGACGACGCGGATCTCCGCCGCACGACCGCGCGCGCGTGGAGCCTCTGGGAGGGGCGCACGAGCTGCCTGTTCCCGAACCCGGACGTCATTGGCAAGCTCGGCAGTGACGAGGTCTCGCTCGCGTTCGCGCGCATCGAGTGCCACTACTTCGTCAACCGGGGCTTCTTCGCCACCGACGCCCAGCTGCTCGACGACGCGCACCGGATCCGCCACCTCCCGACGGTGATCGTGCAGGGCCGCTACGACGTCGTCTGTCCGATGGAGAGCGCGTGGGCGCTTCACCGCGCGCTGCCCGAGGCCGACCTGCGCCTCGTGCAGGACGCGGGGCACTCGGCCTTCGAGCCCGGGAATCTCCACGAGCTCATCGAGGCGACCGACCGCTTCCGCTGACCGGGCCAGTCAGCTAATTTCGGCGATCGTGCCGCGCCTCCCCAACGACGTCGCCCACCTGCACCTCAACGTCCTCGGTCGCGATCGCGAGCTCGAGATCCCCGTGCGCGTCGGGCCGGCGGACGTGCTCGACCTCCTGTCGCCGGCGCGCGCGATCGCCTCCGAGGTGGCGGCGATCGCGGCGGAGGACGCGCGATCGAAGGGCCGCGAGGTGACCTGCCGCGCCGGCTGCGGCGCCTGCTGCCGGCAGGTCGTCCCGATCTCCGTCGTCGAGGCGACGGCGCTCGCCGAGCTCGTGTCGGCGATGCCCCCGGAGCGGCGCGCCCGCGTGCAGCGCCGCTTCTCCGAGGCCGTCCGTCGACTGGAGACGACGCGCCTGATCGACCGGCGCGCGCCGCGGGGCCACCGCGCGCTCCATAGCTCCAGGTCCGGCGTCGAGGAGGCCTGGATCGACGTGTCGCAGCGCTACTTCGCAGCCGAGATCCCGTGCCCGTTCCTCGAGGATGAGTCGTGCTCGATCCACCCCGAGCGTCCCCTCGTCTGCCGCGAGTACGACGTCACGACGCCGCCGGAACGCTGCGCGAGCCTCGACGGGGGCGCCGAGACGACCGTGAGGCCCGTCCGCATGGGCGAGGTGCTCGCGAGCGTCGCGCGATCGCTCGGCCTGACGAACGCCACGATGATCCCCCTCGTCCTCGCGCTCGAGTGGGCCGACGTCCGCGGCGGGCGCCTCCGCGTCCCGCTCGACGGCGAGGCCATGCTCCGCGCGCTCTTCGCCGAGGCCGCCGCGGCCGGCGACGCGCCCGCCCCGGCGTCCGCAACCGACGACCTCACCGGATCGCGCTGATCGGCCCCGCCCGATCGCGGGCGAGGGGCGCGTTCTCCCCGCCGTTGACTCGCCCTGGCGCATCGTCGACCGTCACGCGCCCGCGCGGCTGCTCCGCGCCTCCCCTTCCTCGCCGAGGCCCCCCACCGACATGAGCGAACAAGCCGCAGCCAAGAAGACCGCCGGCGAAATGATGGTCCAGTACTTCCGCGACTTCGGCGTGCTGAAGGAGACGCGCAAGGAGTACTGGGGCATCCAGGTCATCAACTTCCTCGACTCGACGTTCTACTTCGCGATGTTGACCATCGCGTCCCTGTTCCTGTCCCACGACCTCGGGATGACGGACCAGTCGGCCGGTCGCACCATCGCGCTCTTCACCTCGGCGACGACGATCCTGCTCACCGTCTCCGGCATGGTCTGCGACTGGCTCGGTATCCGCGTCGGCCTGCGCCTGTCGATGTGGGCGATGCTGGTCCTGCGCACGGCCATGGTCGTCGTGGGCCTCATGCCTTCGCTGCCGCACCGCGGCCTCCTCGCCGGCGCGATCTTCGTGGCGATGGCGCCCTTCATGGCCGGCGTTCAGACGATCTTCCAGGCGGCGACGCAGCGCTACACGACGAAGAAGTCGCGCAGCGCCGGCTTCAACCTCTGGTACCTGTTCATGAACATCGGCGCGGCCGCGGGCGGGTACTCGATCGACGTCGTCCGGCTGCACCTCAAGATCCCGAACGTGCACATCTTCTCGATGGGCGTCGTGACCGCGGCCCTGTCCATCGTCGCCTGCGAGGCGCTGATCCGCAGCGAGAAGCAGCTGCGCGGCGCCGACGAAGGGCCCGAGGTCGAGGAGGAGAAGCCGCAGAAGAAGAAGCCGCTCGAGATCCTCCGCGACGTGGTGCGCGAGCCGGCGCTGCTCCGCCTGCTCGTCCTCATCGCGCTCATCCTCGGCGTGCGCGCGGTCTACACGTACATCTACCTGCTCATGCCGAAGTACTGGGAGCGCACGATCGGCCCCGACGCGGCCATCGGCGTGCTGAACACGATCAACCCGATCGGCATCGTCATCGGCCTGATCCTGTTCATCCCCCTGGCGAACAAGTTCAAGGTCTTCGACATGCTCGTCTTCGGGGCGATGTTCTCCGCCGTGTCGCTCTTCCCGATGGCCGTGCCGTGGCAGCTCTACGGCGTCGACATCGCGAAGGCGCACTACCTCATGGCGATCCTCTGCATGGTCATCGTGACGATCGGCGAGGTGCTCTGGTCACCGAAGCTCTACGAGTACACCGCCGCGATCGCGCCCAAGGGGCAGGAGGGCACTTACCTCGGGCTGTCGATGATCCCGTGGTTCCTCGCGAAGACGCTGGTGAGCTGGTTCTCGGGCAACCTGCTGACGCAATGGTCGCCCGCGACGGTGAAGGTCGACGGCGCCGACATGCCGCTGCAGCAGGCCATGATCGCCGGAAAGGTCGACTACTGGCACAGCCCCGCCGCGATGTGGCTGTGGCTCGGCCTCTTCGCCCTGGCGGGCTGCATCGGCGCGTTCCTGCTACGCGGCTGGCTGACCCGCGGCGCGCGCTTCAAGGCCGACGGGGCCGCCGCCGAGCACTGACGCCCGGCCCGCTTCGAACGCACGAAGGGCGCCTCCCTCGCGGGACGGCGCCCTTCTTCGTTCGTGCCCTGTCGCGGTCCTCGCCGCGCCCTCGTCGGTGCATCGGCCGCCCCAGGCACCCCCGCGGAGGTGCTCCTGGCTCGACCCGGTCGGGGTCCCGCGCGCGGGACCCGACCGTGGCTAGAACGCGGCCTTGAACAGGGGCACGCGGACCTCGCTCTTCTGGTCCACGCCGTAGGTGGCCATTTCGCGCTGCGTGTAGACCGGCCGGACCTCGACCGCCGGCAAGCCCAGGGCGAGGTGCCCGGCGTGCAGGTCGACGAGCGAGAAGGCGAGGTGCGGCTTCGGCAGCGGCGCGGCGGCGACGAAGCGCGGCGGGGGGGGCGCGACCTGCGGCACGGACGCAGCGGATGCCACCGGCGCGCTGGGCGCGACCGGAGACACGGCGGCGCCGACGCCGGCCTTCGGAGCGGGGGGCTCGGGGACCGGCATGGCCGGCACGACCTCGCGCTCGACCTCGGGCGGGCGGAAGCTCGTCGCGTTGAGCGAGGCGACGACCGTCGGGATCGCGAGGGCGAGGCCACCAGCGAGCATGAAGACCGGGGCCTCGGCGGGCCCTTCCGTCCCGACCGCCTTCTCGACGAAGTAGCCGCCCACGCCGCCGCCGGCCGCGCCGAGCGCGCCGAACATGAAGTAGGGCCAGCCCTTCTCGACGCCCGCGATGGCGAGCGTCAGGTCGACGACCTCGGCGCCGAGGAGGGCGCCGCCGACGATGCCTTTGCCCTTGGGGCTCACCTGGCCCTCGGCGCGCGCCGACGGGGCGGCGGTGAGGGTGGCGAGGAGGGCCGCACCAGCGGCCAGGGCGACGGTGCTTCTTCCGAACAAGGACATGGTGTCACTCTCAGGTGGCCGGGCTCCTCGGGAGCCCGGGCCGGCTCTCTGCCGGCTCGAGGGTGGTACGGCGGTCTACGGTCCCGCTGAAGAGGTGCATGAGCCTAGCATGGGATTCAAGCGGGCGAGGCGTTCGCTTTGACGGGGCCGCCCCCCGGGCGTCACCCACCGCACCGCCGAGAGCACGTACCCTCGGGCGGTGCCCCACCTTCCGCCCGCCGCCGGATCCCGTGCACCGCCGGCGGCTCCGCGCGCCGGCCCGTCCCTCGGGCGGGTCCTCGGGCTTCCGGCCGCGCGGTACGCGGCCCTCATCGCGGTCGCCGTCGTCGCGATCGCTCTGGTGGCGGGCGCGGTCCGCGTCCTGCCCGTGCTCCTTGCGCCGTCGGTGCCCGCCGGCCTCGGCCGTCCCCTCCTGCGCGCGGCCCTCGGCGTGGCCCTCGAGACGGGCCTCTTCGTCGCGCCCCCGATCGCCTGGGCGCTCGCGGCCGCGCGCGCGGTCGATCGCGGCGAGGCGCGCGCGCTCGCGGCCCTCGGAGTGCGGCCCGCTGGGCTCGTGGCGACCTCGTGGCCTGCGCTCGCCGTCGTCCTCTTCGCCGCCGCCGTCGCCGCGGCCGCGTGGGGGCGCGAGGCCGCCGCGCTCG
>CAIVJW010000154.1 GCA_903906315.1 uncultured delta proteobacterium | reverse complement strand
CGTGTGCTCTTCCGATCTCCGAGCCCGCCACCCCGCCGCGCGAGCCCGCGCACGCCGCGCCATCGTCCGCGCCCCCGCCGAGCGCCCCGACGCCCGCGACGCCCCTCGTCGTCGACGTCGCGGCCGAACGCCCCCCGCCGCGCAGCGCCTCCGAGGTCGTCCTCGAGCAGCCCGTCCTGACGGCGGCGCCGCACCGCACCGCGGGCGATCTGCTCGCCGTCGCGCCCGGCGTGCACCTCACGCAACACAGCGGCGAGGGCAAGGCCTATCAGATCTTCTATCGCGGCTTCGACGCCGTGCACGGCCAGGACCTCGAGATCTGGGCCGGCGGCGCGCCCGTCAACGACGTCTCCAACCTCCACGGCCAGGGCTACGCGGATCTGCACTTCCTGATGCCGGAGACCGTGAAGGCCGTGCGCGTGGCGCCCGGCACCTACGATCCGCGGCAAGGCGACTTCGCCGTCGCCGGCTCGATGCACCTCGACCTCGGCCTCGCCGAGCCCGGCGTCACGGCCAAGGCGACCGTCGGGCAGTTCGCGTCGCGTCGCTACTTCATGGCCTACCGCCCGAAGGACGCGCAAGGCGACACGTTCGCCGCCTTCGAGGTCTACGCGACCGACGGCTTCGGCCCCTCGCGCGCCGCGCGGCGCGTCTCCGGCGTCGCGCAGGCGACCCACGACTTCGGCGCGCTCCACGCGCGCCTGATGCTCTCGTCGTACGCGGGGCGCTTCGACTCGGCCGGCGTGCTGCGGCTCGCGGACATCGAGCACGGCGCCGTCGATCGCTTCGCCACCTACGACCCCAAGCAGGGGGGCGACTCGGCGCGCACGCAGGTCGTCCTCGAGCTCTCCGAGGCGGGCGAGGGCGGGCGCTGGTCGGTCGCGCCCTTCTTCGTGCTGCGCTCGCTCGGCCTGCGCTCCGACTTCACCGGCTTCCTGCAGGACCCAGTGAACGGCGACACGGTCGCGCAGCAGAACGACGCCGTCACGTTCGGCATGAACGCGCGCTACCGCATGCCGCTGCCGGTCTTCGGCAAGCGCGACGGGATCGAGGCGGGCGTGTACGCGCGCACCGACTGGATCACGCAGTCGCAGCGGCGCCTCTCGGTCCTCGACGGGCACGTCACGAAGGGCGAGGTCGACGCGAAGGTGCGGGCGTCCGACGTCGCCGGCTACCTCGACCTCACGCTGCGCCCGATCCGCCGCGTCGTCGTGCGCGGCGGCGCGCGCGTCGACGGGCTCTTCTACGCGACGCAGGACTTCGCCGCGGCCGCGACGGGCGAGGCGCGGAGCGCCCAGGGCGCGCACGTCGGGCCCAAGGCGACGATCGAGGTGAACGTCGCGCCCGGCCTCGCCGCAGTCGGCAGCGTCGGCCGGGGCTTCCGCTCTCCCCAGGCGCGCAGCCTCGCCGACGGGCAGAAGACGCCGTTCACCGAGGTCACGTCGTTCGAGGCGGGCCTGCGCTACGCGAGCGACGGGCTGCGCGCGACGGCCGCGGCGTTCCGCACGCTGCTCGGCGACGATCTCGTGTTCGACCAGGCGACGGCGCGCAACGAGCGCGTCCCAGGCACCGCGCGCACGGGCTTCGCCGCGGACTTCACCGCGCTGCCCGTCGACTGGTTCGTCTCGAGCGCCAGCGTCACCTACACCCGCGCGGCGTTCCGCGCATCGGGCGGCGGCTTCGTCGAGGGCGCGCTCCTGCCCTACGTGCCCCAGCTCGTCGTGCGCTCGGACGTCGCGTTCACGCCGACGATCACGGAGGTCTTCTCGCGCGCGCTCACCGCGCGCGTGGGCGGCGGCGTCACGTTCCTCGGCCGGCGGCCGCTGCCGTACGCCGAGCTCGGCCACGACGTGCTCCTCCTCGACGCGACCGCGAGCGCGCGCCTGCGCGAGGCCGAGCTCGGCGTCGACGTCTTCAACCTGCTCGACGCG
>CAIVJW010000153.1 GCA_903906315.1 uncultured delta proteobacterium | reverse complement strand
GTCTCCGGAGGCGACGACCGACGAGGCGGGCTCACCGCGGCGCGGCCGGTTGGAGGGCGGTCATCAAGAGGGCGCGACGCGCGGGCGAAGCTCAGCTGCCGCGCAGCGGCTTCGTCCAACTTCCAAAGTACGACGCTACGTCAACCCGCCCCGAGACGACCTCCAAGGCCCCGCGAACATGCGGGAAACGGTTTCAGAGAGCAGGGCTGGCTCGGGGCCGTCGCCGACGAGGAGCGCGTGGGAGCTTCAAACGCCCTCGGGCCGGCGCGCAGGCAAGACAAGCCCGAAGCCGCCCCCACGGCTCGCCTGCCCCCCTCGGTCCGCACCACCGCGCCCCGGAGCGCGTGCCCGCCCAGCGCCTTGCGACCCCGCGCGACGCTGTTCCAGTGCGGCGCCCCGTGGATCGCGCGAGCGATCGGGCGCCTCGGCAAGCTCGCCGAGGCCGGCGAGGGCCTGAATGCGTCCATAGCGCTTCGGGGTGCGCGGACCTCCGCGATCGAGGCGACCCCGCGGTTCGGGACGTCCCGTGAGGTCGACCACCGAGGCGACGCCGCGGTTCGGGACGTCCCGGGAGGTCCACCACCGAGGCGACGCCGCGGTTCGGGACGTCCCGGGAGGTCGACCACCGAGGCGACGCCGCGGTTCGGGACGTCCCGGGAGGTCGACCACCGAGACGGCGCCTCGGTTCGGGACGTCCCGGGACGGGTCGCGCCCCGCCGAATCCGCCTCCGCGCGATCGCGCCGCACGTCTCCCCGACCTCGCGCGTCAGGCGGCGCTCTCGCCTCCCGGCGGCGGCAGGGACTCCGGCCCCGGGCCCACGCGCGCGACCTCGGTCCGCGCCCGCAGCGAGGATCGCTCCCACCACGCGGCGAGGTCCTTCGCGAGCCACCCGCCCTTCTGGCGGTGCGTCAGCTCGCGGAACAGCAGCGCCGCGCGCCCGTGGCCCACGCGGCGCGCGCAGAGGTCGTCGAGGATGCGCTTGGCCAGCCGCGTGCGCCGCACGGAGTCGAGGTGGTCGAGGAACTGCTCGAGGAAGCCGAGCGCGCGCGCCCCGATCGTCGCGTCGCCGCGGCGGGTGAGGGCCTCGGCCTTCTCGCGATCGATCGACGCCAGGCGCGCGATCACGCTCGCGAGCACGTCGCGCAGCGCGCCCGCGAGCGCGCCCTCGTCGCGCAGGGCCGTGAGCGCGCCGAGCGCCTCGCGGCAGTCGAGGACGCCGAAGTCGTCGTAGGTCGACAGCCACGACAGCACCTCACCGCGCGCGGACGGGTCGGTGCGCAGCCTTCCGAGCGCCGCGCGCACACGGTCGATTGACAGCCAGCGATAGACGAAGTCGAGGCCCGTGCCCTTGATGTTCTGGGCGCCCATCACGCGCACGTCGACGCCGGGCGGCGCCTCGCGAGCGAGGAAGTCGATCACCTGGTCGCCCGATGCGTCCGCGTCCCACAGCACGGCGATCCGATCGAGGAAGAGCGCCTCGTAGGCGCGGCGCAGCGCGGCGTCGGCCTCCGCTTGTGCGCCGCGCGCGAGCGCCGTGGCCACCTCCGCGCGCGCGCCCCGGGCGACCGCCACGCGGCGCGCGAGCCTCTCGGCGTGACGGGCCGCGTCCGCGAAAAGGTCGGCGGGCGGCGGGTCGCCGGGCGTCGCGCGCGCGGCGGCCGCGGCGATCGCCTTGCCAATCGCCTCGGGGGCGTTCGCGATCGCCTCGACGACGGCCGCGTCGCCGAGCACCTCGGCCGCGACGCGCTGGCCGGCGGCGGCCACCAGCATGCGCTCGGCGCCCGCGCGCACGGCGTCGGGCGCGATCGGGACCTTCAGCCACCGCATCGCCTCGTCGAAGCGCGCGATCGCCTCGGCCTGCCCGCCCTCGCCCGCGAGCGTCAGGCTGCGGAGCTTCTCGCCGAGCGCCTCGCGGATGAACTGGAGCATGCCGCCGAGGTTGCCGTTGATCAGCACCACGTGGTCGACCGACACGTCGTCGACGAGGATCTGCGCGAAGACGCGCGACCGCGCGACGCGGTCGGCGCGGTTGTTGACGAGCAGCATCGTCGCGACGCCGGGCTCGCGGTCGAGGTCGTGCCGATCCAGGCCGAGGCGCGTCCAGCACGAGAGGAAGCCGGCGCGCTCGTTCGCGCTCATGCCGTTCGAGAAGGTGATCGTCCGGGCGCGGTGCTGCGCGGTCGGGTAGGTCTTGAGCACGCCGAGGTCGAGCAGCACGTGGTCGGCGATCTCGACGAGCGCGCGCTCGCGGTCGACCCCGAGGTGCTCGGCGAGGGCGAGCACCATGGCGACGTTGCGCGGGTGCTCCTGATAGGGCAGCCGCGCGAGCAGGTCGTGGGGCAGGAGCGCCGCCTCGATCGGCGCGACCGCGAGGAGGGTGGCGTTCCGCTGGCGCGCGCGATCGCGCAGCAGCGGGAGCATCTGCTCCTCGGTCGTGATCGTCGTGCCGTTCTTCGCCACGAAGCGCGCGATGACGCGCGCGACGTCCTCGCCCGAGGGGCCCTGGATGTCCTCGTGGTCCGGGTAGGCGTTGGTGATGGTCGTCAGGCGCTCCTTCATCCACTCGCCGACGAGCGTGTCGACGAAGCGCGGCTGCAGCGCCATGCACTCCCACAGAAACACCTGCGCGCCGAGCCTCCGCGCCAGGCCGAGCACGTCGTGCTGCTCCCAGATCGTGGCCTTGTCGTACGGCCGGTAGATGAAGATCTCCTGGGCCGGCAGGTCGCGCAGCGCGTGGATGAACATCGCCTCGCAGCCCGTGGTCTTCACCACGACGTCGAAGCGCAGCGCGTGGAAGAGCGCCGCCTTCAGGCGCTCCGAGCCGCTCTTGCCGCGCGTGCCCCAGCCGCCGATGCTGAGCGGGATCGCGTTGCGGGCTCGCTCGATCGCGGCCATGCCCAGCGCGCCGCGCAGGATGATGCCGACGAAGATGACCCAGACCAGCACGGCGAGCTCGCGCGGGGTGTTTCCGGTCGGCGAGAGCGTGTAGCCGAGCGGGCCCTCGAGCACGCCGGGCAGCGCGAGCGGCAGCAGCGCGCCCGACAGGTAGCGCGGCAGCATCGCCGTGCGGATCTCGTGGCGATCGCCGGCGACCTCGCAGTCGGCGGGCGCGGACGCGAGGCCGAAGCCGAGCGCGCGCACCATGGCGGCGTAGCGGCGGCGCTCGCCGGGCTCGGTCGCGCCGAGCGCGCGCTGCCGGGCCTGGGCGTAGCGATCGTAGCGGAGGGTGAGCCGCGCGCGCGCGCGCAGGCGCCCTCGGCGCGTCGCCGGGGCCGTGATCGTGACGGTGCCGATCGCGGTCACGAGGCGCAGCGGGCGCGGGGCTACCGCGCAGGCGGCGAAGAGGTCGTCGACGCGCGGCAGGAACGGGCCCCACCCGCCGACGGCTGCGCAGTGCTGGCGCTCGCCGGGCACGCGCGTCGGCGTCACCTCGGCCATGCCCTCGGGCGGGGCGACGATCTCGCCGCTGGGCGCGCGGCCGACCGTGTGCACGTAGCCCTTGCGCTTG
This sequence comes from uncultured delta proteobacterium, assembly GCA_903906315.1. Classification (GTDB taxonomy): domain Bacteria; phylum Myxococcota_A; class Polyangia; order Polyangiales; family Polyangiaceae; genus CAIVJW01. The sequence goes on along the minus strand of CAIVJW010000153.1, from coordinate 3,413 downwards.
TCGGGCATCGGGTGCGCAAGCTCGTACAGCACGCGCCAGAGGCGCAGGCGGCGCGGCTCGCCGCGCGTGATCCGGAGCCGGCCGCGCGAGAGGCGGCGCAGGCCGACGCCGAGGTCGCCGCGCGCGGCGGCGGCGAGGGCGCGCTCGAGGTCACGGTCGGTCGGCGACCCCGGCACGCGCAGCGTGGCTGCGCGCCCCTCGTCGAGGCGAGCGAGCGTCGCGGCGAACGTGGCGGCGAGCCGGCAGAGGTCCGGGTCGGCCTCGACCTCGAGATCGCGCAGCGCGGCGGCCGCGCGCACGGCGATCTCGGGGCTCGAGGACTCGGCGCTCGCGAGGGCCGCGAGGGCGCGCGCGAAGGTCGACGGCGCGAGGACGCCGCCCACGGGGCGCGAGAGGGCGCGCGCCGACTCGACGGCGACCTCGGTCACGGCGTCGTCCTCGACGCGGCCGAGGATCGCGAGGGTCGCGTCGCGAGCGAGGTCGCGCGCGGCCGGATCGCGGGTCGCGCGGCGCGTGATCTCGCGCAGCGCGACGCCGCGGACGCGCGGCGAGTCGTCGTCGGTCGCCACGGCGGAGAGCGCCTCCGCAGCGCCCGGCGCCAAGCTCGCCTCGAGGAAGCGCGCGAGCTGCTGCCGGACGTGCTCGCTCGGATCGGTGCGCACCGCGAGGGCGACGCCGAGGCGGGCCGCGTCGTTGCCCTCGACGCCGCCGAGCACGCGCAGCGCGTTGCGCCGCAGGATGGCGCCGTCGCGATCGGCCGTCGGGCGCAGCAGCTCGGCGATCAGATCGTGCACCTCGGCCGGGAACAGCGCGGCCGTGAGCTCGATCGCCGCCACGCGCGTCCACCTGCGCGCCTCGACGCCCGACGCATAGCCCGAGATGCGGCGCGCCGCCTCGACGCCGAGGCAGGCGACGCGCGCCGACGGCTGCGCGCGCGACACGATCTCGCGCAACGTGTCGAGCGCGGCGGCGCGCACGGTCGCGGGCCGATCGGGGGCGGTGTGGCGGATCGCGGTCGCGAACACGCCCGCGTCGGCGAGCGCCGAGGTCGCGCCCTCGCCGGCCGGGAGCGCTCTCGCCAGGCTGGCGGCGGCGCGGTGCGCGATCTCGATCTCGTCGATCTCGTCGGCGATCTCGGCCGCGAGCCGCTCGTGGACGGCCTCGAGGTCGAGCCAGCGGCGCGTGGCCGCCACGTCGCGCGAGGCCGCCAGGCCGTCGGCGCGCGACAGGAGGTAGCCGACGAGCACCTCGCGCCGCGCGAGCGGCGTCGCCGCGGCCTGGTACGAGGTCGTCAACGTCGCGCGCGCCTCCTCGCGCAGATCGAGCTCGCCGACCGCGCGATCGGCCGCGCGCACGAGCGCGGCGACCAGGCCGACCTCGCTCGGCGCCTCGTGGCCGACGTCGGCGACCACCCGGCCCGCGATGGCGTCCACGGCCCGGAACCGCACCTTCCGGTCGAGCGCCGGCACGCTCGACGCGATGCGCTCGCGCAGCGCCGCGCGTAGCTCCTTCGGCTTCACGGCCTCACCTCCCAGGATGCGTCGCCGGGCGGCTCGCGCCGCTCGACGCGGCCGCTCTCCTCCTCGAGGCGACCGCGAAACACCACGCTGCGCGGCGGCAGATCCCGCAGGCCGCGCCCACCGGCGAAGTCGTAGCCGAGCTGCACACTGCCCTGGAGCGCGGGGCGCTCGGCCGGGAGCGTCGGCGCGTCGAACAGGTAGCTCACGTTGCCCTCGATCGTCACGCGGCTGCCGCGGACCAGCCACTTCCACAGCGTGACGCGCGCGCCGACGGTGTTGCGCACGAACGCGACCGCGCGCTCCTCGGTGCGCGGGCGCGCGCTCGCGAGCCACGAGACGTTGACCCACGGCGCGAAGCCGCGGCCGAGGAGCCAGTCGGTGTCGAGCTGGGCGTCCCAGCGATCGAGGCCGTCGAAGCCGGGCTTGGTGCGCGTCGACAGGCCGAGGCGAAACAGGCCGTCGGCGAACGGCCGCGCGACGAAGCGCAGGCCCACGACGGCGAAGCGCGGGTGCGACGCGGTGTACGGCGTGAAGACGTCGGCGTCCGCCCCCGCCTGGCCGCGCGCGGCCGGGTCGGCCCGGTAGATCCACCCCGCGATCCAGGGGTTTAGCGCGAGCGAAGGGAGCACGCGGACCGACCACTGCGGGCCGCCCGTCGCCCACGCGCCGACCGCGGGCTTGCCGCTCATCGCCTGGGCGACGACCCGGGTGCGCACGAACATCCCGGGGATGAAGCCGTCGGGCAGCAGGTCGAACGACGCGGTGGCGCCGTAGCTCTCGGGGCCGCTACGCAGGCGCGAGAGCACGCCGATCGACGCCCACGCGCGCGCGTCGACGAGCTCGCGCGACGCGGTGATCGAGGGCTGCAGGTAGCGCGTCGGGGCGGCGGTGTCGGGCGACCCCGTGTCGTCGCCGAGGAGATCGCCGTCGACGTACCGCGCCTGGAGGCTGAGGAGCATCGGGCCGGCCCACGGGTCGCTCGCCACCGTCGCGTCCGCGGCGGCGGGCGGATCGGCGGCGGCAGGGCCGGTCGGTGCGCCCGGGTCGGGCGGCTTCGAGGCGGCGGCGCGCGCGCGCGGCAGGCCGGTCGCGGTCGCGAGCTCGGCGCGCACGAGCGCGCGGCCCTCGGCCGAGGCGATGACGATCACGTGCGGGCCCGCGTCGAGGACGGCGAGGCGGTGCTCTTGCTCCTCGCCGAGCGGCGCGGGCGCGGCGCGGCCCTTGCCGGCGCGCACGCCGGTCGCGTCGTGCGAGGGCGCGATCGACCACTGGCCCTTCGTCGCGACGCCCGATCCGTCGGCGCCGCGCGCGATCGAGTAGGCGAGCGTGCGCGCGGTCATCGCGTCCGCGCGCAGCCGGACGCGCAGCACGGTCGGGCCGGCGAACACGAGGCGGTAGGGGCGCGCGTCGTCGATCTCGCTGAAGCTCGACACGACGCGCCCCGCGAGGGGGGCGCCGGTCGCGTCGCGGACGGCGGCCCACGCGGCGATCTCGACGGCGCGCGGGTCGGAGGGGTCGGCGCCGGACGAGGCGTCGACCTCGAGGCGGTGGTCCCCGGCCGGGACCTCGACCTCGCAGCTCGCCTGCCCGCGCCCGAGGCTCGCGCACGCGGCAGCGCGGCCGTCGACGGTGACGCGCAGGCCGCACGCGGTCGCGTCGCCGGTGAACGCATGGCACAGGCCCTCGACCCGGAACCTGGAGGCCGAGGGCTGCGAGGTGCGCAGCACGAGCCGCTCCTCGTCGTCGATGAGCGATCCGTGATCGGGCGCGTCGAGCATCGCGCGGCGCACGCGCGCTCCGATCGGCGCGGGGACCGTCCGCCGCGGCGCCGCGTCGACCGAGGCGCTGCCGGCCGATCCGTCCACGCGAGCGGGCGCGATCCAGGTGATCGCG
>CAIVJW010000152.1 GCA_903906315.1 uncultured delta proteobacterium | reverse complement strand
TCGCGGCCCCATCGTGGATCGCAGCGCTCCGCAGGAGCGCGGGGTTCGGCCGCTTCGCGCGGCCCCCGACGAGGCCGCGCGCAAGCCCGAACGGGCCGCTCGCGGCCCCATCGTGACTACGGCGCGACGAACGCGACGTCGCCCTTCACGCTCGCGCCGCCCGTGCGCCACCAGTTCATGATCTGCAGCTGACCGTTCACCTGGACGATCGCCGCGAACGCGCCCGCGAACTTCCCGTCCTGCGCGACCGCCTTCACCGTCCAGTTGTGCTTCTCACCGGCCGCGCTGCCCACGGCGTGGTGCAGCTTGCCCGCCGTCGCGTCCTGGTAGGCGATGTGGACCTCGCCGCCGGGGGTCACGAAGATGCGCGAGTCGTCGCCGACGAGGTGCTGGCCGTCGGGGAACTTCTGCCCGCCGAGCCCGAGCCCGTCGTCGGCCACCTCGGGCGTGCCGACCTGCGTTCCCTGCTTGACCTTGAGGTACTTCACGGCCTCCGAGTAGCCGTCGACGTACGACAGGTGCCAGTCGCCCTTCGTGTCGATGAACAGCGACGCGCCCACGCCGACGTCGCCGGTGTCGGTCTTGTCGGGCTTCTCGCCGTCGACGATGAGCGTCGTCCACTTGCCCGAGGCCTTGCGCGCGATGCCGAGGTTGCCGCGCGACCGGTCGTAGTACGCGATGCCGATGCCGCCCGACGGCATCGCCGCGACCGCGATGTAGTCGCCCACGGCGTCCGGGTACGAGTCGAGCCGCGCCTTGTCGTAGACCTTCTCGCAGGCGCCCTTGCCGCCGCCCTGATCGACGCACGCTTCGCCGCTGCCGCACGCAGCCGCGCAGGCCTTGTCGTCGGCGGTTTTGGTGCAGACCTTGGTCGCCACGACGCACGCCGTGCCGCTCCCGCAGAACTGAGCCCGGCACGGCGTCGCCTTGTCGACGACCACGTCCTCGTACGACCACGCTCCCTCGCTCGGCGTCGCCGACTGCGCGGTCGCGAGGCGCACCTTCGAGGTGACCGCGCCCTTGTCGCCCGGCTCGATGACGAGGTACGCGATGGTCGGCACCCCGTCGACGAGCAGCAGCTTCGCGTACCGCCCGATGTCCGATCCGGCCTGCCCCTCGACCTTCTGCGTCGTCCAGGCGGTGCCGTCGAACGCCGCGAGCTTCAGCTGCTTGTTCGTGCGGTCGTAGTACGCGACCAGCGGCTGGCCGCTCGATCCGATCGCGATCGACGTCCACAGGCCGACGTCGTCGCCCGCGCTCGTCTGGCCGTTGCGAAAACCCTTCGGGTCGTACTGGCCGAGGTCGATGTCCTCGGTCGGCACGCCGTCGACGGGCTGCCAGGCGACCTTGCCGTCCGCGTACTTCCCGACGACGAGGTCGCCCCACTGGTACGTGTTGCCCTCGTTCCAGTCGGCCTCCATGTAGCCGGCGACCCAGACCGTGCCGTCGGCCGCCGTCGCGACGGAGCTGTACGCGCCGACGAGGCCCGGGTTCAGCTGCTCGCAGCTCTTGTCGGTCGTGCAGACGGGCCCCGCGTCCGGGGCCTGTCCGCCGGCCCCCGAGGTGTCGGTCGGCGCGGTCTCGACGGTGTCGCCGCAGTTGCAGCCGGCGAAGCTGCCCGCGATCGTGACGATCGCGGCGCCCGCCACCGCGCGCTCCGCGACGCTCTTGCGGCGGCGCTGGGCGAGGCGGAGCGCCGCCCCGAGCAAGGCGGCGCCGAGCAGCGCGAGCCCCGACGCCGGGGTCTGGTCCTGGCCGACGAACGTGCAGCCGCAGCCACCCGCGGCAGCGGCGTCGACCGGCGCGCGACCGCGGATGAGCGCCTGCTCGACCGATCCGACGTTGCCGTCCTCGTCGCGCGCCTCGACCGCGATGCGTCGCGCGGCGCCGACGTCGACGACCTTGAGGTCGGCCGCCGCCTGCCACGAAGACCAGCGCCCGCCGTCCAGCCGGTAGCGGATCTCGGTCCGGTCACCGGCCACGTGGTCGCGCGCCGTCACGGCGATCGTTCCGTCGTTCACGGCGCCGAGCTCGACCTTCGGCGGCTCCGCGTCGATGACGAGATCGGCCTTCACGCCGGCCTCGTCCATCGAGAACGTGTCGCCGACCGCGCGCGATCGCACCGTCAAGGTGTGGCGACCCTGCACGCGGAGCCAGTCGTCGCGCAGCACGACGTCGCGCGAGCTCGTCCACGGGTTCCACACGCCCTGGTCGATGCGCCACTGCCACTCGATCTCGCGCGAGCCGTCGTCGAGCGACGATCCGAAGCGCAGGGCGACCGCCGGGGCGTTGTCCGCCGTCATCGTCACGAGGCGCAGGCCGGCCGGGTCGACCGTCTTGCGGAGCACGTCGACCGACGTCTTCGTCGGCGCGTGGATGTACGGGGCCTGCGCGAGGCCGAGCGTCGCGAAGATGCCGAGGTAGTTGTCCGACCCCTCGTCCAGCTTGCGCAGGCCGGGCGACCCCTTGCCCTTCACGCTCGGCGGGATCGTCAGCGTCATCCCGAGCGACGCGAGCTGGCTCGACAGGTCGATGGGGCTGATGCCGCCGCCGATCGCCTGTCCGACCTGGCCCTTGATGATCGCCCCGAGCGCGTCGGCGATCGCCTTCGGATCCTCCTTCAGGAGCTCCGAGTTCGTCACCTTGCCATTGGTCACGCCCAGCGCCCCGATCACGGGTGCGAGCCCCGAGGGCGTGACGTCGAGGTTCACCGGCACGTCGAGGTCGAACGTCGCGGTCATGAACCGGATGAAGCGGTCGAGCGAGAACATGTAGAAGTCGAGCGAAGCCTCCTTGAGCGTCACCCGGATGAGCGGATCCTTGTCGGCGTCCGTCCCGTTGCCGAACTTCACGTGCGGCGCCTGGCCCGGCCGGATGACGATCGCCACCTGCTGCGCCTCGCGCTGGATGCCGAGGTCCTTCAGCGAGCTCGCGAGCAGGCCGAACGTGCCCGAGTTCAGGAACGAGCTCACCTCGGAGGTCACGCCGATGCAGAGCAGGCCGCTGTTGTAGAGCCCGTTCATCGCGTAGTCCGCGAAGCGCTCCGACACCGCGATGCCGACGTGCGGGCCGTCCAGGCCAGCCGGCCAGTCGCTGACCGTGTTCGCGTAGAGCTCTGCCGGGATCGGGATCCCGGCGGGGAGCTTCATGTCCGACAAGCGCACGCAGCCCGAGAGCGGCATCGGCTGAGCGCCGCCGTACATGCCGAGCGTGGCGCCGCCGTTGGCGGGGTCGAGGTCACCCCAGGCGATCGAGGGGTTGCTCGTGCTCGGCGTCTCGCCGCCGGCCGCGAAGAGCAGATCGAGGCCGCCCGTCGTCCCTGGCGAGATCTTCGCGAGGAGCTGGCCGAGGTTGATGTGCCCGTCGGTGCCGAGCATGATCGACGCGCACTCCGCCTGGTCGTTGTTGCCGTAGCGGCAGACGCCGCTCACGTCCGACGTGCCGGTGGGGCAGGGCGGGTCGACCGCAGGGTTCGACTTCATGCAGAGCTGGCTGTCGATCTGGCTCTGCAGCGTGCTGACGAGCGGACCCGTGAGCTGGCCGATGACGAGGCCCTTCAGCGCGTCGACGAACTGCGCGAACAGGTTGCCGCAGATCTTGATGGAGCCGTTGAGCGCGTCGGTGTCGATGTCGAGCTTGGCGACCTTGACCTTCGAGTAGCCGTGCCGCGAGTGCGCCGGGTCCGTGTCGATCTCGATGGAGATGTCGACATTGAGCGGGATGTCCTGCCACGCAGCCTGGTCGCCCGGGCAGGCCTGGTTGCCCGTGAGCGTGACGCCGAGCTCCGGCGACCCGAGGAAGCCGAGGTCGAGCTTCACGGGCAAGTTGCGCAGCCGGATCGGCAGCGGGCCCGCGATAACGAGGTCGTGGTCCTTCGTCGGCGTCATCGACAGCTTGCCGTCGAGGCTCCCGACGTCGATCTCCGCGACGCACTTCGGCGGGTCGGCGGCCGGGTCGGGCCCACCGGGGCAGACCTCGTACGTCGCGCCGAGGATCAGATCGCCCTTGGACGACGGGACGTTGAACGTGAGGATGCCGCCGGTGGCGCCGAGCGCGCCCTTCACGATCGTGCCGATGTGGTCCCTCAGGAACCCCACGCCCGAGTCGGTGAGGCGCACCGATCCGGCGTTCTCGATCCGGTTCTCTGCGGCAAAGCCGCCGGGCAGGGGGGTCATGCCGCAGCTGGAGCAGCCGCTGCACCCGCCGCCGCCGCAGCCGGCGACGATCAAGACGAACAGAATCGCGACGAGATGCTTTAGGGCGCGGGGCATCGAAGGAACCTCCAAGAGCCGGAAGGCGGGGCCTCGAGGGCGTAAGCCGGCTGCCCGCCGCATCGCGGGGCGAGCGAAAAAATGCCGGCGAACCCTCGGGAAATCGTACGCGGCCTGCGGACGGCGCCGCAAGCGCCATCGGGGCGACGCGCGTCGAACGGGAGCGGCGAGCGCGGACCGAGCGTGAACGCGACACGGCCCGGCGGCACGCCGTCGGGCGCGCTCTACCGGGCCGTGCGAGGTGTCGGCCTACGTCGAGGCCGACTCGCGGATCACTTGCAGTCGCCGTTGATCTTCACGCCGTTGGCCGCGAAGGTCGCGCCGAGCTGGAAGGCGTCGTTGCAGCCTCCAGCCGCGTTGGTCGTCGAGCAGAAGTCGCCCTTGACCGTCAGCTTGCCGGCCTCGCGCGGGCACTTCGCCGGCTTGCCGTTGTCGCTCTGGCCCGTGAGCAGCACGCACAGCGACTGCCCGCCGAGCGACTCGATCTCGACGCCGTCGGACTCCTCGAGGGTCATGTAGCCCTCGAGG
>CAIVJW010000151.1 GCA_903906315.1 uncultured delta proteobacterium | reverse complement strand
CCGGCCGTGGGCGGAGCTGCTGATGAGGACGTTCGGGGTGGACGTGCTCGAGTGCCCGAAGTGCCAGGGCCGCATGCGCCTGCTGGCGGGCCGAAGCCCGCACGAAGAGGCGCACCGAGCTCGCGCGAACGGCTCCGCAGGCGATGCGACGGGCGCGCGGGAAGGCGCCGCGCCCGCGTTCGGGCGACCGGTCGGGCGGGGGCCGCGGGGGGCGTATGGTCGCGAATCGGGCTTCTTTCGCCTACGGGCCGTTTCGGCACCGTGAGTCGGCACCGCGAGCGTGAGCGAGCGGGCCCGCTCCCTTGCGGTCGCGGTGCCGTTGCCGGGACAGCTGCGAACCCCGTGGGCACAGGGCCCCGGGCCGGAGGGGTACGCGCGTGGTACGCTTCGACCGTGCCGGGCGCGATGCAGAGGGAGGCGTACGACGACGCGGGCGTCGATCGCTCGCTCGTGCGCGAGCTGCTCGCGATGACGCACGCCGAGCGGGCGCAGCGGCACGACGAGATCCTCGCCGACGTGGAGCGGCTGGCCGAGGCGGGACGCGCGGCGCGTCGTGGCGACGAGTAGCCTCGTCGAGGTCCTGCGCGTGCTCGACGCGCACGGGGTCGAGTTCATCGTCGTCGGCGGGATGGCCGCGGTCATCGGCGGCGCGCCCGTCGTGACCCAGGACGTCGACGTGCTGCGCTCGGTCCGGCCGGATCAGGTGGACGCGACGCTCGCCGCGCTCGCAGCGCTCGATGCGACGTTCCGCACCGACGAAAGGCGCCTGCGCCCGAACGCGTCGCACCTCGCGGGGCACGGGCACTTGCTGCTACGCACGCGCTTCGGCGTGCTCGACCTCCTCGGCAGCGTGGAGGAGTCGACGCGCTACGAGGACCTGCTCGCCGACACGTACGTCGTCGACCTCGGCGGCTTCCGCGTGCGCGTCGTCGCCCTCGCGCGGTTGCTCGAGATCAAGCGGAAGCTCGCGCGGCCGAAGGATCAGCTCCAGGCGATGCAGATCGCAGCGGTCCTCGACGAGCTGCGGCGCCGGTAACGCTCGCGACGCGGGCCGCGCGCCGAACGCCCCTACGGCACATGCGCGACCACGTCCTCCGCGCTCGCGCCCGGCGGCGCGGCCCAGCGCACCTCGCCGTCTTGTCCGATCACGAACGTCGCCGGCACCGTCGGCACGCCGGTGGCGCCCTTCAGCGTGCCGGCCTTGTCGACGAGGAGGCGCTCGCGCACACCCCAGGAGTCGAGGACCTTGCGCACGTCGTCGGTCGACTCGCCCTCGCGCAACGCGGCGAGCAGGACGAGCTTGCCGCCGCGCGACTCGAGGTCTGCTTTGCGGGCGACGAGGGCGGGGATGCTGCGTTTGCAGGGCTCGCAGTCGCTCGCGAAGGCGTCGACGACGGTCGCCTTCGCGGAGGAGGCCGGGACGCGGACGAGATTGCCGTCGTCGTCGAGGAGGCTGAAGGCGACGGTGCGGCCGGTGCCGGGCTGGGAGGCGGCGCAGGCGGTGAGGAGGACCAGCAGCATCGCGGCGAGGACCTGGGGAGTGAGTGGTTCCACGGTTGTGGTCACCTGGCACATCGGAACCCAAGCGACGACAAGCCGACCGCGACGGCGAAACGAACGGAACTCCGAACGCGGCCTGGGTCGTCGTCGACATGGCTGCCACCGCGATGAACGCGAATGCCATCCGTGCAACTTCCTGCTTCATTCTCAGGGTTGCAGAACGGCGACGACGTCCATTCCGAGACATTGCCTGCCATGTCGAAAACGCCAGCAGGCGACGCCCCCAGCGGGAAGCTACCAACGCGACAGGTGCCATAGCGATTCTGCGTGCTCGCGTTGTTGCTGTCGCCGTGCCAGCAGAGCTGGCTGCCGGGTGGCGCGTCACCCCACGGATACTTCCGCCCCTCAGGCCCGCGCGCCGCGAACTCCCACTCTCGCTCGGTGGGCCGCGCCTACGCCGACGGCACCGTCGCGGTCGACATGGACCCGCTGTCGCTCTTGTGCCGCCTCGCGACGAGCGTCCCGCCGCCGCGCTTACACACGGTGAAATACGCGGGAGTGCTAGCCTCGGCGAGCCCTTGGCGCCCGCGCATCGCGACCGAGCCGTCGCCGCCGGCGAAGGGCGCGCCGCCCGACGGCGAGCTCGCCTCTGTGCCCGAGCGCTCGCCGAGCCGCGGGCCGCCGT
>CAIVJW010000150.1 GCA_903906315.1 uncultured delta proteobacterium | reverse complement strand
GATGGAATGACCGTCACGCCAGTACGAACGACGCATGGGGGCAAGTGGGCAGTGCGCTCGTCGAACTGCCCTCCGCGCGTCCTGGCACACTCGACCGTCGCCAGGCACGCGATTGCCGCTCTCGCTGTGCGGCCTATGCGAAATCGACGCTCATCTGCCGCCTCGCGACCAGCGTCCCGCCCCCGCGCTTCGACACGGTGAAATCCGCGGGAGTCCTCGCCCCCGCGAGCCCGTGGCGCGCGCGGTTCGCAGGCCGCGGGAGGCCACATGGGGTGGCCTCCCGCGGACGCGAACGCCGGAGCCGCCCGTGCCCGCGAAGCCCGAGCCGGAATGCGATCCCAAGCGAGGCCGAGGCGCGAGCAGCTACCGGCCGTGGGCGGAGCTACTGCAGAGAACCTTCGCGATCGACGTGCTCGAGTGCCCGAAGTGCCAGGGCCGCATGCGTCTGATCGCGATGGTCACCGAGCGCGCGAGCATCCGGCGCTTCCTAACGGGCGTCGCCGAGCTCGTGGACGTGCCCGAGCGTTCGCCGAGCCGCGGGCCGCCGTATTGGAAGAGCGTGGTGATGCGCCGCAAAGCGACGGGCGACGCGGCGTAGCGGGACGGGACGGGACCACGGGCGACGCGAGCGCGCCCGCGGGCGAAGGTGCGCGCGCCCGCCGGGACTCGCGCGTGAACCGTGGCCGGCAATCGCGCGAACGACCCTGGCGACGAGCCGGGAAGCCGTACGGCTGGTTCGTCGAGCCGACTGCCGGGGTTCGGGCGGGAACGCGCGGGAGGTGGATTCGGGCTTGTTTCGCCTACGCGCTCCCACGTCGAGGCGAGCTGCGCGAGGCGCTGCTTCGCCGAGTCGGGCCAGTTCCACCGCGGCCGTCGAAGCGCATCGAGAACCAGGTCCTCGACTTCGGTGGCCGCGATCTGACCGCCGTCGCAGCCGTCTGTGCGGCATCGGTAGTAGCGCGGCGCTTTCGGGGCGGTCTTCTTGGTGAGCGCGGTGCTCATCGAGGTCGTCATCGTGCGGCCGCACCCTTCGCAGCCCGGCAGGCCGCGAAGGAGGGAAGGATCGTCGCGCTCGTCGACCTTCGATCGCGTCGTGGTGGCTCTCGTCTTGCGCGCGACGATCGCTGCCTGCACGCGCTCGTAGAGGTCCACAGGCAAGATCGCGGTGTGCACTACGGCCGCGCCATCGGGGCGACGACCGGCGTACACGGGGTTCTGTAGGACGCGCAGAACGGAGCGCGCTGACCACTCGCCCCGCTTGCCGTTCTTCGCGATGAGCCGGAGAGCGTTCGCTCGCGCGACAAGCTCGGCGGTCGACTTGCCGCTCCCGGCCTCCGTGAAGAACCAGCGCACGACGGCCGCCTCCGACTCGACGATGACGAGCGGCTTCGTCTTCGGGTCCGCGGCGTAGCCAGGAGGCACGCGACCTGCGGCGCGTTCTCCGCGGGCTTTCTTCGTGGCGCGGGCGTCGGCCAGGCGCGCGCCGATCATGTCGCGCTCCAGCTCGGCGAAGGTCGCGAGCAGGTTGAGCTGTAGCCGCGCGAGCGAGCCGGCCTCGGCGTCGATGGCGCCGTGCACGACCGTAAGGCCCACGTTGAAGCGCTCGAGCACCCGCACGAGCAACGCCCAATCGGTGAGCTTCCGCGTGAGGCGGTCGAGCCGGTAGACGATGACGCGCTGGAGGTCGCCGTCCTGGATGCGCGCGATGAGCTTCCCCAGGCCGGGGCGCTCGATGGTCGCGCCGCTGTAGCCCACGTCGTCGAAGCGCTCGCCGATCGGGTACCAGCCCCTCCAGGCCATCGAGCGGATGAACTCGGCACACAGGGTGCGCTGCACGGCGCAGGACGCGAGGGCAGGATCGTCGCCGGCGCGCGCCACCGACTGGCGCGTGTACACGGCGCAGCGGATGCGCGGCAGGTCGTCGGGCTCGGCGTCCAAGACCGTGAAGATACCGCCGGGCTTGGGGTCGGGGCACGTTCGACAGCGAGGCTCATGGGTGGGGTGAACGCGGCTCCGGGCCGCCGGGTGGGACAGCCGCTTGACGAAAGGCTCGGCCTGGCGCAGATTGGTATCGGATTATCCGATACTCGATCGAGAAACCCATGCTGCCCCGCCCGACCATCGAAGCCTTCGACCGCCACCTGCTCGGGCTCGGCCTGCGCTTCGAGGGCGTCGTCATCGGTGGCTCGGCGCTCGGGCTCATGGGCGTCATCCAGCGGCCGACGCGCGACTTCGACATCCTGGTGCCTGAGCTACCGCGGGCGATCGCCTCGGCTGCGCGCGACTTCGCGAAGGCGCAGCGCCAGGCCGGCGTCGACCTGCAGGACGACTGGCTCAACAACGGTCCGATGCAGCTCGGCAAGGTTCTGCCCGCTGGGTGGCGCGAGCGTGTGCAGCGCATCTTCGAAGGGCAAGCCCTCGTGCTCGGCACGCTCGGGAGGTTCGACTTGCTCAAGAGCAAGCTGTTCGCGCTCCGTGATCGCGGCACCGATCGGCCCGACTGCATCGCGCTCGCGCCGACCGCGGAGGAGCTTGCCGAGTGCATGCCGTGGCTCGAGCTGCAGGACGGAAACGAGCTGTGGCCTGCGCATGTGCGAGCGACGATCGACGACCTCGCGCGGAGGCTCGGTCATGGCGTTTAGCCGCGCGACCTCCCCCGAGCCGACGCCCGCGCCGGGCGATCTGACAGCGCGCATGGTGGGCATCGGGATGAACTTCGCCGCGAAGGCAGAGGCCGACGCGGAGATCGAGAGCACGCTCTTGCACGCCTCCGTCCTCGGCATGGACGACGGTGATCTCCGCGTGCTCGCCGTGCTGACCACCTGGCTCGGCGTGCATCACACGCACGTGAACGCCGACCGGCTCGTGCGCCTCGTGGGCGCCCATCCGTCCGAGCGCGTCCGGGCCTACTGGGCAGCCGTCGCGACTTGGCTCGAGAAGGATCGGCGTCTCGCCCGGCTCGCAGGGGCCTACGAAGGAGCGCCGATCGAGCTCTTGCCGACGGGGACCGAGTTCCAGGTCAAACGACGCGGCGAGGATGAGCGCTTCACCGGGTCGAAGCTGCGCGTGCCCAAGGGCACCCTCCGCGATCGCCACGAGGACGTGCTCTCGCCGGAGGTCCTCGTGCGACGCCACGCGGGCTACCGAAACCGAGTGCTGATGGGCCCGTCGTTTCGCGCCGACGTGTGGACCGCGCTCGAGCACGGGCCCGACCTGTCCATCGCCGACATCGCGCGGAAGGCCTCGTGCTCGTTCGCGACCGCGTGGCAGGCGGCGCAGGACTACCGGCTCCTGCGGGCGGCGGGACCGAACGCGCCGCAGGCGCTGACCCGCCGGTCAACAGAGTGAACGCAACGAATTCGGTGGGTTATGCGTGTTGATAGCGCGACGCAAGGCAGACAGTTCTTGAGCCAATCAAGCGGGGTCCCGGAAACGCGACCCCGCACTTTTCAACAGCGGCCTCGGAGAGCGATCTCCGGGGCCGCTCTCGTTTCTCCCCCACGTTTCCGCGACCTTCGACGCTCTGCGAGCACGACGCGCGCGTGGACAGCGTGCACTCCGCTGCGCTCCGTGGCTCTCAGTGTACTCCGTCCACTTCGTGGACTCCGTACAGTTCGAGTCGTGCAGAGCGTGCCTGGCGACGGTCGAAGGTGCCAGAACACGTGGAGCGCAGTTCGACGAGCACACTGCCCCCTTACCCCCACGCGTGCGCGTAGGCGAAACAAGCCCGAATCCACCTCCACCGCGTTCCCGCCGCGCGCTCCGTCGCGCCGCGTGTGGAAGGCGTGCCCGGTCTCGACGAAGAGGCGCGTCAGGTCGGCGAAGAGGGCGCCGTCCTTCGCGAGTCGCCTTCGCCACGCGAACGGGAAGGTGAGCCCCACTGGCGCAGCGCGACCTCGGGCAGGACGTGGTCGATGGGATTCGCGGAGGTCGCGCCATTGGCGGCCTCCACCCCCCGCCGGGCAGGCCGGCCGGACTCGACGTGGCCACGCTCTGCTTCGCCCGTTGGCAGGTTGTTCCTGCCGCACGTGAGCGAGGCCGTCGCGGGCGAGAAGAGCGATAGCTGAGCGCGGCCTTCGAGCCTTGCTCTCAGGAGCGGCTCTCTGGAGCGATTTCCTGCAGGATTGCAGGGCCTCGGACCTCGCCCCGAGGAGGCCGGACGTGACGTCGCAATGCCCAGATCACGACGCCACGTTCCCCCCCGCGCCGGCCCCGAAGACCCCGCAACCCCGCAGCAAGCAGGGCCAAAGAGCAAGGCTTGGCGGCGTCTGCGACTTCGGGTTCCAGCCCGACCTCGCGGTCGACCTCTGCCACGACGAGGGCATGGGGTCGCCTCCGCGCCGCGCGCTCGCCTCCCTCGCTACGGCGGCGCCGAGGCTCGTCGCTGGCTGCGGCGCGCGATCGTCGCTGCTCGACCTCCCGAGCGCGCCGCCGTCGACGACCCGCGTCACCTCGACGTCGACGACGAGCCGCACCACGACGAGCGCCGACGCGGGCGCGGGCGGCGGGCCGGTCGTGCGCTGCGGCTTCGGCGAGCGCTTCGGCGACGCGCGCGGTCAGCACGTCACGAGCATGGTCGTCGACGCGCAGGGCGGCATCGTCCTCGGCGGCACGCTGATCGGGCGCGCGGACCTCGGCGGCGTCACGCTCGACGCCGGGGTCGACACGTCGAGCCTGCGAGGCCCGGCGTTCGTGGCGAAGCTCGACGCGGAGGGCCGGCCGCTCTGGGGCAAGGTGCTCGGTCGAGCCACGCGCCGCCGAGCGCCTTTCCGATTTCGCGCAGGGGGTCGTTGGCCCCGCGTCGCCTGCGCGGATCGGGCGAGGCGCGCTGCGCGTCACTTCGAGGACGCGGGGGGGGGCGCGCTCGCGCGCGTGCGGTAGATCCCCCAGTGCACTTCGGCCGCGCCCGGGCTGCGTAGCGCGAGCTGCACCTTGCCGCCGAGGGCGCGCGCGTCGTCGCCGCACGCCTCCACGGTCGCGAAGCGCTTGCCGCGTCGGTCGGCGAAGAGGCCGTCCGGGCTCGTCATCGCGATCGTCGCGGGATTGTCGCCGTCGGCGACTGCGACCGCGAGCAGGCAGCTCGCCGCGTCGAGCGTCACGCCGTCGGAAGGCAGTTGCGTGTCGGCGTTCGCGACCAGCGTCGAGTGACCGCGCTGAACCGGCTCGACGAGGCGCGCCCCGGCGACGTCGAACGCCTTCGCGTCGACGTCCTCGAAGCCCGGCTTCGGCGCGCGATCGCCCGACGCGAGCGCGCGCTTCGCCTCCGCCAGCTCGGCCTGATCGAGCACCGTGCGCAGACGCATCGCGAGCGCCTGCGACGCGCGTTCGGCGAGCCAGGGCACGAGCGCGTCGGGCCGATCGATGGGCTGGCGCGCGGGCTCGTGCGCCGGCACGTTGTGCGCGCCGTCGGGGATCACCTCGTAGTCTTCCCAGGACTGCTGCAGCGGGATGTCGAATCGCGACGCGTCGCCGTGACGAGGCCGCACGACGACGTGCAGCGTCGTGGACGCGCTCCGCGAGAAGACCGTCTTGTTGTAGGTCCACGTCTTCATCACCGGCTCGGTGATCGTCGGCGGCGTCGCTGCGAGCGCCTCGCTCGCGCTGGCGACCTCGCGGTTCGCGCGATCGACGTCCGCGTCGCTCGGCCCGTTCATGAACGCGTCGCTCACGACCTTGCCGGCCTCGCAACCGGTGCGGCAGAGGTTCCGCATGTTCGGGTCGGTGTTCATGTTGCAAGCTTGCAAGCACGTCTCCTTCGCGGCCGCCGCGAGCTCGACGTCGTGCTGGTGCTGCTGGACGGCGCGCTCGTGGTCGACGCGCGCCTTCTCGGCATTGTTCTTCGCGCGGGTGAGCGCTTCCTGCGCCTTTGGCAGCTCGGGGTTCGGCACGATGCGCGTGCCATCCTGGTACTGCGAGGTCGCGGGCACCTGGCGCCGCACGAGCTCGCCAATCTCGACGGCGGACGTGTCGATCTCGAGCTTGTGGCCGACGGCCGGATCGGTGGCTGGCGCCACGCGGATGCCGCCATCGCCGCCGGCGAGCGCCGCCGCCGTCGACCGCTGGATGGCGTCGCCGATGGCGCGCGTGCGCGCGTCGGTCGGCCTCCCCGTCGTCACGGACACCACCGTCCGCGCGTATCGCTGGCCGTCGACCGGGCTGCCGTCCGTGAAGTGCACGGGCCCGATCGTGCGCCGGACGAGCCGGAGCGAGACCTCCGCGTCCGTCGCGACCCCCTCCCACACTCCGATGCTCGATCGGCACTCGACGTGCGGCTTGCCGGCGTCGTCGGAGCGCGTGCAGCGATCGAGCGGGGTGCGGAGGAGGAGGGCCGCCTCGCGCTTCGCTGCGGCTCCGGGCTCGGCGAAGCAGTCGCGGACCACGTCGGCGCGCACGCGTGTGTGGCTGCTTCCCGCGTCGACCCAGGCCTGGCCGGCCGCGTCGAGCGTCATCGCGCCGAACGTCGTGCGCGCGGCGGGATCCGGGTCGATCACGAGCGAGCTCGCGCCCGTCCCTCGCGCCTCGAGCCGCGTGCAGCTCGCGCGGTCGGGCGCGAACGCGAGCGCGCGACCAGCGAGCTTCGACGCGGCCACCACGCTGTCGGACGCGGGCACGAGGCACCGCAGCGGCTGGCCGGCGGGCACGCGGAGCCACTGCGCGGGCGTCGGGCCGTCGACGAGCTTCACCGCGAGGAAGGCCTCCTCCGCCTTGTACGAGAGCTGCACGTACGCCGCGCCGACGACCCAGAACGTGGGCGCCTTGCTCCAGGGGGCTTCCTTCAGCTTCGTCTTCGCGTCCGCGAGCTGCGAGAGGCCGTCGCCGAGCGTGGCGTCGCACGCCTCGCCTCCGAGCAGGACGACGCGCTTGCCGGGGCCGAGGACGTCGAGCAGCGCCGCGCTCGCGCCTGCGGCGTCCGAGCCCTCGTGCAGCGCGACGGCGGCGTGCCCGCAACCCGCGAGGGCGGGGACGATCGCGGCGAAGGCGAGGGACGCGAGGGGGAGGTTCGTCGATGCCATGGTGATCACTCCGCCGAGCCGACGCCGACGCCGACGAAGAACGCTTGTGGGAAAGAGGCGACGACCGTCTCGAAGGCCTGCGCGCCGGGGGATTTCGTGCCGTCGACGTTCAGCCGGGCCTCGGCGACGACGCGGAAGCGCGTGTGACCGCCGACGCCCATGCGCAGGCCGACGTACTCGGCGTGGAACGGGCCCGAGAGCTTCTCGACGAAGTACGTGGCGAGGTCGAACGTGGGCGGGGCGCCGTCCACCTCGCGCGTGCGGAAGTGGACGTGCAGCGGAGAGAGGTCGACGCCGTTCTCGATCGTCGGCGACCCGCCGCCGCCGAGCATCAGGCCGACGCGGTAGCCGATGAAGGGGCCGACGCCGAGGTTCGGCAGGCGCGCCGGGTGCACGTCGATGCCGACGTGGGGCGCCGTGTTGAGGATCGAGCGGACCGGGCTCGCGGAGTCGGGGACGAAGACGATGGTGGAGGGGACGTCGAACCACGGCGCGAGCCACGAGCTCTGGCGCCGGAACTCGGCGCGGATCGTGAAGTCGAGGCGCGGGGCGAGCGCGGTGACGCTCGACTTCACCGTCGTCGGGACGTAGATCGCGAGGCCTGCGTCGAGGCCCCACGAGACGCGCGAGAGGCTGTGCTCGAGGCCCACCGGCACCGGCGGCGGCGTCCACGGCGTGGCGCTCGCGGCCGGCGCCGGCCCCGTGAGCACGAAGCCGACCCCGTCCGACCACGTCGCGCCGCCGACCGACTTCACCGCCGTGACCGCGGGCGCTGCTGCGGGGGCCGCGGGGCCCGACTTCGCCGGAGCCGCAGGTGGCGGCGGGGGCGACGACTGCGGCGCGAGGGCTTTCAGCGCGGTTTTCGCCTGGTTCTTGTAGGCCGGTCCGCCCGTCGCCTCGAGCTTGCGCCAGGCCTCGATGGCGGCGGGCGTCTGCCCGGCCTTCTCGCGGCACCGCGCGAGCGACGCGAGCGTGGACGGTTGCGGCCGCACCTCGTAGCTCTTCTCGAAGAGATCGCAGGCCTCCGGCAGCTTCTTCTGCGCGATGGCAGCGTTCCCGGCGGACACGAGCTCGGCCGCTTCCACGGCGGGGCTCTTCGGCTTGAGCGGTGGCGGTGCGGGCTTCGGCGGCGGTTCGGGCTTCGGCGGCGGCGCGGGCTTCGGCGGCGGTGTCGCCGCCTGTGGCGTCGCCACCGGCGAGGCCGTGGCCGCGCCGGGCGACACGCACTGGCCGCGCTCGCAGATGCGATCGCCTTTGCAGTCGGTGTCCTTCGAGCAATCGGCGTGGGCGCGGGAGACGACGCCGAGGGCCGCGCACGCGACGGCGCACACGGTGAGGACGCGGCGGGCGCCGCGTGAGGTTCGAAGGGGCATGCGGGGCGACCTCGAGGCGAAGGCGTGAGCGGTTCGCATGTGTAACACGACCCACCACCACGGGCGATCCTACAGGCAGCGGGGATGGGTGGAGCGCGAGGCGATCGACCCCGCCTTGCGCGCCGTCGTGAGGCTGCCTCAGGCGCCCGCGTCGAACGCTCGCGCGAAGCCGTTTTCGAGGTCGCGGAGGGTCACGCGCACCATGCCGAGCTGCGTGACGGCGGACTCCTCCTCGATGAGCGGGCCCTCGGCCCCCATGCGCGCGACGCCGAGGCCGCGGAGGTCGTTCGCGGCGCGGAGCCCGCGGTCGTAGGGGAAGAGCACGTCGTCGTACGCGGTGATGTCGCCGATGGGCACGCCGCGCGCGTCGAGCGAGGTGCACTCGACGAAGCGGTAGCAGCCGACGTTGTGCATCGGGCGGTCGACGCGGCGGTGGAGGATGGCGTCCTCGCCGCGCGACGGGACACGCGCGTCGCGCGAGGGGATCGGGTCGAGCACGACGTCGCGGCCGCCGTCGGCCTCGCGAGCACGCCGAGGTGTTCGTGGAGGAGTGCACGGACGCGGCGTGGCCGTGAGCGCGCCGGTTCCGGCCGGCGGGCGCGCCACGATCTGGCCGCCACCCCCCGCCATGGCGGCCGCCACCCGCGCGCGCCGGGCGCCTCGCCGGGGCGCCGCCGAGCTCGGCGTCGGCGAGCTCGTGATCTTCGACCCGACCTGGGCCTCGACGAAGGATCGGCCGCGCTTCCAGGGCTTGTCGAGGCCGCGTCCGCGCGGGGCAGGGCCGGGCGGCCCGCTTACTGCCCCGCCCGGATCTCGCCCCAAAAGGCCCGCAACGCGGCGTGCTGGTCGGGGTTCGAGGCGTGCCTCGCGAGCGACTCGAGGTCGATGCCGGCCAGGACGACGCTCGCCGCCCGCGCCTCGTAAGCGCCGGACTCGGCAAGCACGAGAACGAAGATCCGGCCAGTATCCCAACGCCAGACCTCGCGCACGCCCATGCTGCGGTAGACCTCGAGCTTGTCGAGGCCGCCGTGACTCACCACCACCTCGAGAGCGAGATCGGGATACTCGGCCATCGGCGAGCCGACGGCGTAGCACTCGTCGGGCTCGACCCCGCGCTCCCTCGCCTCGAGTCGCAGTGTCACCGATCCGTAGCCGTAGAGCGCGACGTCGTGCTCGAGCGCCCAGAGCTCGAGCAGGCGGGCGATCCGCTTTTTCACGTCTTCGTGCAAACGACCAGGGCTCATGAGCTCCAGTGACCCGGCGAGGTACGTCATCCGCGCGCCCGTCTCGCCGAGCAGCTCGCGCAGGACGCAGTAGTCGCGCCACGTGAGGCCGTTCAAGACGATGCGCTGGTCGCCGTCGGCCCGCGCGGGCGACACGGCGAGCTGCTCGCCGAAGGGTGGGTCGAAGAGGCGGGCCGCGACCATGCTCGCGGACAATAGCACGCGGCGCCTACGTCCCACCCGCCCCCGTGCCCGTGCCACGTGCCCGCTTCGGTGCTCCTCCGGACCCGTGCGGAGAGCCGGCGAGACGCCGGCGGCACGCGCCCACGATGGCGGCGGTCCGAGCGGGCGGCGTGAAGGTCACGCTGCTTTGCGCTGCCGGGGGACGACGCGGACGGGGCGCCGGGCCATCGAGACCGAGAGTCCGTAGCGTCGCCTCCGCGGCTGCGGTCGAGCGCGGTCGCGACACGCGTCGCCCGCCGCCCCCCCCCTCAGCCGGCGGCGAGCGGGTCGAAGTACACGTCGTCGACCGCGAGGCGCGCGCCGATCGCCGCGAGCTCGACCGCCTCGCCGGGGCCGGCCTCGTCGAGCACCCAGCGCCCGTCGTCGCCGCGGTGGTAGCGCTCGAGGCGCGGCTCGTGCTGGCTCACGAACACCACCTCGCGGAGCGACGCGAGGCGGCGGTAGTGCGAGAGCTTCTTTCCGCGGTCGATCGCCTCGGTCGAGTCGCCGAGCACCTCGACGATCACGACCGGGTTCGTGGCCGCGTCCGGATCCTCGGGGTGCGTCTCGAGGCGGCCGCGGACGACGGCGACGTCCGGGTACGTGGCGAGGCCCGCCTCGGGGATGCGGATGCGGAGATCCGACGAGAAGACGCGGCAAGGACGGCCGCGGAGGGCATTGCCGAGCGCGATGGTGACGCTCGCGGCGAGCGCGCTGTGCTCGGGCGTGCCGCCCGCCATGGCCCACACCTCGCCATCGAGCCACTCGTGCTTCACGTCGCTCGTGGCCTCGGCGGCGAGGTCGTCGACGTAGGAAACGCGCTTCTCGGCGGGCAGGGCCATGACGTGGATCGTAGTGCGCCGCCGCGCGGCCTTCACCGCACGATCGTCTCCCTCACGAGCTCTCGCTTGGCGTCCTTCGCGCTCTTGGCGCCCTCCTCGGTCGGCGTCGCGACGCCCGGCGCCTTCGGACTGCTACGGCGAAGCCGCGCGATCGGGCGCCGTCACGCTGGCGCGGTCACGGAGGCGCCCCGGCGCGACCCGGGGTGGGTCCCTTCTGGCGAGCGTCTACGAGCAGGCGCTCGCTCAGATCCCACAACCTCGCTCCGTCACCCGGCAGCTCCCGCAGGTTGCGGGCTGGCTTCCGCTTCGTGCGCGCGTAGTAGGCGTCCTTCACCCGGTCTGCCCGCAGCTGCTCCGCGACGAATGCGAGCTCGTCGCCGGCCTTCTGCACGGAAACGCCGACGATCGCATTGGCGATCTGCACCACGAGACGCATCGGCTGCGGCTCGCTGGCGAGGATCTTCGTCCTCACGAGCCCGGGCATGTAGACGTTCATCGGGACGGGGACGCGTCGATTCCATTCGCGGGCGAAGACCTGCATCGCCCACTGCCATCGGCCGAGCGCCTTCATCGACGAGAACCCGTTCGGGGTGGACGGGTCCTCGAAATCGATGCGTTCGAGGTTGAGACCGACCACCGTCAACACCTGCGAGCCGGCGGTCCGGCGCAACACGTCCTCGAGGGCCCAGGTCAGCAGGACACGCCCAAGATAGCCCACTGCGAAGTTGGCCTCGAACCCCTCTGAAGTGCGGGTGTGCTGCTGCGTGATCGAGTTTGCGTTGAGCAGGAGCAGATCGAGGCGCTCGTGAGAGGCCAGGAACTCTTCGGCAACGCGCTGCACGCCGCCCATCACGCTGAGGTCTCCGACGAGCACAGACACCTTCGCGGTGGGCAGCTCGGCCTGGAGCTCGGCGACGGTGGCCTCGCTCTTGTCACGGCTGCGCCCTGTGACGACGACCTCCCAGCCGTCGGCGAGCAGTCTCCGCGCGGTGGCCTTGCCGATTCCGTCGGTCCCCCCGGTGATCAGCGCGAGCCGTGTGGCCATCATACGCGGCCCTCGGTGAGGATCGGGGTGCGGTTGCTGGACACGTCGGCCGCGAGGTGATCGACCATCCAGTCGGCGACGTCCGCTCGCGAAATCCACTCGTTGAATGGGAACGAGTCGATCTGCCGCACGCGCTTGCTCACCGGCCCGTCGTTGAGCCCCGTGGGTCTCACGCAGCACCAGTCGAGGCCGCTCGCCGCGTACACCCGCTCCATTCCCTCGAGGTCCCGGTAGTTTGCACCGACGTTCGACCAGCGGATGAAGAAGCGCATCATCCAATTGAGGCCCTTGCGGCTGTCGCCAACGCCCGCAGCGCTGACAGCGATCACGCGCCTCACGCCGTGGCGCTTCATGGCGTCCACGAGGAGCGTCGCCGTTCGCGAGGTGAAGTCGGGAGGGGACACGAGGTCGCTCCACGGGTTCGACGCCTTCGCCCTCCGAATGCCGAGCGCCGACAACACGGCCTCTTGGCCGACGACGGCAGCCTCGATGGCGCCGTCGCGCTGCACGTCGTCTACGACGAGTCGGGCCGCGCCGGGAACCTCGACGCGGGTCCGCGACATGGCAGTGACCTCGTGACCCGCCGCGGCCGCGAGCCGCACCAGGTGAGCGCCGACGCCGCCGGACGCTCCGAGCACCAGGACCCTCATCGTGCCTCCTCCCGGGTCTTCGGCGGGCTATCGCTACCATGACTCAGCCACTCGGGCGCAAGCGCGCCCTCGAGCGGGGCGCGGACCTCGCGGGTGCCGGGGCGGGTGCGCGCTTCGTGCACCGGAGAGAGCATGGAACGAGCGGATGCGGGGGTCATGAGCGGCTCCTCGGAGAACAGACCTCACGTCGGTCGGTGCGTGCGCACGCATCTAGTTGACACCGCGGCGCGACGTTGTCAATGATCGCTACTGCATGAACGACCTCTTCACGAAGCTCGAAGTCGCGGCGTGGGGCGGTCTCGTCGGCGCGCAGGGCCGGCTGTTCCTTCGTATAGAGGACGACCTGCGCCGGAAGTCCGGCATCACGCACGCGGAGTTCGAGGTGCTGCTGCGCCTCTGCTTCGCAACGAAGTCGCGGGCTCGCATCCAGGACCTCGCCGCGGCGAGCCTGCTGACGCGGAGCGGGACCAGCCGCGTCGTCGAGCGGCTCGTTCGCGCCGGCTACGTTGAGCGTGCGGGTGCGGAGGAGGACGGGCGCGGCGCCTACGCGGTCCTGACCAAGGCCGGACGGGAGCACTTCCTCACAGCAGCGGGTCAACACGTCGCGCTCGTGCGCCGGGAGTTCCTGAGCAAGTTCTCCGATGCCGAACTGGAGCAGCTGGCCGCGTTCTGGCGCAGAATCGATGGCCACGAGCCTCCGAAGGATCCGGCTCCTCGCAAGCCGCAGCGAAGCCGGTCGACGACTTCGACGACGGCATCTCGCATCAAGGGACGTCGCCGGCGCGAATAGCCACGTCTACCGCAAGGCGGCCGCCGGTGAGCGCGGAGACGGCGTCGGCCTCTGCCTTGTAGATGGCCCGGGCGAGGACGAGGCGCCGGGCGCCGCCGCGCTCGTAGCCGAGGCGTGACCTCTCCTCGAGGCCGAGGCGCTCGGCGGTGCCCTCGAGGGCTGGGTCGGTGAGCTTCGGCCCGCCAAGCTCACCCGCGCAAGACGTCGCATGGACTCGAAGCCCCTCGGACCGCTTTCACGGCACTTGATACGACCGATCTCCGGCCATGACCTTCGCCAGCAGCCCGCGCACCACAAGGCGATCCTCGCAAGCCTCGATCGGAAGACTGACGCGGCCAATCCGGCACAGCGTCCGGGCGGGTTTGCCTTGACCCATGACGTCGACGAGTCCCTCCGGAGTGACGATCGTGCTGGCGCCATCCACACCCCCCGACCGTGAGCGTCGCAAGGCGGACACTCTGCGCAACGCTCCAGAAGATGACCTCTCCGGCGGTCGATACAAGCACGGTGCCGTCCTGGGAAAACGCCACGGATCTCACCGTGTCCGTGTGCCCTTGCAGCTTCGCGAGGTCCGCTCCCTTCTCTGTGTCCCACAGGCGCACGGACTTGTCGTCGGCCAGGGCGACGGTCTTGCCATCGGGAGAGAACGCGATCGAGTTGCAGGCGCCGTCCACCGAAGCGCTGGCTTTCGCGATCTCCTTGCGTGTGGCCCGATCCCACAGACGCACCATGCCGTCGCTTGCGCGGGAGGCAAGACGGCTGCCATCTGGAGAAAACGCGACAGCTCGGATGGCGCTCGTGGGCCCCTGGAGACGGCCAACGACCGCATTGCGCTCCGGACTCCACAGATGGACGGGGCCATCGTCGGTTCCGATAGCCAGGACGCGACCGCCCGGGGAGAACGCCGTCGCGGTTGGCTGGCCGCGATTCCAACGCAGGTTCGACGGATACGTTCGCGCCTGGACCAAGGCCAGACAAGGTTCCGCGTCGCACCTCGCGGCCAGACGCTTCCCATCCGGGGCGAACGCCACGGTGTTTAGGGAGTTGCCGGCGTCGTGAAAGGACTTCAGTCCTATGGCGAGGGGACGCTGGGGCGAAACGATCGTGAGGCCTGCTTCGCACCCGCAAGACCTGGGGTTCCCTGCTTGCGCGCGCCGCTGCGCCGCGCCGCGACGATCCCGCTCTCGAGCCGCGTGAGCTGGCCGAGGAGGCGGCTGTCCTGGGGCGTGCGCGCGACACCGAGGCGCGCGATCGCGGCCGGCGTCATCGCGCCGAGGTGGTGGCGCGCGTGGCCGCGTGCAGCGTGGACTGCCGCGCGCGCGCTATCGGGCGGCGTCGACGCGAGGCGACGGCGGCGGCTGCGCGACGGGGAGCTCCTCGACGGCGAGGTCGATCTGCTGCGCCAGGCCGGCGCGACCGGACTCGGCGAGGTAGACGCCCGTCGCCTGGAGGCGCCCCTCGAGCGCGCCGTCCGATCCGCGCAGGTCCATGCGCGTCGCGACCTTCCCGAGTGAGATCGCGCCGACGCCCGCCTCCGCGAGCGATCGCACGCGCTCGGCGCCGTTCGCGTCGCGGCCCCACACGCCGAGGCGCTGGTAGACCGCGTCGCCCTCGTCAATCCAGCCGTTTTTGTCCTGGTCGTAGGCCGCGAGCTCGGCGAAGCCGTTGCCGGTGCGCGCGCCGAAGAGCGCGCCGCCATCCTCGGGGCGGGCCTTTCCGTTCGCGTCGAGGGCGAGCACGCCGCTGCCCTGGCCGACGAAGGCCATGCGCTCGGCGGCACCGTCCGAGTCGAGGTCGAAGTCGACCGTGCCGGCGAGCTCGGCGGGCTCGCCCGCGAAGTGGAGCACGAGCGGATCCTTCACGACGGCGTCGCCCGCGCGCAGCGAGGACGAGGTCACCGTCACGCGCTCGTCGCGCAGCGAGAGGCCGACGGCGAGGTCGATCGTGCGGCCGTCCGCGGTCTGCACCGTCCCGCGCGCTGCGAACGAGACCTCCTGCACGTCGACGGTGGTGTCACGGACGTCGGCCTCGACGCCCCAACCGACGCGCGGGCGGGGCGCGGCTTCGGCCTGCCCCTGCCCCGTCGCGGCCCCCTGGCCGGTCACGCCGGCGGCCCCGCGCCGGTCGACGTGGAACTTGCCGGCGACGATCTTCTCGCCGGTGAGCGCCTCGATGAGCAGGCGCCAGACGCGCGTGCGCGGGTCCTCGGCCGGATCGTCGGCCTCCGACGCGCTCGAGGCGCCGCTCGCGCCGCCGACCGACGCGCTCGCGCCCGGCGTCGCCGCGGACGGTCGCTGCTCGGCGAACGCCGCCTGCGCGCGCACGAGCGCGGCCTTCGAGATGCTCACGGGATCGGCGAGCCCGGCCGCCGCGCCCTGCGGCCGATCGCCGACCCAGGCGAGCACGCGCTCCTCGTGGCGACGCTCCACCGTGCGCTCGCTGCGGGACGCGAGCGACAGATCGGACGCGCGGATCAGCATGAGGTCGCCTCCGTGGACCGGGACGGACCGCCGACGGCGAGCTTGAGCGCGGCGTCAGCGCGGGCCGGCGTCGGGCGCGCCCGCACCGGCGTCGGACGCGCGCGCCGCGCCGAGGATCGCGGCGATCTCGGCCTGCTGGCGCGTGCAGTCGCGGACGAGCGCCACGTAGTCGATGCGGCCGTCGGCGAGCGGCCGGCGCGCGACCACCGAGAAGGGCGACTCCTCGAGCGGCGGGCCGTCGGTCAGCACGCCGCCGGGCTCGAGCTTGGCGCGGATGGCGGTGAGGATGCCGTCGTGGAGCTCGAAGCGGATGCTCTCCGGCCACGGGCCGCCCGCGCCCTTGCGGTCCCAGCGCAGGACCTCGACGACGCCCTCCTTCGCCGACGAGAACGCCCCGGCGCCCGAGCCCTCGAAGCGCTCTCGGATCTGCGCGCCCGTCATGCCGAACGCGGCCCCCTCGAAGCGGCAGCACGCGGCGGCCTCGGCGCTCTGCGACCTCCACCGCTGCGCGGCGAGCGCGCCGACGCCGGCGATCACGAGCGCCGCGCCGAGCGCGATCAGCGCGCCCTCAGCCCGGATCGACCGCGAGGCGGGCGGCGTCATCGACGAGCTCTTCGACCCGCTTGGCATCGTCGCTGAGGTAATAGCCCCGGATCGCGCCGCGCGCATCCACGAGGATGAACCAGTTACCGTGCATGATCTCGCCGATGCCCATCGCCGGGTCGGCCTTCTCGTAGTGGACCTTGAAGCCGTCGACGACGACGCGCTGCAGGGCGTCGGCCTCGCCCGTGAGGAACCACCAGCGGTCGGGGTTCGCGTGGTAGCGCGTGGCGTACTCCGCGAGCTTGCCGGGCGTGTCGTTCTCCGGGTCGACGGTGATCGACACGAGGCGCACGCGGAGCTTGTCGCGGTCGGGGCTCCTGGCGGCGAGCATCTTCTCGACGTCGGCCATGCGGCCCATCAGGCGCGGGCACGAGGCCGTGCACGACGTGAAGAAGAAATCGACGATGCTCACCTGGCCGCGCAGCGCGTCGCTCGACACGGGGCGCGCGCGCTGATCGCGCATCGTGAACGCCGGCACGGCGCCGAGCAGCGGGAGCGGCCCGCGGGCGTTCTTGCGCACCACGAGGAGCGTCGTCGCGACGGCGAGCAGCACCGCGACGGCGAGGGCGCCGAGGCGCACGAGCAGGACGGGCTTCACGAGTCGCCGGGCGGGGGCGGGCGCGGAGGGGGCGGCGGTCACGGGTTCGGGGTCGGTCACGGCGGCGGGAGCCTAGCGCGCGCCGGGGATCAGAGCTTGTCCACGAAGCGCGAGAGTCAGCCGTCGATCACGTCGCGGACGCGCTTGAGCAGGACGTCGGGGCGGAAGGGCTTCTCGAGGAGCGCGGCGCCGGGCGGGAGGGTTCGACCGGAGGCGCCGAGGTCGACGTGGCCCGAGACGAAGAGGATCCTGGCCTCGGGCCTGCGCACGGCGACCGCCTCGGCCAGCTCGAAGCCGCCCATGCGCGGCATGACGAGGTCGGTCAGCAGCAGGTCGACAGGGCCGCTCCGACGGTCGAGGAGCTCGAGGGCCTCGACCCCGTCGCGCGCCTGGAGGACCGTGTAGCCCGCGGCCGTGAGGGCCTTGCGCGCGACGCGGCGGACGGGCTCCTCGTCCTCGACGAGCAGGATGACCTCGGTGCCGACCGACGGCCGCGGCCTCTCGCTTTCGGCGGTGAGTCGCTCCGGGCGACCCGTCACGGCCGGCAGCAGGATGCGGAACACCGCGCCCGCGCCCGGCGCGCTCTCGACGTCGATGCCGCCGCCGCTCTGGCGCACGATTCCGTAGACCGTCGACAGCCCGAGCCCGGTGCCCTTGCCGACCTCCTTCGTCGTGAAGAAGGGCTCGAAGGCGCGCAGGCGCGTGGCCTCGTCCATCCCGATGCCGGTGTCGCCCACGTCGAGCCGCACGTAAAGGCCCGGCGGCACGGCCTCGGGGCCGGCGGTCGGGCGGTCGAGCAGGACGTTCTGCGTGGCGATGCGCAGGACCCCGCCCGCGGGCATCGCGTCGCGCGCGTTCACCGCCAGGTTGACCAGCACCTGCTCGAGCTGGCCCGGATCGGCCTTCACCGGCCAGAGCGACTCGTCGAGCGCGGTGCGGACGTCGATGTCCTCGCCGAGCAGGCGCCTCAGCATGGTCTCCATGGCCTCGACGACGCCGTTCAGCTCCAGCACCTTCGGCATCAGCACCTGGCGACGGCTGAACGCGAGGAGCTGGCGAGTGAGCGTCGCCGCGCGGCGGGCCGCCAGCTCGATCTCGACGATGTCGCCGCGCAGATCGTCGCCCTCGTCGAGCGCGTCGCGCACGAACGCGGCGTAGCCGCCGATGACCGTCAGGAGGTTGTTGAAATCGTGCGCGATGCCGCCCGCGAGCCGCCCGACGGCCTCCATCTTCTGGGACTGGCGCACCTCTTCCTCGAGCTCGCGCTCGCGCTTCTTGTCGCGAACGCGCTCGGTCACGTCCCGGAAGCTCCACACGCGACCGGGCCGCTGCCCCTCGAGCCGCAGCGGGATCGAGTGCCGCTCGAACGTCCGGCCGTCCGCGAGCTCCACGGCGTCGAGGATCTCCGCGGTCGGATCGGCGTAGATCGCGCGCAGCCGCTCGGAGAAGGCCTCGGGATCGGCGAGCTGCGGCGGGACGTGACCGAGCAGGCTCTCGTCGTCGCCCCGCGCGAGGATCTCCTCGGGGACGCGCCACATCTCGACGAATTTTCGGTTATGGCAGACGAGGCGCCGGTCGGCGTCGACCGCGAGGATGCCGTCGGCCGTCGACTCGAGCGTGGCGGCGAGCACCGCCCGCCCGCGCTCGAGCCCCTCGGCGGCGCGGACCCGCTCGGTCGCGTCGCGGAGGATGACGATGTTGTGCGGTCCCTCGCGCCCCGGCACCACGACGGACGACGAGACGACGTCGGCCGTGAACCGCGAGCC
This sequence comes from uncultured delta proteobacterium, assembly GCA_903906315.1. Lineage (GTDB taxonomy): Bacteria > Myxococcota_A > Polyangia > Polyangiales > Polyangiaceae > CAIVJW01. The sequence goes on along the minus strand of CAIVJW010000150.1, from coordinate 15,293 downwards.
GTCCTTGCGGACGTAAGTCACGTCGGCGCGCGCCCAGCCGAGCCGTGCCCGGTCGGCCAGGAATGCGTCGAGGCCCGTGAGGTCGGCGACGAGATCGGCGCGGTGCAGGCCGACGAGCTCCTCCTCGGCGTACCCGAGCATCGCGCACGCAGCCGGGTTCGCCGAGCGCACGCCGCCATCTCCGACGCCTCCGGTGATCAGGATGCCGTCGAGGCTGTGGTCGAAGACGACGCGCGCCGCCCGCTCGCTCTGGACGAGGGTGGCCAAGGCGTGCGCGCGGAGCTCCTCGGCGGCGACCGCGTTGGCGATCGCGCCGAGCAAGCGGCGCTCGTCCGGCGTCGGGTCGACGTCCTCGCCGAAGACCACCGAGAGGGCGCCGACCGCGCGCCCGTCGAGCGCGATGGCGCGGCCCACGTAGGTCGCGAGCCCGCATGCCGCCACGTTCGGGTCGGAGCTCGCGTACGTCGAGCGCTGGAGATCGCGCACGACGACGACCTCCCCGTGGCCGTGGCGGATGACCTCGGTGCAGAGGCGCCCGGCAGGATCGCTCACCTTTCCATGGCCCTGCGGGGCCCGCCACGTCGCCCACGACCGCAGCAGGCCATCGTCGAAGCGGTCGTAGAACGCCGCCAGGCCGCCGAGCAGCTCGCCGACGAGCGCGGTGAGCCGCTGGATGTTGTCGCGGGGGCTCGGCCCGAAGGCGAGCAGGCAGCCGACCAGCTTGTCCCACTGCGCGTCCTGCCGCAGCCGTACGACGACGCTGCTGAACATGGACCCCGCCGTGCGGAGCAGCCCGAGGACCGGCGCCGGGTAGCTCTGCTCGGCAGCCAACGAGTCGAAGCCGACGACGCCGATGGGGGCGCCGCCGAGGAGCATCGGGAGAAGGAGGAGGCTCTTGGCGCCGCTTTGTGCGAGCAGAGCGCGGTCGACGCCGTCGACGCCGGCGCGGCTCTCGGACACGATCACGGGATCGCGCGAGGCCGCGAGAGCGCGGAACGGGTCGAGGCGATCGGACCGGAGCGCGGCCGGCAGGGGCGTGACGCCGGCGGCGTGCCACTCGTGCGTGCGCTCGTAGCCGCCGTCACGCGCGAAGAGGACGACGAACCCCCGGTCGGCGCGCAGGGCTGCGCCGATGAGGCCGAGCGCGCCGCCGATGGCGGCGTCGAGGTCCGCGTTCGGCATCGGCCCGAGGCGCACGGCAGCGGCGGCCAGCGCGAGGCCCAGCTCGCGCGTCGCCGCCCGCTCCTCGAGCACGCCGAGGAGGACGGCGTTCTCGGCCCGGAGCCGATCGTTTTCGGCCTGTAGCTCCTCGAGGATCATCGACGGGCAGGGGCGGCCTGGGCGGCCTCGGACGGGTGGACGGGTAGCACGCGGCCCGACCGGCGGCTCCCGCGGCGGATCGGCGAAACCCGGGCGAGGGCGACGCCCCCTGCGCGACCTCGAGAGGCCCGCCAAGCGCGGAGCACGCGCGGAGGATCCAGCACGCGTCGGCTCCTAGCACGCCGGGCGCTCGCTCGCCTCTGGTACGCTCGTGCGCGTGATGCGCAGCGGGAGCCGCTTGCCCCTCGCCCGCTGCACCGGCTGCGGGGCGCGAGCCGGCTGCGAGGCGCGCGGCGAGCCCGATCCCGACTATCCCCGCTGCCACGCGCCGATCCGCGGGGTGGACCTCGGGCGTGCGCGCGCGCTGATCGACTGGCTCGCGCGCGAGTCCGGCGCCCGGGGCGCGCGCCTCGACGCGCTCACGGACGCGATCCTGACCCGGTTCGCGCGCGACCACGTCCACCGCTGGAACGTCCTCGAGCCCTCGTTCTCGTGCGACCGCGGCGCGCTGCGCCTGCTGCGCTTCTCGTACGCCCTGCCGGACGTCGGGCGCGATCCCGCGGGCACCGCGGCGACGTTGATCGACTTCGCCCGCCCCCTCGGCGACGCGGCCATCGAGGCGAGCCGGCGGGTGCTGCGCGCCGCCCGGAGCCCGCTCGCCACGGAGGTGCTGTTCGGCTACGCCGACGACGGCGACGGCGCCACGCGGGCCAAGCTCTGGCTGCAGCTCCGGCCCGGCGCGCGCGCCGCGGCGCTCGACCTCGCGAGCGCGATGCTCGGCCGCCCGCTCGGCGCCGAGCTCGCCGACGCCGGCGAGCTGCACCTCGTCGGCCTCGACCTCGGCGCGCACGGCCTCGCGGGCGCGAAGCTCTATTTCTCCCACCCGCCGACCGCGACGCGCGAGGTGATCGCTCGGCTCGGGCCCTGCCCGATCGTCGAAGCGCTCGCGGCCGCGGGCGTCGACGAGATCGGCGAGCTACTGACCGTCCACCGCCTCGCCGGCCCGGGCGACGACGGCGTGCGCCACCCGGTCGAGATCGACCTCGGCCTCGCCGAGTGCGAGCTGCCCTGGCGCGAGGTGCGCGCCCTGCCGCCGATCGCGGATCGGCTCGCGCGGCACCCCGCCGTGGCGAGGCTCGAGGCCGCGTTCACCCTGGATTTCCGCTGGATCTGCGTCGGGCTCGGCGACCGCGACAAGCTCAACGTCTACTACGCGCTCGCCGAGCCCGCCCGCGACGCCTCCGGCGACGCCTGACGAGCGCGCCCGAGGCCCTCGGGCGGCGGCGGCCCCGCCCGATGCGCCGGGCGCAGGCCCGGGTCCGCACCGACGCCGCGTTGACGGCCTCGCGAGCCTCCCCGATGCTCGCGCATCATGCGTAGCCCCCGGATCCTCTCCGTCGCCGCGTTCCTCGGCGCCTTCGCGGCCGCGTGCGGCTCGACCGACGCCACCACGACGGCGACGACCGCCACGACGACCGCCACCACGACGGGCCTCGGCGGCGCGGGCGGCGCGGGCGGCCATGGCGGCGGCGGCGAGCACGGGGGCGCGGGCGGGAGCGGCGGCGCAGGCGGGAGCGCGGGCGGGAGCGGCGGCGCGGGCGGCGGCGCCGAGTACACGCCGACCGCCGCCGACATCCAGTTCGCGCCGCACCTTCCCCTGCCCGCGGGCGAGTCGATCCTCTTCAACGACTGGCAGAGCACCCCGAACCGCGTGCTCGCCATGTCGCCCGACGGCGCGGGCGCCCAGGAGGTCTTCCGCGCGTACCGGATCTGGTCGCTCGGCGCGACGCCGACCGGCGACCGGATCGCGTTCGCCTGCGGCGATCCCGAGCAGGAGAAGCACTATGGCCTCGCGCTCGGCGACGCCATCCAGCACTCGTGGGTCTACGACGCCGCGTCGCAGTCGGTCACCCTCGTCGCGAAGGGCAACCTCAACGACGAGTGTCACCTCTTCGGCCCGGGCGAAAAATACCTCTACGTCTGTCGCCGCTACGACTTCCAGGCAGACTTCTCGAGCAAGGGATACCGCATCGGCCGCATCGACCTGGCGACCCTCGCCTTCGAGTTCCTCGCGCCCGACGCTGCCGGGCAGATGACGCTCCACCCCGCGCCGACGCCCGACGAGGCCGCGATCTTCTTCACGCGAATCGCCATCTCGGGCGGCAAACAGGCACGCTTCCTGTCCAGGGAGCCGCTGCCTCAAGGCCCCTCCGTCGACGTGCGACCGAGCGCCGACGGGCCGCGCCTCTCGCCGGACGGGGGTCGAATGCTCTACACCGACTACGCCGACCAGGGCACGCTGTGGTCCTCGAAGCCCGACGGGAGCGACCCCGTGCTCGTCGTCGACCGGCAGGCTGGCCGCGCGCGCTACTCGCCCGACGGCACCCGCGTCGTCTACCTCCTCGACGACGCGGCGAACAACTGCGCCCACGTCGAGATCGTCGCGGCCGACGGCTCCGAGGCCGACGCGCCCACGCGCATCCGCGACTGCGTGGGCAAGGGCGAGTTCGTGACGCAGCTCGAGTGGGTGAGCCACGCGCCGTGACGCGATCGGCGCGCAGGCCCTACAGGTGCACGGTCGCGCAGCCGAGGACGACGTCGATCTTCGCCTTCGCGTCCGCGCCGATCTGCGCGCAGCTCGCGTCGCAGAGGAGGATCTTCTTCGGATCGAGGTTGTCGTCGTAATACCAGCCACCCGTGTTCGGATCGCACGCCGCCTGATTGGCCACGTTCGAGAGCAGCTGCGGAGCGCCGCCATTGCCCGGCGTGTATTCGACGTTGACCTTCTGGTAGTCGAGCTTGCCCTGCTTCGGGACGGGGATCGCGTACTCGCAGCCGAGCGCGGACTTGTGGATCTGGGCGAGCGCGGCGCCAAACTGCTGGACCACGTTCGCGTTCGAGTCGACGAGGAACGCGGCGCCCGTGCCCCCGCCGGCCGCGATGGCGTCGAGCGACTGCAGCGACGGGCCGACGCCGATGACGAACGTCTTGACGCTCGGGCTCGCCGCGACGCCGGCCGCCGCGATCTTCGCGACCTCGGCGGGCGCGGTGACCGTGCACTCGGTGGGCTTGCCGTCGGTCGCGAGCACGACGACCGTGACGTGCGTCGGGTGCGCCTTCGCCCACGCGCTCGCGTGCTGGATCGCGCCCTCGAGCGCGGGCGCGGTCGGCGTGTCGTGCTGCGGCTGGTGCGCGGCGATCGAGGACTCGAGCGCGGCGCGCTGCGCGGCGTCGAGCGGCGCGATCTCGACGTCGGCCTTGGCGTAGTCGGCGGCGTCGCACGAGTCGGTGCTGCCGCCGTTGCCGTCGCACGAGAAGAACACGCACGGCGCGTAGCCCAGGCAGTCCGCGTCGGTGGTGCAGCCGTCGGGGGGCGGCACCGAGTAGGGCAGCGCGAAGTACTGCATGCCGACGCCGACGGCCGCGTTCTGCGGATCGTCGAAGAACGCCGTCAGGGCCGTCGTGACGGCGGTCCAGCGCGTCCCGCCGCCGACCACGAGGCTCGACATCGAGCTCGACCGGTCGATCATGAGGAACACGTCGAGCGGGACGGGGTTGCCCTGCTGGGTCTCGCTCGCGCACGAGCACGATCCCTGCACGCACCCGGCGCCGCCGCAGTCCTTGTGGCACGCGCCGCAGTTCGCCGGGTCGACGAGCAGGTCCTGCTCACATCCATTGACCGCGTTGCCGTCGCAGTCCCCGGTCTTCGGGGGACAGACGAGGTAGCAGGTGCCCGCCTGGCACGCGGCGGGCGCGTTCGGCCCCGGGGAACAGGCGTGACCGCAGGCGCCGCAGTTGCCCACGTCGTTCGCGGTGCTCACCTCGCAGCCGTCGCCCGCCACGCCGTTGCAATCGGCGAAGCCCGGCGCGCAGGCGCTCGCGCAGACGCCGCCCTCGCACGTCGCCTTGCCGTTCTGCTTCGCGGGGCAGACCGTCCCGCACGCGCCGCAGCTCGTCGGGTCGAGGTCGAGGTCCGACTCGCAGCCGTCCGCGGCGTCGTGGTTGCAGTCGGCGGACGGCGCGACGCACGGAATCCCACCGCCGCCGGCCCCGCCCTGACCACCGCGCCCACCGGCGCCGCCCGCGTGCTGCCCGCCGGCGGCCGCGCCGCCGCTCGCGAGCTGGCCGCCGCTGCCCGCCGCGCCCCCCGTGCCGGTGGTCGACGCCCCGCCGGCGCCGTCGCCGGATCCCGGGTCGGTGACCTGCTCGGACGCCGCGCACGCGACGAGCATGGCGGACGCGAGGACGAGGCTTCGAGGCACGAGGCGCATGAGGAGCTCCGGCTGGGCGGCGTCGCACGGGGCGCCGCGGGAAACGACCTATCCTACGGGGCGCGCAGGACCACCGCGCGCGGGGGGCACGTCACGGTCACTTCGGGACCTCGAGCGGGGCGCAGGTCGACACGCCGGCGCCGACGACCTTGAAGCCGACGCTCGCCTTCACCTGGGTCGTGGCCTGCGTCGCGGGCGCGTACCGGTGGATCTGCGAGTCGGAGTCGCTCGTCGCCGTGAAGATCCAGAAATCGCCGCCCCAGAAGGCGAACGCGAAGCCCGTCCCCGCGTCGATCGTGTCGAGCGGCGCCTCCGCCAGGGGCTTCGAGGTCGCCTTGTCGATCTGGGCGATGTACGGCGGAAAGCCGTAGAAGAAGCCGAACAGGCGCGCGTCGGCGGTGCCGGTCAGCTCGGCCATCGCGGCAAAGCCGAAGGCGCCGATCGGCGCGATCGAGAGCGTGGTCGTGTCGAGCTTCGCGATGCCGTCCGCGTTCGCGACGTAGAGGCTCTCGGCGTCCCCGCCGACGGCGTCGGAGACGAAGCCCATGCCGAACTTCGTGAACCCGCCCTGCCCCGAGACGAACGCCGTCTTCTGGCAAGCCGCGGTCTCCGTGTCGACGTTGAAGAGCTGCCCGTCGTTGTAGAGCACCCAGGCCTTGCCCGATCGGTCGACCGACATCGAGAACGGCGTGGCCGCGCCGCTGCCGGGGCAGGCGAGCGCGCCGACCTTCGACAGCGCGAGCGTCGCCGGGTCGAAGCTGTGGAGCTCCTGTCCCTTGGCGAGCAGGTAGACGCGCGTCGCCGCGACCGAGCAGCCGCCCCCCGGCCCGCCGCCGCCCGTCCCGCCCGCGTCGATCATCGGCTCGGCGCCGCCGGCTCCCGTCGTGCCGGTGCCGGTGCCGGAGCCGCCCTCCCCGGACGTGGCCCCGCCGCCGCCGGCGCCGGAGGTGGATCCCGCGCTCCCGGCGGCGCACGCGCCCGAGGACAGCGCCGCAGCAACGAGGAGCAGGGAGAGGGGTCGGCCGGCGAGTGTCATGCGATGCGATCCTGACGCTGGGGGGTCCGAGCAATCTAGGTGCGTGTCGGGAGAAAGTCTTGCGGCAGGTGTCGGCGACGATGCGGGGACCCGACCGGGCGGAGCATTCGATGCCCACCCCCCGTCCGTGCTCGGCGCTGCGCGCCTGCGCGCGGCCGGCCGCTCCCCAATCGCCGGCTTCGCCGGCTCAGGGAGGGGTGCGCACCGCGGCTCAGGCGGCCTGCGTCGTCGCCGTCTCGCGCGGGCGATCCCTGCCCTCGGTGAGCTCGAGGACGAAGTCGCCTTTGCGTGCCTCGGCGGGGAGGTCTTCTTGTCGTGGGGCACGAAGTCGATCGCTCCCGACGCGATCCAGTACCACTCGCCAGCTCGGCGATGATGCGCTTTCCGTCGATCGCCGCCTCGAGCCACTGCGCCGCGAGGCTCTTGCCCGATCCTTGCGGCCCCACGAGCACGGTCAGGTCGCCGAACGGGATCGACACGTCGGCGAGGCGCGCAAACCCCTGGATCTCGAGCGTCGTCATCGTCGTTCTCGCCCTTCGAGCCTTCGGCGGACGTTATCGCATTCCGGCACGCGCCGGCGCACGCCGACCAGCGGCCACCCCCGCGCCGACGCCGGCTCCAACCGATCCATCGGCGCGCCACGCTCTCGTTGACGCGCCCTCTCCTCGTCCGCGCTCCTCCGTCCTCGTCGCACCCTCCCACGTCACGAGGAGCCTGATGCCGAAGAAGCTCGCCACGAAGAAGCCCACGCCAACACCGAGGAACGCCGCCGCCACGCGCAAGGCCGTCGCCGAGCCCGCCGCCGCAGACGCGAAGCCGAACGGCGCCTCGCCGAGCTGATCCCTCGCGTCTCCTTGGCCGATCCTCGCGCCCGTTCGGGCGATCCTCGCGCCCCTTTTGCGGATCCTCGCGCCCGTTCGGGCGATCCTCGCGCCCCTTTGGCGGATCCTCGCGCCCGTTCGGGCGATCCTCGCGCCCCTTTGGCGGATCCTCGCGCCCGTTCGGGCGATCCTCGCCGCCTCGGCGCGCGCGCCTCTCCGCAGGCCGCGCGGTCGCGGTTTCCCGACCCAGCGCGCCGCCGATAGGCTCGGGCCGTGTCGCTCCTCGAGCACCTCGAAGGCGAAGGGTGGCAAGCGTTCCTGGAGCGGACCTTCGACGACACGCTTGAGGTCCTCGAGACGGACCGGTTCCGCCAGGTCGGCAGCGCCGTCGACGACCTCCGCGCCTGGCTGGTCGTCAGCGGCGCAAGTCGCGCTCGGCAAGCGAGCCTCCGTGGTGAGCTTCTCCTCCGGGTGGCCCGGAATCCCCGCGCGAGGTTGCTGCAAATCCTTTTCGGCGAGGGTCTGGCTACCGCGCGCGCGGCGCCGCGAGCGGCCCGAGCCGCGCCGGGACGTCCCGATCGAGGTGATCGGCGACGACCGCCGCGACCGCGCGCGCGAGCCTTTCTCCGTCGCCCGGCGGGGCGCCTCCGCCGTAGTAGACGGCGTACGGCCCCGCCTTCGCGGGGGGATCGGGCGCGCCGGCCGCGAGCCGCGCCAGCTCGATCCGGGCGCGCGCGGCGCCCCTCGAGCACTCGATCGTGATCTGGCCTTCGGGCCCGATGGCGCGGACGAAGTCGACGGTGTAGCCGGCGATCGCGGCGCCCGGCGCGATTGGCGCGATCACGGCGAGCTCGACCGGCCCCGCCGCGGCGCGTGCCGGCGGCGACGCCGAGGACGACGCGGATCCCGGCCCGCGCTCGTGGCTCACCGCGTAACCCGCGGCCGCGCCGGCGCCGAGGGCCACCGCGCCGATCGCCGCGGCGCGCGCGAGGCCGCGGAGGCTCCACGCGCCCGCGCCCGGCGGGGCGAGGGTCATCGGGCGAGCTCCGGGCGCTTCGCGAGCAAGGCGCGCGCGATGGCCTCGGCCGCGAGCCGGTGCGCGCGCGCGTTCGGGTGAATCAGGTCCCGCGAGGGCTTGAGGAGGCCCGCGACCGGCTCGTCGGCATACGCGACCCGCGACAGATCCAGCCCCACGAAGCCATGCCGATCGGCCTCGGCGACGACCTTCGCGTAGATGGCCGCGGTGCCCGGCAGCGGCGCCGGCGTGAAGATCGGAAACACCGCGACGGCGACGGGCAGGTCACGCGCCTCGGCGACCGCGCGGATCCGATCGAAGCCCGCGACGACGACGCCGTCCCACGACCGCGGCGCCTCGTGCAGCGCGGTCAGCATCCCGCCGAGCGGATCGATCACCGGCCCGAAGAGGCGGTATCCGGCGAGCCGGAGGCCGCTCCAGATCAGGTGCTCGAACTTGAGGTGCCCGGGCAGATGGTGGGAGATGGCCAGATCGGGGTACGGGTCGTTCACCACGTAGAGCACGACCACCGCGTCGGGCGAGAACGGCAGCGCCTTGCGCTCGAGCGCGCGCGCCTCCTGGAGCGTCGAATAGCCCGGGACCGAGAAGTTTAGCACCTCGACGGGTCGCCCGCCGCGCGCCTCGCGGAGCACCCGCTCGAGGGCGGCGCAGGCGTTGTCCTCGGGGAGCGAGCAGTCGCCGCCGACCGAGTCGCCGAGGCAGGCGACGCGGAGCGTGCCGGCGGGCTTCGGCTCGGCGCGCGGCACGTCGATCATCCCGCGCGCGTTCGTCGTGCCCGCGCCGCAGGCGACGCCCGGCCGGAGCTCGTAGCGGAGCAGCGGGTCGTCGACGAAGTGCATCGTGCGCTCGGCGTAGGCGGCCTGCGCGCGGCCGTTCTCGCGCCGCACCGCGAGCTCGCCGCCGACCAGGACCAGCACCGCCACCGCCGTGACCTCGATCGCGCGCGCGAGGGCCGTCGCCTCGCGGCGCACGAGGCCGAGCGCGCCGACGGCGGCCACGAGGACGCCGAGGCCGCGCGACTCGTCGGGGTCGACGCGGTTCACGACGACGATCGCCACCCCCGCGAGGGCGAGGGCGAGGGCGATCGCGCGCGCAGGGCTCGGCGGCTTCATCGCCGGTCAGAGCGGGTAGAGGAACGCCGCGTAGGGCGTGAGCGCGCCGACGGCGGCGAGGAGCGAGACGAGGCCGATCACGATCAGGATCGGGATGAGCCAGAGGCGCTTTCCGGACAGGACGAAGCGCACGACGTCGCGGGCGAAGCGGGCGCGCCCCGGAGGAGTCTGCGGCGTCGGACGGGGGTTCACGGGTCGGCGAGGGCGACCGCGATCGAGCGGCGGCCGGCCCTCGAAGGGGAGCACACGGCGGACGCGCAAGCCACGTCGAACGGTACGCGCTCACCTGAAGGACCCGGCCAGGCTCTTCAACTCCAGCCTCGAAGGCAACACCCGGCGAGCGATTGACCTGCATGAAGGCGACGCGCTCGACGAGCCTGCCTTCACGGCGCTCCTGCGCGAAGCGGTGGCGCTGAACACCTCGAAGCGCCGCGGCTAGCTTCCCGCCGGAAAGGTCCGGAGTCGCGTCGAACCGCCCTGACCTCACCTCCCCCCGGAAATCGGGGGCAGGGGGCCTCGCAGCCGCCATCGCCACATGAAAGCGCGAGAAGCGCGTCAGAGCCGAGGGGGGATGTCCCCGCGCGCGAGCCTCGCGAGGTAGTCGCTGATCACGGCGATCGGCGCGGCAAATCGGTCGACGATCGCGTTCGCAGTGCGGAGGATCGGCTGAAACTCGGCGACGCGCCGGCGCGAACCTTGAGGCGGTCGACGGTCGAAAGGCCCTCCGGCCGGGCGGCGGCGGCGAGGACCCCGCCCGACCTGCCCCGGGAGCGTGTCGAATCGCCCCGGTGTCCCATCCACACCGCGGCGCCGACCGCCCCCCGAGAGGACCTACGAGCCCTCGGGATCGTTGCCGTACCGCTCGCGAGGAGTCAGCCGCTCGCCGCGCGACCGGCCACGCGGTCGGCCGCGATCGCGCGGAGCAGGGCCGAGTCGAACGGCTTCTCGAGCTGCACGTTGCCGAGGCTCGCGAGGTACTCGGTCGCGTGCGACGTGAAGGCGCCTCCGGTCATGAAGACCATGCGATCGGCGACCGCGGGGTCGCGCGCGACGAGCCACGCGTGCAGCTCGGGACCGGACAGGTGCGGCATCATCACGTCGCACAGGATCAGATCGAAGGCCGTGTCGGTCTCGAGCAGGCGACGCGCCTCCTCGCCGGACCCGACGGTCACGACGTCGTGCGCGCGCCCGAGCTGCCTCTGGAGGTTGCGGCGCAGCGCCGCCTCGTCGTCGACCACCAGGATCCTGCCGCGACGGACGACGGCCGGCGCGCCGACGGCCGCCGGGACGGCGCTCGCGACCGCGACCGAGACCGCCACGCGCGCCGGCAGGCGGACGACGACGGTCGTCCCCTGCCCGATCGCGCTCTCGACGCGGAGGTCGCCGCCGAGCTCGCCGACGATCGTGCGACAGATGGACAGCCCGAGGCCCGACCCCTTGCCCGGGCCCTTGGTGGTGAAGAACGGGTCGAAGATGCGCTCGAGGGACTCCTTCGGGATGCCTTGGCCGGTGTCGCCGATCGCGACGAAGACCTCCGCCCCCTCGCTCCACGTGCGCACGTCGATGCGGTTGTCGGCGGCGTGTCCCTCGTCGATGGCCTGGACCGCGTTGATGAGGAGGTTCAGGAACACCTGCGAGAGCTTGCCCGCCGAAGCCGTCACGGCCGGGACGGGGTCCAGCCGCCGCACGAGCTCCGCCCGGTGGCGGATCTCGTTGCCGACCATCTTGAGGGCGGACTCGAGCGCGGCTCGCGGGTCGACCTCGCCGAGCTCCTCGCGATCGCCGCGCGAGAAATTGCCCAGCGTGCGGGAGATGCCGCGGATCCGGAGCGTGCCGTCGAGCGCCTCGGCCGCGCGCTCGGAGAGCTCGGCCAGCGACGCGGGCGTGAGGAGCTCGGCCGCGTCGCCGAGGATCGCGGCGTGCTCCTCGGCGCCCACGCGATCGCGCAGCGCCGCGCTGCAACGCTCGACGGCCGCCGCGAGGCGCGGGGTCTCCGCGGCGAGGATCCGGGCGTTGTCGAGGATGTAGGCGAGCGGGTTGTTGATCTCGTGCGCCACGCCCGCGGCGAGCGTGCCCATGCTCGCGAGCCGGTCGGCCTGGGCGACGCGCGCTTCGAGCTGCTTGCGCTCGGAGATGTCGCGGAAGACGACGAGCGCCGCGCGCTCCCCCGTCCACGTGGTCGGCGCCGCGGTGACCTCGACCGGCACGACCGCGCCTCGCTTCGTCACGAGCCGCGCCTCGATCGGCGAAGGATCCGCGCCGCCCGAGAGCGCGGCGCGCGCAGCTTCGGCGAAGTCGACCGCATCCCCCGGGCTCGCCAGCCGGTCGAGGTCGATCGCGAGCAGCTCGCCGACCTCGTAGCCGGTGACCTCGACGGCCTGGCGATTGGCGTAGCAGGCGGCGCCGCTCGCGAGCACCACGAGGATCGCGTGGCTCGAGTTCTCCGAGAGCGAGCTGAAGTTGTGCTCGCGCTCGCGCAGCGCGCTCTCCTCGGCCCGCTTGCGCTCGGTGATGTCGTCGAACATGACGAAGACCGTGTCGGCGACGATCACGCCGAAGATCACGGTCGTCTTGACCGTGCCGTCCTTGCACGTGACCTCGTACTCCCAGCGCTCGATCTCCTCGCCCGAGACGATCGCACGCTCGACCCGGCCCATCCACCCGACGAGCACGTGCGCGCGATAGGCGGGGTCGGGGTACGCCAGCGCGAACCACCGCTCCATCGTCGGGATGTCCTCGTGCGGGTAGCCGAAGGTCTCGACGGCGCGCCGATTGATGTACTCGATCGTGCCGTCCATCCGGACGATCGCCATCGAGAGGGGGCTGCGCTCGAGGGTCCAGCGGAGCTTCTCCTCGCTGCGTCGGACGGCCTCGGCGTCGCCCACGCGGTCCGTCACGTCCGCGCCGACGGCCAGCACGCACGGGGCGCCGCCGACCACGATCCGCTTGCCGGAGATCAGGTAGGGCGTGGACGCGCCCGCCGTCGACGCGATCGACACCTGGAGGGCGTCCGACGCCCCCGCCAGCACGCGCGCGAGCCACGCGACGACCGTGGCCCGGTCGTCCGCCGCGAAGAGATCCGGCGCGCGCCTCGCGGCGAGCTCCTCCGCCGAGCAGCCGGAAGCGCGCTCGAACGCCTCGTTGCACCGCGCGATCCCGAGGTCCGCGGTGAACAGGCAAGCGACCCCGGGCAGGAGGTCGAGCACAGCCTGGCCGACCTCGGCGCGAGCGAGGTCGAGCGATTCGGGTCGGTTCGTCGGGTCCACGAATCGAACACGATAGAGCGGTTCTCGAGTGCTGTCCCCTGCGCGCCGCACAATGGCAGACAGTCCAAGAATGGTCCGCGCGGCCGCGTCACGCCGGCCTGGCGTCCCGGCGGCGGATCGCAGGTTGGCAGTCCGCCTCTCCCGTCGCGGGCGACCCGACGCGGTGTCGAAGGGAGCGCCGAGGAGCGGTCGCCGCTTTCAGCCGGGACGCTTGCGGATCCACAGCTCGCCGAGCACGAGCGCGTCGAGGTCCGCCGCCACGAAGCACCGACAAGCGTCCTCGGGCGTGCACACGATGGGCTCGCCCGCGACGTTGAACGACGTGTTGAGCAGCACCGGCACGCCCGTGCGCGCCTCGAAGAGCAAGAGGAGCGCGTGCAAGCGGGGGAGATCGGCCGCGCTCACCGTCTGCAGGCGCCCGGTGCCGTCGACGTGGACGACGGCCGCGAGGTCCGCTCGCCGATCGGCCCGCACCGGCAGGATCTCCTGCATGAAGGGCACCGGCCGCGCCTCCTCGAACCAGTCCGCGACGCGCTCCTCGAGGATCGCCGGCGCGAACGGGCGGAAGGGCTCGCGGTGCTTGATGCGCGCGTTGACGACGTCGCGCATCTCGGCGCGGCGCGGGTCGGCCAGGATGCTGCGCGCGCCGAGGGCCCGCGGGCCGAACTCCATGCGCCCGTCGAAGAAGCCGACGATCGCGCCGGCGACGAGGGCGTCGGCCACGTGCGCGTCGCCGCCGAGCTCGACGAGCGGGCGCGCCTCGAGCCCGGCGGCGCGAGCGGCCTCGGCGCAGGCGGCCCGGTCGAACGAAGGCCCGAGGAACGGGGTCACGCGCGCGCGCGCCGGCCGATCGCCCCCGATGCCGGCGAGGTGCCAGCCGACCTGCGCGGCGCCGATCGCGGCGCCGGAGTCGCCCGGGGCGAAGGGCACGAAGAGCGGCCTGCGCCGGGCGAGCCGCGCGTTGGCGGCGCCGTTGAGCGCCACGCCGCCGGCCGCGCAGAGCGGCATCCCGGCGGGCAGCGTCGCCTCGACGCGCAGCAGCGCCTCCTCGAGCCGCACCTGCGCGCTGCGGGCGAGATCGCGGTGACGGTCCTCGATCGGGCCGCCCGGGACGCGCGCGGGGCCGATCAGGCGGTCGATCGCGGGGCGCGAGAGGCGCTCGCGCCCCGCGGGGTCGACGAACGCGCGGCTCAGGCGAAAGGCGCCGTCGTCCTCGAACGGCAGGATCGCGGCCATCGCGTCGCGGAACGAGTCCCGCCCGTACGCGGCGAGGCCCATCACCTTGTACTCGTCCTCGTTCACGCGGAAGCCGAGGTGAGCCGTGATCATCGAGTAGAAGAGCCCGAGCGAGTCGGGGAAGCGGATCTCGCGGTCCGCGACGAGGCCGCCCGGGCCGGCCGACCACACGCTCGTCGTCGCCCACTCGCCCACGCCGTCGGCGACGATCACCGACGCCTCGTCGAAGGGCGACGAGAAGAACGCGAAGGCGGCGTGCGACAGGTGGTGCTCCGAGAACAGGATCTCGCGGCGGAACCCGCTCCGCCGCGCGATCCACCGCGCGAGGTCGAGGCGCCCGTCGAGCCACCGCGACATCGACCGCACGAACGACGTGTACGACCGGGGAAAGCCGCGCAGCCAGGTGTCGAGCTGGCGCTCGAGCTTCGGAAGCGTCTTCTCGTAGAAGACGACGGCGTCGACGTCGGCCGCCGCGATCCCGGCCGCGTCGAGGCAGGCCGCGATCGCGCGGTCGGGATAGGCGTGGTCGTGCTTGACGCGCGAGAGGCGCTCCTCCTCGACGGCGAGCACGATCTCCCCGTCGCGCAGCAGGCACGCGGCCGAGTCGTGGAAGAACGCCGAGAGGCCGAGGACGTGCCGGGGCATGTCAGAACGGCCTGCGGAGGCGGCCTATCGCGGCCACGTCGGCGTCGGCCCGGCGCTGCCAGCCGCGGGGCTCCGCGCGCAGCACGCGGACGTAGACGGCGAAGGCCGGGAGGACGATCGCGTAGACCACCGCGAGCAGCGCGATCACGATCGCCCTGCGCACGGCGTCGCTCCACGCGCGGACGCGCTCGAGGACGCGGGCGACGAGGCTCGGTCGCGAGGCGACGAGGGGCACGCCGGCGATCATACCGCCTCGCGCGGCGCCTCCGAGCGGCCCGACGTCGCTGGCGGTCACGGGGGCGGGTCGATCAAGACGAGGGGCCGCAGCCGCGCGAACGAGCGCCGCCCGAGGCCGCGCACCCGCAGGAGGTCCTCGGCCCGGCGAAATTTGCCGATCCGCGCCCGCAGCTCGAGGATCGCGCGCGCTCGGACCTTGCCGATGCCCGGGAGGCGCCGGAGCTCCTCCTCGCCCGCGACGTTCAGGATCACCTTGCCCTCGGGCGTCACCCCGGGCGCCGCGATCACGGCCGCGTCCGCCGCGCCCGCCGCG
>CAIVJW010000149.1 GCA_903906315.1 uncultured delta proteobacterium | reverse complement strand
GGGCCCGGCCCGCGCCACCCGCTCCTCGGCGAGCTCGCGCGCGCCGCGACCGCGCCGCCCGATCGCCCCAAGGCCCTCGGCCCGGAGGCGAGCGCGGTGACGTTCGATCGCATGGCGCGCTACCCCGAGCCGGGCTGGCAGGTGCCGCGCGCGATCGCGTTCTCGCCCGACGGCGGCCTCGTGACGTTCCTGCAGAGCGAGACGCAGAACGACGAGATGGCGCTGTTCGCGTTCGACCTGGCGACGCGCACGACGCGCGTCCTGGCGCGGGCGAAGGACGTGATCGGCGGCGATCGCGCGCCGTCGCGCGAGGAGGAGCTGCGCCGCGAGCGCCAGCGGCAGCGCGCGAAGGGGATCTCGTCGTACGCCTGGGCGAAGAAGGCGCCCGTGCTGCTCCTGCCGATCGGCGGCGACGTCTTCGTGCGGACCGGCGCCGGCGCGGTCGAGCGCCTGACCGACACGCAGGAGCCGGAGATCGACCCGAAGATCTGCGCGTCGGGCGCGCGGGTCGCGTTCGTCCGCGGCCGAGAGATCGCCGTCGTCGACGTGGCGACCAAGCGCGTGACGGAGCTGACCCAGGGCGCGCCCGAGGGCGTGACGCGCGGCCAGGCCGACTTCAACGGCCAGGAGGAGCTCGACGAGCCGAGCGGCCTCTTCTGGTCGCCGGGCTGCGACAAGCTCGCGTACCTCGAGGTCGACGAGCGCAAGGTCGCCGAGGTGCCGGTGCTCGGCAGCCGCGGCGGCAAGCCCGACCTGATGATGCAGCGCTACCCGCTCGCCGGCGGCACGAACCCGGCGGTGCGCATCGGCGTCATCGACGTCGCGACGAAGAGGACGACGTGGATCCGGCCGCCCGGCGAGGGCGATCGCTACTTCGCGCGCTTCCGCTTCGCGCCGGACGGGCGCGCGCTCTATTTCGAGGCGATCTCACGCGATCAGCAGCGGATCGCGCTCGTGCGCGCCGAGGTGGACGGACAGGGCGCGCGCGAGCTCGCGGTCGAGCGGTCGACGACCTGGCTCGAGCCGACCGACGTGTGGCCGCTCGAGAGGACGCCGCGCGTGCTCTGGATCACGCAGGCGGGCGGGCGCAAGCACCTCGAGCTGCGCGACGCGGCGACGGGCGCGCGAATCGGCGCGGTGACGTCGGGCGAGTGGGACGTCGACGATCTCGTCGGCGTGGACGAGGAGCGCGGCCTCGCGCTGTTCACCGCGACGAAGGACGGGCCCCTCGAGCGGCATCTCTACCGCGCGCCGCTCGACGGCGCGGGGCCGGCCTCGCGCCTGACGCCCGAGCCGGGGGTGCACGCGCCGGTGGTCGACGCGCGGGGTCGCACGTTCGCGGACGTGCACTCGGCGACCGCGCGCGCGCCGGCCGCGATCGTGAGGAGCGACGCCGGCGAGGCGATGGGCGAGCTGCCGACGCCCCTCGACCCCGACCTCGCCGCGCTGAAGCTCCGCGCGCCCCGCATCGTGACGGTGCCGGGGCCGGGCGGCGTGCCGCTCCACGCGGCGATGATCGAGCCGCGCGCGATGGTTCCCGGCCGCCGCTACCCCGCGATCGTGATGGTCTACGGCGGCCCCGGCGTGCAGACCGTGATCGACCGCTGGTCGCCGCGCCTCCTCTGGCAGCACCTGGCCGACCGCGGCTTCGTCGTGATGCAGCTCGACAACCGGGGCACCTCGGGGCGCGGCCACGCCTTCGAATCCGCCCTCCACGGCCACCTCGGCGAGGTCGAGCTCGCCGATCAGCTCGCGGGCCTCGACTGGCTCGCCGCGCAGCCATTCGTCGACCCGAAGCGCGTCGGCCTGCACGGCGCGAGCTACGGCGGCTTCCTCACGGCGCTCGCGATGCTGAAGGCGCCCGGCCGCTTCCAGGTCGGTGTGGCCGCGGCGCCCGTGACGGACTTCCGCCTGTACGACTCGGCCTACACCGAGCGCTACCTCGGCCACCCCACGCAGAACGCCGCCGGCTACGACGCGACGGACCTCGGCCGCCTCGCCGCGGGCCTCCAGGGCAAGCTCCTCCTCGTGCACGCGCTGCTCGACGAGAACGTCCACTTCGAGAACACGAACCACCTCGTCGACGCGCTCGTCGCGGCCGGAAAGCGCTTCGATTTGCTCGTCTTCCCCGGCGAGCGCCACGGCTGGCGCACCCCGGCGGCGCGCCGCTACGCCCTCGAGCGCGTGGTCGAGTACTTCGTCGAGAACCTCTGACGCCCCCCCGGGGGTCGCCGGCCGCGCGCCGCGGAGCGACGACCGCGTTCCCACGCGCGGCGCCGCGGACGCGGCTACCATCGCGCGATGCGCTTCGCTCGAGCCTCCGCGTTCGCCCCGATCCCCCTCCTCGGCGCGCTCGCCGCCCCGCTCGGCTGCGGCGGCGACGACGCCCCCCACACGGCGACCGGCGCCGGCGGATCTTCCACCTCCACCACCGCGTCCACGTCCACGTCCACGTCGAGCGCCGGCGGCGGTGCGGGAGGGGCCACGACCTCGTCCTCGATCGCGACCGGCGGGGCCGGCGGAGGCTCGACCACCACGACCGGCTGCGACGCTCCGGCGGTCGACTGCGCCGGCGCGTGCGTCGATCTCGGCGCCGACGCCGCGCACTGCGGCGCGTGCGACGTCGCCTGCGGGGGCGGCGAGGCGTGCTGCGCGGGGTCGTGCTCGAGCGACTGCGCCACCTCGATCACGACCGTCTCGCCGCCCGGAGGCCCGCTCTCGGGCGGCACGTGGATCACCCTCAAAGGCAAGGGCTTTTCGAAGGGCGCGCGCGTGCTCCTCGGGGCCTCGCGCGCGCCGGCCCAGGTCGTCGACGCCGAGACCCTGATCGCACTCGCGCCGCCCGGGCTCGCCGCGGACGTCGACGTGCGCGTCGATCAAGGGGGCGTGCACGCGACGCGCGCAAAGGCCTTCCGCTATGCGGCCTACGGCGTGAAGGGCACGTGGAAGAAGGTCGACATGTCCTCGCCGCGCGGCAACTGGCCGGGCATCTCGGTGCTGCAGGACGGCCGCGTGCTGATCACCGGCGGCGTCGCGAACAGCGACGGCGCGAGCGTCGAGAGCACGGCCGACCTCTTCGACCCCGCCACGCAGAAGGTCACGCCGACCGCGAGCGCGATGTCGGCGCCGCGCTGGACGCAGGCGCAGATCACGCTCCTCGGCGGGCAGGTGCTCGTCCTCGGCACCTGGTACGGCGGCGCGAGCCCGCCGAACGGCCCGATCGCCGACCTCTTCGACCCGGCCACGACCGCCTTCGCGCCGACGGCGGGCAAGCCCGCGACCGAGCACCGCTGGCCGCACGCGGTGACCCTCGCCGACGGGCGCGTGCTCGTCGTCGACGGCGCCGCGGGGTTCCTCGACCTCTACGATCCCGGCCCGAGCACGTTCTCGCTGTCGCCCATCCAGACCGATCTGACCGGCTACCGCCCCGCCCGCCTGCTCGACGGGCGCGTCCTGCTCGTGCGCGGCGCCAAGTCGCCCTCGTACTTCTTCGACCCGGAGACCGGCACGATCGCCCTTGCCGGCCAGGGCCCGACGGCCGTCAACGGCGACGTCCACACGCTGCCCGACGGCCGCGTGCTCTACGTCGCCGGGTCCATCGTCGGCGGCGGCGTGCAGACCCCGACCGACACCCTCGAGATCTTCGACCCCGCGAACCCCGGCTTCCAGCCGGCTCCCTATCACCTGGCCGCGCCACGCCAGCAGACGCTCACGACCGCGATGCTCGGCGACGGCACCGTGCTCGTGCTCGGCGGCGAGGTCGGCAACCAGGTCGCGAACCCTTCGTGCGGGGCCAACACGTTCGTGCTGACGGACGGCGTCGAGCGCATCGACCCGATCGCCGGCAAGGTCACGGCGTTCGACAGCCTGCCCGAGAGGAACTTCGTGATGTCGGCCACCACGATGCTCGACGGGTCGATCGTCGCCGCCGGCGGCGCGCCCTGCGGAGGCGGCGCCGCATATCCGTATTTCTACTTCCTCGAGGGGCACCGGTAGCCGCCCGGAGCGCGCCGCCCCGCAGGCGCCCCGCGAGCGCGCCTTGCCCACCCCCGGCCCGTGGACTAGGGTTCCGACCGGGGCGCGCGAGCGCTTCTCCGGGGAGTCGCACAGTCCGGTAGTGCACGAGCTTTGGGTGCTCGTTGTCGCGGGTTCAAATCCCGCCTCCCCGACGAATTTCGGAGAAAACGGGGCCGCCTCCGCGAGGACGGCGGGAAATTCGGCACGCGTGTCGAGCCCGAAAGCAGTGGCGACGAGGGTGAAGGCGTCGCCGTCAAAGTGAACGCGAAGCAGTGCGCGCCGACCGTACGGTCCGCGCAGAGGCGCACGGAACATGACGGGGAGCCGTCCTCGTGGCCGGGGTCGGGACACCGGACAAGGACGCCGTTGCGCTGGGGCTTGGCGCCCCGCTCCAGGCCCAGCGCGACGACCAGTTTCCAGGGGTCCTCCAGCGCGTAGCGCACGCGCAACCGCTGCGGGCTCGGGGGCACCGCAAGGTGCAGCCCGTCGCACGACGATCGGCGTGATGGCTCGATGGAGAACGGGTCGTGGCGGACCGAGAGCACGCCGATGGGCGTCTTCGTGATGGCGCCTGGTGAGCTACCCCCGGAGGAGCGCCGCGATCCCGCGCTCCAGATCATCGAGGAGCTTGCGGGCGCGCACCGTGCCGAGGCCGAGCACGAGCCGGCGGAACGACACCACGTCGCCGTCGACCGGGGTCCCCGCGGTGGGCGCCTTCTGCGCCGCCTCGGGCTTGGTCACGTTCTTCGTCGCGGCCTTGCTGGGCACCGCAGGCCTCTTCGCGATCGCCTTCGCGGCCTTGATCTTGGAGCGCATCGTGTGGACCGACTTCGAGGTGAGCGCGACGCCGGCAGCCTTTGCCCTGGCGACGACCTCGCTTGCCGACAGGCCCTCGGGCTGAGCGCGAACGAAGTCCGTCTTCGTGCCTCCAGCCTTGGGCGGGGCTTCCTTCTTCACCGTCGGCGCGGAGAGCTTCTTCGCGGCGGCCTTCTTGGCGGTGGGCTTCGTCGCGACCTTGGCAGGCTTGTTCGCTGCCGCGGCGGGCTTGGCCGTCCGCTTCTCCTGATCCCCCCCGACGCTCGACACGTTCTTCTCGTTCGTCGCCATGCCACCGGCCTTCGACGTCGCCCCGCCCCGATGTTCACGGGGGTGGGAGTGTCTGCGTCGAAGTGCCGCCTGCGGCCTTCCCCCGGAAAGCCACGGGCCCTTGGTTCGATTTCGCCGCCCCGTCTGGGTGCTCGCGACACGAAAGCGCGAAAGCCGGGTCAGTAGCCAGGCGAAACCTGCGCTTTGTTCGGCTTTTGCGAAGCCACGCAGAGGGGCGACCCCCTGGGATTGAGGCACGGCTGTCGTCGTCGAGCCGTTCAGCAGAGGCTTGAGATGCGCCTCGAAGATGGCGTTGAGAAGCTCCTTGCTCCGGCCTTCGACAGCCTCAATCGCACACCGTGACGTGAAGCCGGCGAACGTGTTCGTCGCGCGCCTCGGCCAGCACGTGCGCACGAAGGTCCTCGACTTCGGGATTGCGAAGGTGCTCAGCGCGACCACGAGCATGACGCGGGCTCTCTCGGAAACGGGCGCGAGCATTCGCGCCTTCACGCCCCAGTACGGAGCTCCCGAGCAGTTCGATCCGCCCCTGGGCGCGACGGGCCCGTGGACGGACGTCTATGCGTTCGCGCTCATGTTCAGCGGCCTCGAAGGTGCGTGCGGCAGCAGGAGCGGTCCCTTCCCGGTCCGGTCGGCGCTCGCCGGCAAGACACCGGAAGGTGCTTACGACATGTCCGGGAACGTCTGGGACGTGGGTGGCGGACGGCTGGTCGAAGCACGAGAACCTCGGCCCGGTCGACCCCGTCGTGCCGGCGAACGGTGGGCGGGGCGTGCTGCGCGGCGGGTCTTGGGATTTCTCGCCTGCCGAGGCCACGACGAGGATCTCGTACGGCGTCGGCGACGGCCAGGTCAGTACGGGCGTGCGCTGCGCGAAGGACGCGCCGCCGCACTGAGGCTTCGCGTAGGTCGTCGACTCCGTGGTCGTCGTCCTCTCTGTCACCGCCCGCCGACACCGCTCGCGAGCGGGACGCGGTGCGCTTGAACGAACGCGCCGGCCCCCGCAGCGTCGTACGTCCTCGCGGCCACGAGGCGCCGCTCGAGCCCCTCGGGCAAACAGATCTGGAACTTGCTGATCTCCTCGAGCGTCGGGTCATCCGTCGCCGCCGCAGCGACTTCACCCCACTCGAGCCCGCGCAGCGCCTCGACCGCATCCCGCGCGCGGACGGCGTCGCGGGATCCAGCGCCCTTCGCCTTCAGCGACCAATTCCCGGCCGTCCACTCACCGCCGCCCACGCGCTCGAGCCCGACCGCGAGCAGGCGATTGATCGCCCCTCCCGCGAACGTGTACCACCATCGTCTGCGACTTCATTCACGTGATGGAGTACCTCTGGAAAGCGGCGAACTGCTTCCACGCCGCCGGCTCCGACGACGCTCGAAAATGGGTGTCGGAACACGCCCGGAGGCTCCTCGAAGGAGCTGCACCCGCTCGACTTCACCCGCGGATCGGCGCGCCCCGCGCAGCTACCTGTCGTCTTCGGTCTCCGCCGCGGCTCACCCGTTCGGCCCCAATCGAAAGCCTCGATCCGCCCGCGCGCTCACGGATTTGGCCGTACGAGGAGCAAAGTCGCCCCTCCGTGTGAACCTCGCGTCAACGCATGCCGGCAGCGCGCCGCGACCGCAACCGGAGCGGCGCCTCACTCGGTCCCGGGTGCGCGATGCGCGCCTCGCTCGGCGGCGCGCCCGCCGGCTCGTTGCCCGTCGCGCGCTTCCACCCGTAGAACCCGTTCATTGCCGCGGAGAGCAGCATGCCGCCCGGCGAGAGCGTCCGCGCCCCGCGCGCGAGCCGATCGGCCACCGCGCCGGGCGCGAACGTGCGGCGCCAGAGCGCGCGGTGCGCGTCGCGCAGGCCGTTCACGCTCATCGGCCGCGGCGCGAAGGCGACGTCGTAGCCCGAGTACGACCCCCAGTCCGCGTCCGGCAGGATGCGCCCGTCGGCGAGCAGATCGTCGTAGAGCGGCGTCCCGCGGAAGGGCGTGAGCACGCTGAGGAAGGGCACGTCGACGCCCACCTCCTCGAGCCGGTCCGCCATGCGCACGACGGCGTCCGCCGTCTGCCCGTCGAAGCCGGCGATGAAGCCGGCCATCACCGCGATGCCGCGGTCGTGCAGGCGCGCAATGGCGTCCTTGTAGCGCGCGATCACGTTCTGCTTCTTGTCGACGGAGCGGAGCTCGCCCGCGTCGAAGCTCTCGATGCCGAGGAAGACGCCGATGCAGCCCGAGGCCTCCATCGCGTCGAGGAGATCGGGATCGTCGGCGACGTCGATCGACGTCTGTGTGAGCCACCATCGCCCCGCCCCGCGCATCGCCGCGAGCAGCTCGCGCGCGAAGCGGCGGTCGACAAGGAGGTTGTCGTCCCAGAACCACGCGACGCGCTCCTGCCACGGCAGCGCGAAGCCGGTCGTCGTCACGTCGCGCATCACCTCGTCGACGGGGCGCGTGCGGAAGCCCGGGTTGAGGTCCGGCACGGTGCAGAACGCGCAGTGGAACGGGCAGCCGCGGGTCGCCTGAATCACGCGCGGCACGACGAAGCGCCGCTCGAGGAGGTCGTAGCGCGGCGTCGGCAGGCCCGCGAGCGGGCGCGGCTCGCCGCGATAGACGCGCGCGAGCTGGCCCCGCTCGGCGTCGCGGAGCACCGCCCTCCACACGCTCTCCGCCTCGCCGGTCACGACCGCGTCGACGTGCGCGAGCGCCTCCTCGGGCCAGTACGAGACGTGCGGACCGCCCGCGACCACGCGCACGCCGAGCGCGCGGAAGGCGTCGGCCGTGGCGTAGGCCTTGCGCGCGAAGCCCGAGAAGAACGAAATCGCCACGAGGTCGGGCAGGGGCTCCTTCGGCACCGCGCGGACTTGCTCGTGCACGACCTCGACCTCGTGATCCGGCGGCGTGAGCGCCGCGAGGTGGATGCCGGTGATCGGCGGGACCATGTCGAGCGCGTGGCCGCGGCGGTAGCGCGGCACGTACGAGACGACGATGCGGACCTTCATGCGGTGCCTCCGGTCGAGAGCAAACGCCCGAAATGCGGCGAATGCGTGCAGGGGGCGGGGAGGGTTCGTGGTCTCCTCGCGGAGGGGGACGCCGCGGCGCGGAACGCGCGAACGGGCACCTCGAATCCGCGACAGCGCCTTGCCCGTCTGCCCGACCTCCGCGACGGGGACGCTGCCACTGCCGCAGACGATCGACCCGGGCACGCACTGCATGCTGCGCGGCGAGGTGACCGCTCGCGTCGCACGAACGTACCTTGTCGTCGGCGGTGCACACACCCGTGACGCCGACGCAGAGGGCGTCGCCGCGCTCGGCTTGGCTCTTGGTGGTCGAGAAGCACGCATGCGAGCCGTCGACGCTTGCGAGGAGCGCGAGGCACGGCCCTGCCCGCTCTGCGGCGCCGGCAGCGACGAGCGGTACGGCCCCATCGGGCTCGGCGACGGGTGGCTCGAGGCCGTGTACCGGCGTGACGCCACGCGCGACGATGACCAGGAGGACGACCACGACGAGGACCACGACCACGACCACCATGTCGCGGACCACCTCGGCCCACCGAGATGCGCGATCAGGGCCGCCGCATGACCACGCAGAGGCCCGCCTGGCAGGATGCGTACGCCTTGCTGTTCGGGTCGCCGGGGCAGGCGTCGCACGGCGAGGGGCGGGTAGGCGGTGCAAACGCCTTGCGGCTGGGTAGCCGCCTCTTCAAGCCCGCGAAGCGGCTCCGGAAGTGTGTCCAGTTGACATAAGTTGTAAAGTACGACGCTACGTCAACCCGCCCCGTGACTACCTCCAAGGCCCCGCGATCATGCAGGAAACGGTTCCAGAGAGCAAGGCTGGCAAGATATGGACCGATCAAACCTGCCCCGTAGCCAAGGGCCCTTGCCCGTCGGGCGCGCGCACTGCATCCTGGCCCGAACGGGTCAGCGCCTCTCGATCCATTCCAAGCGGAGCCCAGAATGCACCATCGAACCATGCAGACGCGCGCCCTCGTATTTCTATCCATCGCCGCCGCAGCGGCCCCCCTCTCCGTGTCCTACGGCTGCGGACCGTCGGTGGGCAGGTGAATGGACCATGCGCCGATTCGAGTTCATTGAAGGGACGTCCGCGAAGTTCTGGCAGGTCGAGGTAAGCGGTGTCGAGCTGCGCGTCGGCTGGGGGCGAATAGGCACCGCCGGGCAGGGGCAGGTCAAGCCCTTCGCGACTCCGCAGGACGCGGAGGCGGAGCAGGAGAAGCTCGTCGCGAAGAAGCTCCGCGAGGGCTACAAGGAGACGTCCGGCAGCGGTGCCGGGGAGGCGCCGACGCCCGCCGCGGACGAGGCCTCGGTTTTCCCCGGTTCGGTCCTTCGCGCGTTCGCCCCGCGCCTCGCATCCCCCGATCCATCGGTCCGCGAAAAGGCCCTCGAAGATGCGCTGTCGCTGGACGCGCAGAGGCTCGATCTCGTGTCGGCGATCGAGAAGCAGATCGCCGATTGGCGAATGTTCCGAAGGCCCGACGGGTGGGCGCTCACGCTGGACGGCTTTCCGAGCCCCCTCGCGTCGGACCTCATCGGGGAGGTGAGGCCCGTCGACTTGCGCTGCCGATGGAGCGGAGAGCCGCGCCTCAAAGAGGTGCCCGAGCGATGGCTTCACGGCGATCTCGTCGGGCTCGATCTCGCCGAGATGGGGGTAACACGGATCCCCTCCGCCTTCGCGCGCCTGAAGAAGCTTCGTCGCTTGCGGCTCTCCTTCAACGATCTGTCCAAGCTTTCGGACGACCTTGGAGAGCTCGAGGAGCTCGAGGAGCTCGATCTCGAGAGCAATCGCCTCACCGAGCTTCCGGCCGCGATCGGCCGCCTGCGGCGCCTTCGTGTTCTCAAGTTGAGCGGCAATCGATTGAAGGCGCTGCCCGCATGCGTCGGCGATCTGGCCGCGCTCGAAGAGCTCGACGTTTCGAGCAACGCTCTCGGGACACTTCCGGAGGCGATCGGTCAGCTCCAGCACCTACGTGCGCTCGACGCCTCCTTCAACCAGCTCACCGAGCTCCCGCCTTCGCTCGTTTCCTGCCGAAGCCTGACAACCCTGGATCTGACCTCGAACCGAATCGCCTCTCTGCCGGCGGATCTCGGGCAGCTGCAAGCCCTCAAGGAGCTTCGCCTTGCGAACAATCGCCTCACCGAACTTCCTCCCGACATCGGGCGCCTCGCGCATCTCACGCGGCTTGTGCTTCACAGAAACCGGCTGACCGAGATCCCTGGCGAGATGGCGGCGCTCCCCCTGCGCGCGATCTTGCTCGCGAAAAACCCGATGAAGACTCTGCCCAAGAGCGTGGCCACGATGCCCCAGCTATCGACCATCATCGTCAAAAGGTCCGGGCTCGATCGCGCCACCTGCGATTGGCTGGGCGATCTCTCCATCGAAGTCGATGATGAGGATCCGGAGGACGAGTAGAAATAGATCGGCCGGGCCCATTTCAGAAGGCCGGGGGGGTATCGCGGATTCGCGGTTCTTGGGGGGTTGTCCCTCGCGATGTGCGGGCGCCCAGTCACTACGCCCACGTAGTCGCGCGTGGCCGGCCGAGCAGGATAAGCACGCAGTTCTGGGGGTCTAGCCCAACTTTCGCAAGCGAAGAGCGATTTCGTTACGCTGCCTCGGCATTTGCGCTGTGCTTCCTTCGCGCTGGCCTACATGCAGCAAAAACCGGCATCCAGCGCGCGAGCTCGAGGATCCGCACGGCCTTCGCTTGAACGGGCGAAACGGCCGGCGGCAACTCGGAGGTGACGGGCCGGCCGAGCCCCTGGGTGGCTGGGCGCACGAGGGTGGCGCGGATGGCGGCGAGCTCGCGCATCATGGTGCGAGGCGAGGCCGTGGTGCCGAGGGCG
>CAIVJW010000148.1 GCA_903906315.1 uncultured delta proteobacterium | reverse complement strand
GTCGCGCCGCCCGCGCCACCCGCGCTCGTCGTGGTCGCGCCGCCCCCGCCGGTCGGCGTGGTGGTGGACGCGCCGCCCGCGCCCGTCGTGCTCTGCCCTCCGCCCTCGCCCGCGCCGCCGGCACCCGTGGTGCCGCTGCCGCTCGTGGTCGGTTTCGAGGTCGTGGACTCGACCGTCGTGTCGCCCCCGCACGCAGCGGAGAGCACCAGCGCGAAGCTCGCGCACGCAAGCAGGGTTCGGTTCATGGGCCCTAGGCTAGCGCGTGCCGCCCGAAAATCCTGCCTCGCAAACACCGCGCGTGCCCGGCTGAGCGCTCTTCGTTCACGGGATCCGTGGCGCCCGGTGAGCTGCCTCTCCCGGGCGCCGCGCGCCGGGGCGGTGCGGTCCCCCCCGGAGTGGTGCTAGCGTGGGCGCCGGAATGACCCGCGAATACCACGCTTGGCACAGCCCCTCTCTCGACCGTCAGATGGAGCTGCTCGTCTTCGGCTACGGCGGCGAGCCCGTCATCGTCTTCCCGACGTCCTGCGGGCGCTTCTACGAGTGGGAAGACTTCGGCATGAAGGGCGCCCTCCACGACAAGCTCGTGAACGGGCGCGTGCAGCTGTTTTGCCTCGACTCGGTCGACGAGGAGAGCTTCTACGCCAAGCACCAGCCGGTGCCGTCGCGGCTCGCGCGCGACGACGCCTACGATCGCTACGTGCTGAGCGAGATCGTCCCGTTCATCCGCCACCGCAACCACGGGGGCATCACGCTCACGGGCACGAGCTTCGGGGCGTACCACGCGGTCGACAAGGGCCTCCGCCACCCGGACGTCTACGCGAAGGTGGTCGCGATGAGCGGCGCCTTCGATCTCGAGCGCTTCCTCGACGGTGACACGAGCTCCGGCGCGCACGTTCGACTGCCCCTCTCATACCTGCCGAGGCTCGAGGACGCGTGGTTTCTCGAGCACATCCGCCGGCAGAACCTCATCCTGGCGGTCGGCGACCAGGACTTCCTCCTCGGCGAGAGCTGCCGGCTCAGCGACGCGCTGACCGTCAAGAGCGTGGCGCACACGCTCGACGTGTGGACGGGCTACCCGCACGACTGGCCTGCTTGGCGCGAGATGGTGAAGAAGCACCTCGGCTGAAGCCGGGGCCGGGCTAGGCGTGTGTCGGCGGGCGGGTGCTCGCGCGTCGCTTCGGCGCCGACGACAGCAGGCGGTGGATCGTTTCGCACAGCGCGTCGACGCTCGCCTGCTTGTCGATGACCTGGCTGACCCCGGCGAGCGCGGCCTCCGCGCGGAGCTCCTCGGTGACGTACCCGGAGGTGATGATCACGGGCAGATCGGGGCGAATTTCGCGCAGGGACCGGGCGAGATCCAGGCCCGAGTGGCCCGGCATGTTGAAGTCGGTCACGACGACGTCGAGCGCCTCGGACGTCGCGCCAGCGATCGCGATTGCTTCGCTCGCCGTCGTGCACCCGACCGTGCGGTAGCCCAGCCGATCGAGCATGCGCTTGACGAGGAACACCATCGCGTCCTCGTCGTCGACGTACAGCACGCGCTGGCCCTCGCCTCGCGGCAGCGCGGCGACCGGCTCGACGGGGCGCGGAGCGACCGGCGCCTCGCGAAGTGGCAGGTAGATGGCGACGGTCGTGCCCTCGCCGGGCGCGCTCTCGACCTCGATCGCGCCGCCGTGCGCCGCGACGATGCCGTGCACGACGGCGAGCCCGAGCCCCGTCCCGCGGCCCACGGGCTTCGTCGTGAAGAACGGCTCGAACATGCGCGCCTGCGTCGCCGCGTCCATGCCGCAGCCCGTGTCGCGGACCCAGAGCCGCGCGTGCGGGCCCGGGGCGACGTGACCGAGGCGCCGGGCTCGCTCGACGTCGACCTGGGCAGTTTCGATCCCGACCTCGATGCGCCCGGCGCGGCCCAGGAGCGCGTGCCAGGCGTTGGTGCACAGGTTCATGAGCACCTGCTCGAGCTGGTTCGCGTTGGCGCTCACGTGCAGCGGCGCGCCGCCGAGCCGCGAGGCGAGCTCCACCCCGGTGGGCAGCGTCGCGCGCAGGAGGCGGAGCGCCTCCTCGACGGCCGGGCGGAGGGGCTGGACGGTCGCGTCGCGCGGCTGCTTGCGGCTGAAGGTGAGGATCTGCTGCACGAGATCGCGAGCGCGGAGCGCGGCTTTGTCGATCTCCGCGAGGCTCAGCTCGGCCTGCGCGCCCCAGGCCTCGTCCTGCCGCGCGAGCGCCACGTTGCCGATGATCATGGCGAGGAAGTTGTTCAGCTCGTGCGCGACGCCGCCGGCCAGGGTGCCGATGGCCTCCATCTTCTGGGACTCGTGCAGCTGGCTGCGCAGCGCGGCTTCGGTCGCCTCGGCCCGCTTGCGCTCGGTGATGTCGCTGAAGATGACCTGGAGGGCGGGGCCGCCCTCGTACTGGATCTGCGTGCCCTGCGCCTCCACGTCGATGACCTCGCCGTCGACGCGGAGGAAGCGCTCCTCGCGGCTGGGCATGACCTCGCCGCGGGTGAGCGCACGGCGCACGCGCTCGGCGACGGCCGGTTGGTCGTCGGGGTGCACGACGTCGAGCAGCGCGCGCCCCACGAGCGCGTCGGCGGACGCGGCGCCGACGAGCCGCAGCGCGGCGGGATTCGCGTACCGGATGATCCCGTCGCGGTGCACCGCGATGCCGATCGGGGCGAGCTCGACGAGCGAGCGGTACCGCTGCTCGCTGTCGACGAGCGCGCGCGCGGCCCGGCGTTGGTCGGTGACGTCGCGCAGGATGACGAGCGCGTGCGGCTCGCCGCGGAGCTCGACCGACGAGCCGCTGACCTCCATGAGGAACGCCTGACCGTCGCGGCGCTGGGCGACGACCTCGTAGGTGGCGGGGATCGGCACCCCGCGCTTCCGCCGTCCGAGGTAGTCGAGCACGAGGCCGCGGCTCTCAGGCGCGATGACGTCCAGGATGGACACGCCGAGGAGCTGCTCGGGGTGCTCGTAGCCGAACATGGCCGCGTAGGCCGGGTTGACGAGGACGTGCACGCCGGCCTTCGACATCCCGATCGCGTCGCGCGACATCTGAAAGATCGCGCTGAGACGGGCCTCTCGCTCGCGCAGGTCCTCCTCGGCCCGGATGCGGTCGGAGATCTCTTTCGAGATGCACAGGACCGAGACGACCTCGTCGCGGTCGCCGAAGATCGGCTTCAGGGTCGTCAGGTAGTGGCGGTCGCCGCCCGGGGCCGGCACGCGCACCTCGATCGTGCGCACCTCGCCGTGCTCGAACACCCACTGCACGGCCGCGAAGCGCCGGTCGGCCTCGGCTTGCTCGAAGACCTCCCAGATCGGCTTGCCGATGACCTCCTGCGCGGTCCGACCGACCCCGACGGCGAAGGCCCGATTCGCGTATTGGTACCGACCGTCTGGCCGGAACATGAAGATCGGATCGCTCGACTCGTCGAGGATCTGTCGATATGTCTCGTCGCCTGCGCGAAGGGCGTCGAGCGATCCGTCCCGCGGCCCGGCGTTCGCCTCGATCGGCGCCAATCGCTCGTGCGGGGGCGCGAGATCTCGCTCCGGGGCCGCGCCGGGTTGCGGGATCTCCGATCCGGGCCCAGGAGGCGTCGCCATGTCATGGACGATACGCTGCGCCGCCCGCAAGGCACAATCCGGGTCATCCACGCACGCCCTGATCGGGCTAGCAGGTGTGCAAGCTCGACGGCTGCCCGTCGGAGGAAAACCGCGCGCCGTGTCCCATCGCCGGATACGGTCCCTTCATGCGCGATTTCCGGGGTGACACGATCTACTTCGTGATGGTCGACCGCTTCTGCGACGGCGACCCGACGAACGACCACGGCCGCGACCCGTCGGACTGCGATCCGACGCGCAAGGACTACTGGAAGTACTGGGGAGGCGACCTCCGGGGCGTGATCCAGCGGCTCGACTACATCCAGAGCGTGGGCGCAAACGCCGTGTGGCTCACGCCCGTCTTCGACCAGATCGACCTGCCGCTCGAGATCGGCGGCGTGAAGATGGCCCCGTACCACGGCTACTGGACGAAGGACTTCAAGCGTCTCGACGAGCACCTCGTCGACCGGCCCGAGGACCAGCGCGTCTTCGCGCGTGAGGACACCGTCTTCGACGAGCTCGTGGCGGCGATGCACGCGCGCGGGATGAAGCTCGTGCTCGACATCGTGTGCAACCACTCGAACCCTCACATCCCGGGCGCGCCGTGCGAGCTCTACGACGACGGCGTCCTCGTGTGCGCCTACGACGCCGACGCGGGCGGCTGGTACCACCACGAGGGCGGCGTCGAGGACTGGGGCAACCCCTCCGAGGTGCAGCGCAAGGACCTCTGCGGGCTCGCCGACTTCGACGAGGAGTCGTTCGCGTTCCGCTCGTACATCAAGGGCGCGATGAAGCAGTGGCTCGACAAGGGCGTCGACGCCTTCCGCGTCGACACGGTCAAGCACATGCCCATCTGGTTCTGGCAGGAGTTCACCGGCGACATCGAGGTTCACAAGCCCGACACGTTCATGTTCGGCGAGTGGTTCCAGGGCGGCGCGTGGGACCCGGCGTCGGTCGAGTTCACGAACAAGTCGGGCATGTCGATCCTCGATTTTTCCCTTCGCAACGCCGTCGTCGCGGCGCTCGCGAGCCGATCGGCCGCCGGCTTCCGCGACGTGGCCGCCGTCGTCGACCGCGACCACCTCTTCCGCGACGCGACCGAGCTCGTCACGTTCGTCGACAACCACGACCTGCCGCGCTTCCTGTCGATCTCCGATGACCCGGCGCGCTTCCGCCTCGCCCTGCTCCTCACGATGGTCGCGCGCGGCGTGCCCTGCCTCTACTACGGCGGCGAGCAGCTCCTGCACTGCGACGAGGGCGGCGGCAACGACCCGTTCAACCGCCCGATGATGACGAGCTTCGAGGAGACCCCGCTCGTGCGCGATCTCGCGCTGCTCGCGGCGCTCCGGCGGCGATCGCCCGCGGTGCAGCGCGCCGGGATGCGCACCAAGTGGCTCGACCCCGAGGCGTGGGTCTTCACGCGGCCCTACCTCGGATCCACGGTCGTCGTGGCCGTGAACCGCACCGACGAGGTGCGCGCGATCGAGGTCGGCGACCTCGAGATCGCCGACGGCGACCACGCGGATCTCCTGGGCGGCCCGGCGCTCGTCGTGCGCGGCGGCCGATCGACCCTCGCGCTCGCCCCGCGATCCATCGCCGTCTTCGAGGACACGCGCCCGCTGCCCGTCGGCGCGACCTCCATCGACGTGCAGGTGCACGGCTTCGAGACGCGCCCGGGCGAGCGGCTGCTCCTCTGCGGCGACGCGCCCGAGCTCGGCGGCTGGGACCTCGCCCGCGCGGTGCCGATGGAATGGATCGATCGCGCGACGTGGGCGACGACGGTCGCCTTCGATGCGTCCACCGGCCTCGACGTGCACTACAAGTTCGTCGTCGACCGCGGAGGGCGGCTCGAGCGCGAGCCCGGTCGCGGGCACCACCGCCGCGTGCGCGCGTCGGGGTGCGCGACGTGGCGCGACGAGTGGAGGGAGTGAACGAGGCACAGGCCGGGGCGGCGGCCGAGAGGCGCGCCGCCCCGATGCGGGGACCGGGCTACTTCCAGCAGTAGTTCGGCACGCCGGTGCAGTTGTCGCTGACGTACGCGGACTGCGAGCAGTTGGCCGATCCGCAGTCGTAGCTCGCGTTGAGCTTGAAGCTCTCCGCGGCGATCTGGCAGTTCGACACGCCCCAGATCGACGTGTTCGCCTTGTTGTCGATGACGTTCGGCTGCGTCGAGCACGCGTAGCTCGCGGCGTTGCCGCCGAAGACCTTGGCGCAAGCCTCGAGGCACGTGTACGTCGGCGGGTTCGTGCCCCACAGCGGGCCGTCGTTCACGTTGTACTGGCCGGCCAGCGCCTTCTGCGCGGCGCCGCCGGACACGAAGACGACCGTCGAGTGGTTCGTGACGGCGACGGGCAGCGGCGCGAGCGTTTGCAGCGTGTTCGACGCGGTCTTGAAGACCTGGAACGTGAGGCCCGTCGGCTCGTACGGGCCGATGTAGAGGTCGCCGTTCGCCGGGTTCACGTCCGTCGCGGTGTGGCCCTCGCTCGGCTTGACGCCGGTCGACGTGGAGACGCCCGTCGCCATGTCCACCTTGACGAACGGCTGCGACCACTCGCGCTCGTAGAAGAAGCCGCCGTAAAACGAGCCCGAACGGCTGTTTTCGCCGCACGAGGTGGCGTTCGGCCAGGTCTTGGTGATCGACTTCGACGCCGTGCTGAAGGCGAAGACGCCGAGGTTTCCATAGGCGCGGATGTAGAGGTTGCCGCTCGCCGCGTCGTACGACCCGGCGGACGACGGGCTCGTCGCGACGTTGACGGTCGTCCACGCGCCGCCGTTCTGCGACCAGTTGATCGTCGTGCCGCCGTCGTTCGCGTAGAAGAAGGTGCCATTCGCGTACTTGAAGAACGCGATCGGGTTGCCCGTCTCGGCGCCCGGGCCCGCCTGCAGCTTCGTCCACGTCGCCGCCGCGGGCGCGTACTTGTAGATGCTGTTGTCGCTGCCCATCTCGTAGACGTTCGTGCCGTCCGTCGTGAGCTGGGAGTAGGTGACCGAGGGCGGGCTCGCGAGGGTCGCCCAGGTGTTCTTCGCGACGTCGTACCCGTAGAAGCCGGCGGTGCCGTTCGAGCTGGTGAGGTAGACCTTGCTCGCGCCGCCGACCACGCTGCAGACGCCGGCGTTGCACACCTGGTTCGCGGCGCAGAGCGGCGCGTGGGAGACACCGATCTTCGGATCGCAGGTGTCGACCGTGCACGGGTCGCCGTCGTTGACCGCGACGGCCACGTGCGAGACGCCGCCCTTCGGGTCGCAGCTGTCGGTCGTGCAGGCGTTGCCGTCGTCGACCGCGACCGGGGCGTGCGTCACGCCGGCCTTCGGGTCGCAGGCGTCGATCGTGCACACGTTGCCGTCGTCGGTCGGCACGAGCGTGTGGCTGACGCCGCCGCCCTTCGGGTCGCAGGAGTCCGCGGTGCAGGCGTTGCCGTCGTCCGTGCTCACGGCGGTGTGCGAGACGCCCTTGACCGGGTCGCAGGAGTCGACCGTGCATGCATTGGCGTCGTCGACCGGGACCAGGGCGTGCGAGACGCCGCCCTTGGGATCGCAGGAGTCCGCGGTGCAGGCGTTGCCGTCGTCGGTCGGCGCGGCGGTGTGCGTGACGCCCTTCACCGGGTCGCACGAGTCGACGGTGCAGGCGTCGCCGTCGTCGGTGGGGATGGGCTTGTGCGAGACGCCGGACTTCGGGTCGCAGCCGTCGACGGTGCAGGCGCTGCCGTCGTCCGTGGGCAGGCCCTGGTGCTGGCAGACGCCGCCGAGGCACGTGTCGATCGTGCACGAGTCGTTGTCGTCGCAGCCGGTGTTGTCGACGCAGCCGGTGTTGACGCTGCCGCCCTGGCCGCTGCCGCCGGGGGCCTGGCCGCCCTGGCCCGCGCCGCCCGCGCTCGTCGTCGAGCTCGAGCTCGAGGTCGTGGTCGCGCTGCCTCCGGCGCCCGTGTCGCCCCCCTGCCCGGAGCCGCCGCCCTGCCCGCCTCCGGCGCTGCCGGTCGCGACCGGGTCGATGGTGTTGGAGTCGGTCGACGGGGTCGTCGCGACGCCGCCCGATGCGCAAGCGGTGCAGAAGGCCCCCAGCGCGGCGCCGAGCCAGGCGCGATGTACGAAGCGGACGGCAGGACGTCTCATGAGCGATCTCCCGGGTGACAAGAAAGCACCATGGTACGTGCGGCTCGCCCGGCCGCACACGAGATTCGCGACGTCGGCTCGCCAGGCTATCGGCGGACTACGAAGCTCGCCGCGAAATAGCCGTCGGTCCCGTGGACGTGGGGCAGGAGGCGCAGGCTCGCCGTGCCGCCCGCGAGGCCGCGCACGGGCTCGGTCGGGAACGGGGCCGGCTCGAGATGCACGGGCGGATCGTCCGCGCCGGGCGGAAGGACCAGGCGCGCGACGACCTCCTCGGCCTCCTCGCGCAGGACGCTGCACACGGCGAAGACGAGGCGCCCACCGTCGCGCGCCCGCGTCGCGGCTCGGCGCGTGATGGCGACCTGCATCGCGGCGAGCCGCGTCACGTCCTCGGCCGTGCGGTGGATCGCGATCTCCGGCCGTCGTCGCAGCGTGCCGGTGCCCGAGCACGGCGCGTCGACGAGGACCGCGTCGTAGCCGTCCGGCACCTCGCCGACGCCCGCTGCCCAGTCGACCGCGTGGCGCCCGCGCACGAGGCGCCCCGCGGGGCCGCGCGCGAGCTCCTCGAGCTTGTGCGGGTAGAGGTCCGCGGCGTCGACCGCGCCCGACGACGACACCTGGTGGGCGAGCAGCCAGGCCTTGTTGCCGTGGCCCGCGCACGCGTCGAGCACGCGCTCGCCCTCGCGCGCGCCGAGCGCGAGCGCGACGAGCTGCGCGCCCTCTTCCTGGATGATCCACGCCTCGCCGGCGCCCGGGAGGCGGCGCACGTCGCCCGCGCCGCGCACGAGGATCGCGTGCGGCGAGGCGCCGCCGAGCTCGATCGACGCGTCCGGCGCGGCCGCCTGGAGCGCCGCGAGCGTGTCGGCGCGATCGCGGCCCGGCGCGACGCACAGGCCGATCGGGGGCGGGACGGGCCCGGCGGCGAGGTACGCCGACGCGCCCGCGCGCCCGAGCGTCCGGCGGAGCGCGCCGCGCAGCCAGCCGGGCGCGGACTCGGCGGCGGCGTCCGCGAGCGCCGGGCGGCCGCCCTCCTCGAGCGCGCGCCCGAACGCGCGCAGCACCGCGTTGACGAAGGCCGCCGTGCGCTCGCCGTCGGCCTCGCGCGCGCCGCGTACGGCCTCCGACACGGCCGCGAACGCCGGCACGCGATCGAGGAACGCGAGCGAGTACGCGCCGATCGCGAGGTGCGCCCGGGCCAGCGGGGCCTCGAGGCGGGCCTTGCCGCGCGACGCCACGCGCGCGAGGCGCACCTCGAGCGCGGGCTCGGTGCGCAGCACGCCGTAGACGAGCTCGGTCGCCAGCGCCGCGTCGCGCGGATCGAGCTGCCGCTTGGCGAGCTCGAAATCGAGCGCCGCCGACGCGAACGCCTGCTCTTGCCACACGCGCGTCAGCACGCGCGCCGCCGCGCCCCGCGCCGCGCCGTGATCGTCCGGGGACCTCGCGAGATCAGCCAAAGAGCTCCTTCAGCTGGCCCTGAATCACGGGCCAGCGTCGCTCGACGTCGTTCTTGAAGGCGACGGCCATCAGGCCGACCAGGATCACGAGCCCGGCGAGGCTCGCCACCTCGCGCACGCGCAGCGACAGCGGGCGCCGCAGCAGCGCCTCGAAGCCGAAGAACACGAGGTGCCCGCCGTCGAGCACCGGGATCGGCAGGAGGTTGAGGAGGCCGAGGTTGATCGAGATCACGGCCATCGCCCAGACGAAGTACGAAATGCCCTTCGCGCGCTCCTCGCCGACCACGTCGTAGACCGTGATCGGCCCGCCGAGCGTCGAGAGGCTGACCTTGCCCTCGGCGATGCGCACGATGCCGATGACGATGAAGCGGACCACGTCGTACGTCTCCTCGAGCGCGCTCGAGAGCGCGTAGCGGAACGCCGACGGGTTCTGCACGTAGGGCTCGTGGATCGTGGGCGCCCAGTTCGACGCGCGCAGGAAGTAGCGCGGGCGGCGCTCGCCGTACTCGTCGATCCAGTCCTCGCGCCGCAGCTGGATGGTGCCGCTCTTGCGCTGCCCGGCGCGCAGCCACGTCACGAGGTGCGGCCGCTCGGGCGCGGCGAAGAGGCGCTCGGAGAACGTCGACCACGCGGGCACCGGGGTCTGGTCGACCTCGACGACGCGATCGCCGACGCGCAGATCCGCGGCGGCCTCGGCCGAGCCCTCGCGCACGTCGGCGACGAAGAGATCGGCGGACTCGATGCCCGTGCGCATGGCGAGATCGCCCATCGAGGCTTCGGGCGTGAGCGCCGCGACGCCGGACTCGTACACGGCCAGGTCCGCGAGGCCGCCGAACGCGCGCGGGACCTTCACCGGCCGGAGGTAGGTGACCGGCACCGTGTCGCCGCGGTAGTCGCGCAGCACCCCGTCGAGGTCGGCGAACGTGCGCACCGGGCGGCCGCGCACCTCGGTCACGAGGTCGAAGGTGCGCAGGCCCGCGCGGAACGCGGGCGAGTCGGTCCGGCCGACGCCGATGACCGCCGCGGGCTGGCTCGGCTTGACCCCGATCTCGCCGACGTGCTCGATGATGTCGAGCGGCTTGCGGACGATCTTCTCCTCCGGCACGACCGACACCTCGACGTGCTGGTTGTCGCGGAAGACCTTGAGCTTGAGCTCCTTGTTCGGGCTCTGCCCGATGATGCGGCGCATCTCGGCGAACGTCCCGACGCGCCGCCCGTCGATCTCGAGCACGCGGTCGCCGGGCAGGAGCTTGCCCTCGGCGGGGTGGTTCGGGAGCACCACGCCGACCGTCGGCGGGAGGAACTTCGCGTCGCCCAGGAACACGGCGAAGTAGAGCAGCACCGGGAAGAGCACGTTCATCACGGGCCCGGCGAGCACGATGATCACGCGCTTCCACAGCGCCTGCGCCTCGAACGTGCGGCGCTTGTCCTCGGGCAGGACCGGCTCCTGCCGGTTCTCCTCGAGCATCTTCACGAAGCCGCCGAGCGGCAGGAGGCCGATGCAGTACTCGGTCTCGCGCCCCCGCAGCCGCACGACCTTCGGGCCGAAGCCGAGCGAGAAGGTCAGGACCTTCACGCCGAAGATCTTCGCCCACACGAAGTGGCCGAGCTCGTGCACGAAGATGAGCACGGAGCAGAGCAAGGCGAAGTAGAGGAGGTCCACGGCGCGCCTCCTCCCATAGCAGATCGCGTGGCCCCCTACCCCCGGCCCCTCCCCCCGACTTCCGTGGGCAGGGGAGGCGACGGGGCCCTCCCCGGTGCCCTCGAGGGTCGGCCGAGATCGGACGCGGGGCTCCTCGCGCGTTGACCCGCTCGCGCGACGTCGACACCATCGCTCGCGTGACGTGCCACGCCTTCTCGCTCGATCCCGGCATCGATTTCCTGAACCACGGCTCCTTCGGCGCCTGCCCGCGCGAGGTCCTCGCCGCCCAGGCGCGGCTCCGCGACCAGCTCGAGGCCGAGCCCGTCCGGTTCTTCGTGCGCGAGCTCGAGCCGCTGCTCGCCGGGGCGCGGGCCGCGCTCGGGGCCTTCGTGGGCGCCGACCCCGACGACCTGGCCTTCGTCCCGAACGCGACCGCGGGCGTGAACGAGGTGCTGCGGTCGCTCCGCTTCGACCGCGGCGACGAGCTCGTCACGACCGACCACGCCTACAACGCCTGCAAGAATGCCCTCGATTTCGTGGCCGACCGCGCGGGCGCGCGCGTGGTCGTGGCCCACGTGCCGTTCCCGATCGACGACCCGGACGAGGTCGTGGGCGCCGTCGTCGCCGCGGTCGGGCCGCGCACGCGCCTCGCCCTCGTCGACCACGTCACGAGCCCGACGGGCCTCGTGCTCCCGATCGCCGCGATCGTCCGCGCGCTCGAGGACCGCGGCGTCCGCGTGCTCGTCGACGGCGCGCACGCGCCCGGCATGCTGCCGCTCGACGTCGCCGGGATCGGCGCGTCGTACTACACGGGCAATTGCCACAAGTGGATGTGCGCGCCGAAAGGCGCGGCGTTCCTTTGGGTGCGCCGCGATCGGCAGTCGGAGGTGCGGCCGCTCTCCATCAGCCACGGCGCCAACTCCCCGCGCGCGGACGTGAGCCGCTTCCGCGTCGAGCACGACTGGACGGGCACCGTGGACCCGACGGCCGTGCTCGCGATCCCGACGGCGATTGGCTTTCTCGAACGGCTCGTGCCGGGCGGCGCGGCCGCGCTGATGGTTGCCAATCGCGACAAGGCCCTCGCCGCGCGCGCCGTGATCTGCGCGGCGATCGGGGCTCGGCCGCCGTGCCCCGGGTCGATGGTCGGCGCGCTGGCGGCCGTCGAGCTGCCCGACGGCCGCGAGCCGCCGACGGGGCCGCTCTTCCTCGACCCGCTGCAGGACGCGCTCTTCGCGCGCGGGATCGAGGTGCCGATCGTGCCCTTTCCGCGCTGGCCGCGCCGCCTCGTGCGCATCTCCGCGCAGGCGTACAACA
The DNA here is from genome assembly GCA_903906315.1 of uncultured delta proteobacterium. Classification (GTDB taxonomy): domain Bacteria; phylum Myxococcota_A; class Polyangia; order Polyangiales; family Polyangiaceae; genus CAIVJW01. The sequence goes on along the minus strand of CAIVJW010000148.1, from coordinate 8,086 downwards.
CGATGCCGCAGTACGAGCGCCTCGCGGCGCTGCTCGTGGAGCTCGGCCGCCCGGCGTAGCTCGACCCTCGCCGAGAAGCGCTGCCGCCTTGGCGACCGACCGAGAGCCCTGATTTTCACCACGAAGGCACCGAGACACGGGGCTCAGCCTCGATCTTCCTCGGTGCCTCGGTGCCTCCGTGGTGAGTTTCTCCTCCGGGTGGCCCGGAATCCCCGCGCGAGGTTGCTGCAAATCCTTGTCGGCGAGGGTCTAGCTCGACCCCCGCCGAGAAGCCCTCGGGAGCTCGAACGTCGCGGACGGCAGCCGGCGCCGAGCCCGCGAGCCACGAAGTTGGCGCGGTGTGGGTGCTTTGTCTACCCTTCGAGTCGACGAGTCCGGGGATCACGATCCGAGCCCGGACCGACGGAGTTGCCCATGCTGCTGTCCGAAACGACGAACCGCCCGCCGCGCTTCTCCCAGCGCCGGCGCCCCTCCCGCCACGCCGTGTGCATGCGCTGCGAGGTCGTGCGCGAACGCGATTTCAAGCTCGTCTCCCGCCGAATCCTCGATCTCTCGGAGACCGGCATGCTCGTCTCGTCCGACGAGCGCCTGCTCACCGGCGAGAGCCTGCTCGTCTCGTTCCGCGTGCCGTTCTCGACGGTCTGGCTCGACGCCGAGGCGACGGTGGCCCGCGTCGTCCACGGTCGCCGCCCCGGCGACGACCACCGCGCGCTCGGCCTCGCGTTCGACGCGATCGACGGCGGCCTGGTCGACGCGCTTCGCAGGAACCTGCGCGGCCTGCCGCCTCCCCTGCCGCGCCGCGCCGCCTGGCTGGGATCGGGCCGCGTCGCCCTGCCGAGCTGAGCGAAGGGCAAGCACGCCCCGACGCGCCCCGGCGCACCGGCGTGCTGCGCGATCGCTCGCTCAGCCGCCGGCGAGCGAGGGGGCGACGGCGACGGGGGCCTCGAGCTTCGTCTCGGCGGCGGCCGATCGTGCCGCCTCGAGCAGCGAATCGGCCGATCCGGCGGCCTCGGGGAACGTGGCGGCGCCGCAGAGCAGCGGCGGGTCGTCCAGGTCGTGCGTCACGATCAGCAGGGCGATCTCGCCCGCAGCCTCGCGCGAGGCGCCCTCGAGCAGCACGACGAGCTCGCTCGGGCCCAGCGCGCCGACGCGGTCGCCCGGCCGCACGAGCCCGAGGACCAGCGCCGCCCAGTGGTGCGCAGCGCTCTTCGGGTGGTCGGCGGATCGCACGACGACGAGGCTCGTCGGGGTCCCGGCCGCGCGGGCTCGACCCACCGCGCGCTCGAGCTCCGCCACGAAGGGGTCACGCGACAGCACGCCCGCGTGCGCGTCGGCGTCGACGAGGGGCTCGCTGGGCTTGATCATGGCGACAGCGCCGGACTCTACCACGGGTCGTCGGCGCGCGGGGCCGCGCTCCCTGCGGGCGGGCCGCCAGCGTGAGTCGCCGACGGCCTGGTGGATGGCCTCGGAGCGCTTCAGGCGCGCGATCGGGGAGCCCGGGTCGCAGATCCCGCTCACTTCGGGGGGCCCCGGGGCCCCGTGTCGAGGGTTGAGGCGCTGCCGCGTGTCGCACCCACACCTCTCGTCGTGCGACCGGACCCCGCAGCGTGGTTGGCGAGGCCCAACGATCCGCGTTACCCTCGATCCGGTTTCGGCCGCGGAGGATCGCCCCGAGACGCGAGAGATCGAGCCGCCGCCCGCGACCGTCGCCTCCGGATCCAGCATGACGCAATCGTCCCCACCGCCGCGCAGCTCCCGAGGCCGCGTCCTCGTCGCCGAAGACGAGCCGCCTCTCGCGCGCCTCATCGCGCGCGTGCTCATGAGCGCCGGCTACGACGTCGTTTCGGTGGGGGACGGCAACGCGGCCGTCGAGGCGGTCCAGCACGGCGGGTTCGACGCCATCCTGAGCGACATCCAGATGCCCGGCATGTCGGGCGTCGACGTGCTGCGCGCGGTGCGCCAGCACGATCTCGACGTGCCCGTGCTCCTCATGACCGCGAGCCCGCGCGTCGAGACGGCCGCGATGGCCGTCGAGCTCGGCGCGTTGCAGTACCTCATCAAGCCGTTCTCGCCGGACGTGCTGCGGGACGCCGTGGCCCGCGCGTGCCGGCTGCACCGGGTCGCGCTCGTGAAGCGGGAGGCCATGACGCTCCTCGGCGCGCGCGGCGAGCAGGCCGGCGATCGCGCGGGCCTGATGGCGGCGTGGGAGCGGATGATCGGGAGCCTGTGGATGGCGTTCCAGCCGATCGTGTCGCCCGAGTCGCGCACGGTGTTCGCGTACGAGGCGCTCCTGCGCAGCCGGGAGCCCGCGCTCCCGCACCCGGGCGCGATCCTCGACGCGGGCGAGCGGCTCGACCGGCTCACGCAGCTCGGCCGGACGATCCGCGCCGCCTCGGCGGCCGCGTTCGCGAACGCGCCCGAGGGGGCGCTCCTCTTCGTCAACCTGCACACGCGCGATCTCTCCGACCCGGAGCTCACCTCGCCGAGCGCGCCGCTCTCGGCCATCGCCTCGCGCGTCGTCCTCGAGATCACCGAGCGCGCGGCCCTCGAGACGATCCGCGACGCGAAGGCTCGCGTGATGGAGCTGCGCGCGCTCGGCTACCGCATCGCGATCGACGACCTCGGCGCCGGGTACGCCGGCCTCACGAGCTTCGCGACGCTCGAGCCCGAGTTCGTGAAGCTCGACATGAGCCTCATCCGCGGCGTCGACGCCTCGCCCATCAAGCAGAAGCTCGTGCGATCGATGGCCAGCGTCTGCACCGAGATGGGGATGAAGGTGGTCGCCGAGGGGATCGAGACCCCCGCCGAGCGGGACACCGTGATCACGCTCGGCTGCGACCTCCTCCAGGGCTACCTCTACGCGAAGCCGGGCCCGCCGTTCCCGGACCCGACGTTCGGCTGATCGCGGCGCGCGGCGCCTCCCCACAGCGAATGAAGACCATCGAGCACGAGATCCCCAACGGCGACGGGTGGATCCTGTCGGTGCACCAGACGTGGGACGAGGCGCGGCTCGTGAAGGGCCGCGACCCCGTCCTCATCGTGCCGGGCTACGGGATGAACTCGTTCATCTTCAGCTACCACCCGCGCGGCCTGTCGCTCGAGGGCTACCTCGCCGAGGCCGGGTTCGAGGTCTGGCGCGCCGATCTGCGCGCGCAGGGCGGCTCGCGATCGGTGGGCGGCGGCGAGGACTTCACGATGGCGGACCTCGCGATGGCCGACGTGTCGGCCGTCGTCTCCGCGGTGACCGCGCGCACGCGGACCGGCCGCGACAAGGTGAGCCTCATCGGCGCGTCGCTCGGCGGCACGCTGATGTTCATCCACGCCGCGCTGAACCCGGACCACCGCTTCGGCGCGATGGTGTCGATCGGGTCGCCCGTGCGCTGGGTGAAGGTGCACCCGCTGCTCGCGATCGCCTTCAAATCGCCCGAGCTCGCGGGGTCGCTGCGCCTGCGCGGCACGCGCAGGATCGCCGGGCTCGCGCTGCCGCTGCTCGCCCGCTACCTGCCGTGGGTGCTCTCGATCTACATGAACCCGGAGATCACCGACACGAGCGCCGCGCGCGAGCTCGTCAAGACGGTCGAGGACCCGAACCGCCACGTGAACCGCGAGATCGCGCGCTGGTTCGCGTCGCGCGATCTCGTCGTCCGCGGCGTCAACGTCTCGGACGCGCTGCCCGGGATCGTCGTGCCATTCCTCTGCGTGCTCGCGTCGAACGACGGCATCGTCCCGCGCGAGACGGCGCTCTACGCCTACGAGCGCATCGGATCGCGCAACCGCTCGCTCCTCGAGGTCGGCACCACGGAGATCGCGATGGCGCACGCCGATCTCTTCGTGTCGACCGAGGCGCACGAGCGCGTCTTCCGGCCGCTCGCCAGCTGGCTCGCCGCGCTCCACCCCGAGGCCGGTTGATCCCGGTGGTCGGGCCGCGCGGTTGAGCCCGGTGGGCGAGGGCGGCGCGGGCGCAGGGGCGTCGAGCCTCGGGCTCGCCCTCACCGCGCTCCGGTGGGCGATCGCGATCGCGCTCTCGGGCCGCGCGACCCTCGTGGCGGTGCGCGCGCTGCGTCAGCCCGCGATGCCGGCGAAGCGACGCGCCGTCTACGTCCTGGTCGCGGTCGCGACGATCCTCGCGTGCGGCGTCGTCGCGATCCACGGGCCGTTCGGGCGGACGAGCGCCGTTCCCCACCCGTAGCCCCGCGGCGCTGGGCGCCGGCGCGCCCGCCTCGCCGAGCCACGGCCGCTGGCCGGTGGCGCCGCGGTGCGCCCCTGTCCTATCCTCGGGTGAGCGTGGCCGAGTCGAGAGCGGTCCGCCGCATGCGGAGCGCGGTTGCGCGCACGGGGCTCGTCGGTTTAGGGTCCATGCCGGTCGATCACCGAGCCGAAGTGGCGGAATGGCAGACGCGGCGGACTCAAAATCCGCTACTCGAAAGAGTTTGTGGGTTCGAGTCCCACCTTCGGTACCAGCCCAGTTTCGATTTCGCGTCCTCCACGCCTCCGCGCGGAGGCCGCCCTCGAGGTACGCGGCGCGCATGACGAGGCCGGTCGACCCGCCGTGAAGCCGCGCCGATCGCGTGGTCCGTCCGCGTCCCCCTGGCCCGATCGCCTCGCGCGCGCGCTCGCGGTCGGCGTGTTCGGCGCGTTCGTCGTCTCGGACCTCGGGCAGATCCGCTGGCTCTGGGCGCGGCGGCTGATCCCCGGCCTCTCCGCGGTCGTGTGGCAGCGCCTCGCGACGAAGGCGTCGGCCGCCGCGTTCGCGCTCCTCGTCGTCGCGCTCTTCCTCGCGCGCAGGCCGGCGGCGCGCCGGGCCGAGGGCCTCGCCCCACGCGCCGTCGCGCTCGCGGGCGCGTTCGCCTATCCGCTGTGGCTCCAGCTCCTCGAGCGCTTCAAGATCATCGCCCCGTCGCACGACCCGCGCGCGGCCCTGGCCGGCACCGCGCTCGTCGTCGCCGGCTACGTGCTCGCGTTTGCCTCGCTCGCGTGGCTCGGGCGCAGCTTCAGCATCCAGCCCGAGGCGCGCAAGCTCGTGACGACCGGCCCCTATGCGCTCGTGCGGCACCCGCTCTATCTGGCCGAGACGCTCGCGGCGACGGGCATGGCCGTGCACTTCTGCGCGCGGCAGGCGTTCGCCGCGTTGGCCGTGCAGATCGCGCTCCAGGTGCTGCGCGCGCAGTACGAGGAGCAGGTGCTCGCCGCCGCGTTCGGCGCCCGATTCGAGGCGTACCGCCGCCGCACCAAGCAGTTCGTGCCGTGGATCTACTGACCGAGCCGCGCGGTGGACGTCGAGCCGGCGCCCATGGCGCTCTCGGTCGACGCAGCGTCCGGCGTGCGCCCCACCTGTAATGGCTTGCTCGAGCGCACAGCGCAGCACGCTCGATTCGCTCTGCCAGAGTGTAAGCTGGCACATCGTCGGCGCCCGAGGCGCTTGCTTCGCCCCTGGGCATCCCCGAAAGTGGCCCATGGCGGGCAGTCAAGTTCAGGTCGGGGTCGTCCTCAAGGGCAAGTACCGCATCGACCGCGAGCTCGGCGCGGGAGGCATGGGCTACGTGCTCGCGGCGCTGCACCTCGACCTGCACGAGCGCGTCGCGATCAAGTTCCTCCTGCCGGAGATCGCGGGGAACGCCGAGGTCGTCGAGCGCTTCCTCCGCGAGGCGAGGGCGGCGCTGCGGATCCAGGGAGAGCACGTCGCGCGCGTGATGGACATCGATCGGCTCGACGACGGCACTCCGTTCATCGTGATGGAGTACCTCGAAGGCCACGACCTCTCGCGTGTGCGCCAGTCGCGGACTCCGCTGCCGATCGGCCACGCCGTCGACTACGTGGTTCAGGCCTGCGCGGCCCTCGCCGAGGCGCACCGGCTCGGCATCGTGCACCGGGACCTGAAGCCGGCCAACCTCTTCCTCACTCGCCGTCGCGACGGCTCGGCGTGCGTGAAGGTGCTCGACTTCGGCATCTCGAAGCTCGGGATGGACGGGGACGCGAGCGTCACCAAGACGAACTCGGTGATGGGCACGGCAGAGTACATGTCGCCCGAGCAGATGCGGTCCTCGCGCGACGTCGACGGGCGGGCCGACCTCTGGGCCCTCGGCGTCGTGCTCTACGAGCTGTGTACGGCGCAGGTCCCGTTTCCGGGCGAGACCATCACGCAGGTGTGTGCGCGCGTCTTCACGGAGCTGCCCATTGCGCCGCGCGTCTGCCGGCCGGATCTGCCCGAGGAGCTCGAGGCGGCGATCCTGCGTTGCCTCGAGAAGAACCGAGACCGGCGCTTCGCGAACGTCGAAGAGCTCGTCCGGGCGATCGCGCCCTTCGGCGCGAAGGTGCTGCCCAGGGGCCCCGCTGCGCCCCTGGAGGGCACGATGCCCTCGGGTGCGGCGATCGGGGTCGTGGAGGGTTGGCCGTCCTTGGCGTCGCCCGACCGGCCCAGCCTCGGCGAGGTCGAGTCGACCCTCCCCGTCGTCGCCGCTGCGCCCGCGATCGAGGCGATCGCGCGATCCGCCAGCGAAGGATCGGTCGCCGCTCTCTCCGGCGCGCAGGGGCCGAGCACGACGGCGGTCGTATCCAGCGATCACTTCCCCGAGGCGCCCGCGACGGCCTCGCCGCGCGGCCGATCGACCGTCCGAGCGGCCGCGGTCGTCGCGCTGGCGGTCGCGGGGGTGGCGGTGGTGGCGTTCGGACTGCGATCCTCCGCGGGAGGTCGCGCGCAGGCCGACCGGGGGCCCGCCGCGGAGGCGCCACTCGCGCTGCCTTCCGTGCTGCCGTCGGCGCTGCCCTCCGTGGTGCCGTCCGCCCCGCAACTGCCGTCGTCCGCTGCGCCGCCCGTCGTGGCCGTCACCGTGGAGCCGACCGCGTCGTCGAGCGCCCTGGCCCCGTCGGCCTCGGCGTCACCGAAGAAGTTGAATGGGGCCCCGGCTCGGGCGACCGCCGCGGCGCCCCCGCCCGCCCCGACTGGCAAGGCGCCGTCCCCCGGCGCCGCCGGCTGCGACCCTCCCTATGTCCTCGACGCCAACGGCTTGAAGCACATGAAGGCGCAATGCTTGTGAAAACGATCCTGGTGCCGGTCTCTCTCCTCGTCCTGGCGATGGCGCCGCGCGTCGCCCGGGCCGGCGAGGACGACAAGCAGCGCTGCGGCACGGCGTACGAGCAGACGCAGGTGCTGCGCAAGGAAGGCAAGCTCACGCAGGCTCGGGATCGCGCCGTCGCGTGCAGCCAGGCGGTCTGCTCCACCTACGTCGTGCGCGAATGCACCCAGTTTGCCCGCGAAATCGAGCAGAGCCTGGCGACGATCGTGTTCGTCGCGAAGGACGACAAGGGCGCCGAGGCGACGGCCGTGACCGTGCGGATCGACGGAGTCCCGGTCGCGGCGCGCCTCGACGGCAAGGCCCTCGAGGTCGATCCGGGGGAGCACACGTTCCGCTTCGAGCTCGGCGATCGATCGATCGATCAGAAGGCCGTCATTCGCGAGGGCGAGCGCAACCGCACCTTGAGCGTCTCCTTTGCGGCGCCGGTGGGGCCTGCGGCTGCGGCGCCGGCGACTCCGGTCGTCGCCCCCGCGCCGGCGTCCGCGCCCGCCGGGCCCGGTGCGCCGAAGGGCGGCATTCCCACGTGGGTGTGGGTCGCCGGGGGCGCGGGGGTCGCGCTCGCGGCGGTCGCCGTGGGGTTCAAGGTCGACCAGGGGAGCGCGGCCGGTGTCCAAGAGGAGGCCTGTCCCGGCCCCGGCCGCACGCTGTGCCGGGCCGGCTACGACGCCCAGGGGGACCACGCCCGCGAATCGCGCGATTTTGGCCTCTTCGTCGGGCTCGGGGCGGCAGGGGCCGTCGCGATCGGCGCGGCCATCGTCGGAGCGTTGACCTCCCGTCCGAGCGCGGATCGGCCGCCGGCGACCCGATCCGTGGTCCCGAGCGGCTGGGCCGCCCCCGGTCAGGGCGGCGCAGCCCTGCGCCTCTCGTTCTAGTCGGTAGTCGGTGAATGGGCCTGCCGACGCCGGTCGGCGGGCGATCGTGAATGGTCCGATCTCGGAGGTCCGATGCTCTCGCTTCGACGAATGTCCCCCGCTCTCCTCGCGAGCCTCGGACTCCTCACGTCCGGCTGCCCC
>CAIVJW010000147.1 GCA_903906315.1 uncultured delta proteobacterium | reverse complement strand
TCGGCGAGCCGCGGGTCGAGGTGCACGAGCCGGGGGCGCCGATGCGCACGTTCCGGCGGGGCGCGACGTTGACGGCGCCGGGCGTGCTGCAGAATCCCGTCCCCGTCGAGGCGCTCTTCGACCGGCACGCGGCGCACGAGGTCGCGCTGACGAACCTGCTCCAGCGGCGGGGCTATCACGACCTCGGCGCGGTGCTCGCCGCAGGCCGCGAAGAAGGCCGCGAAGAGGGCCGCGAAGAAGGCCGCGAAGCGGGGCGGCAGGCGGGCGAGCGCGCGCTGCTCACGAGGCTCTTGCAGGGCAAGTTCGGCCCGCTCCCGGCGACCGTCGCGGCGCGGCTCGAGGCGGCGTCGGCGCAGGATCTCGAGCGCTTCGCCGAGCGCCTGCTCGCCGCGGCGACCCTCGAGGAGGTCCTCGCCGGCGCGTGACGACGCGCGACCGCGCGCCGCCGCGGCGTGTACCCTGCCAGCAGCAGCCGGTATGCGTTCACGGCCCCCTGTTCACGCGCCGTCCGCCGGCTCGCGGGGCCATGGGCGGGTAGGAGCTTCGAGGGCCACTGAACCGCCCCGACGGCCGTGGCATTGCGCGGCCTGTACCAGCCGAGAGCCCCGCGACGCTGGCGCCGCGCGAGGTCGCGACGAGTACCGTCGAACACCGAGCTGCTCTTCGAGGTCGGGGCGGGCGCGCAGGTCGTCGGCCGCGATGCGTTCACGAACTACCCGACCGCTGTCATGGCGTTGCCGAACGTCGGTGGGTCCGGGAACGCCCATGACCTGCAGGCCATCGTGGGCGTGAAGCCCGACCTCGTAGTGGCCGGCGCGATCAACACCCGCGAGCAGGTCGACTCGCTGACGAACCTGGGCCTCGAGGTCCTCTACCTGAGCGCCTTGGATCCCCACCTGGCGGGGCTTCGAGGTCGCGAAGCCATGGCGGAGCCCCACCGGGTGGGGCCCGGAGGCCCGCGAACCGGCAGGGGGCCGCGCTGGGCGTCGTCGCCGCGTGGTTTCGCGGCCCCGAACCCCCGGGGGGCGGCGCCGCGCGGTGGTTCGGGCCGGGCCGCGGGCCGGGCGCGAGCCGTCGCGCGCGTCGCGGTCTTCCGCCCTCGCCGACGCACGCATCGATGCGCGCGACGGCAACGACCAACGACCGGGCGACTGCCCTCCGCGTGCCGGTCGCTCGCGCCGACGCCTCGTGGCGCCCCCCCCCGCGGCGGCTCGTCGCGCCTCAGGCGCGCGCGGCGGTCGCGGGCGCGGCCTCGAAGACCCGGTCGTCGGTGAGGATGTGGCCGGCGAGGAGATCCCTCGCCAGGAACGCGAGGAGCTCGGCGACCGGCAGCTCGTCCTGCGCGTGGCGGGCCGCGAGCGAGCGCGCCTTGCCCGCGAGCTCGGCGTGCGCGCGGAGGTGGGCCGCGTCGAGCGGCCGGCCCGCGGACGCCGCGATCGCCTGCTCGCGGGCGAAGTGGGCGGTGGCGTCCGCGATCAGCACCTCGACGTGCGCGACGATCTCGGCCTTCGGTCGCCCGGTTGCCGCGGCGGAGAAGAGCGTGTTCGCGCGCTCGAACAGCGCGCGGTGGTCGCCGTCGACGACGGGGTGGCCGACCTCGTACGACGCGCGCCACACGAGCCTCAGGGTGCTCGCGCGCGCGGCGGACGCCGGCGGCGCGCTGTCGGGGCCGAGCTCCGCCATCACGACGCGGTTCCTGCCGCGCTCCTTCGCCCGGTAGAGCGCCGCGTCCGCGATCGCGACGAGCTCCTCGGGGGTGTCGTGGTCGTTGGGCGGCTTTGCGACGACGCCGACGCTCACCGTCACGTGGTCGGCGACGTCCGAGGCGCCGTGGGCGATCGCGAGCTCCTCGATGCAGGCGCGCAGGCGCTCGGCGACGATCGCGGCCCCCTCGCGCGAGGTGTCGGGCAGGATCAGCGCGAGCTCCTCGCCGCCGTAGCGCGCGGCGAGATCGCCGGGGCGCCGCGCGACGCCGCGCACCGCGGACGCGACGAGGCGGAGGCACTCGTCGCCCGCGACGTGCCCGCGCGTGTCGTTGAAGCGCTTGAACTGGTCGACGTCGACGAGCACGAGCGCGAGCGAGGTCCGCGCGCGCCGTGCGCGGTAGAACTCGCGCTCGAGGGCGGCGTCGAAGGCGCCGCGGTTCGCGAGCGTGGTGAGCGCGTCGACGAGGGCGCTGGCGCGGGCTTGGTCGCGCTCGGTCGCGAGCGCGTCGCGCGCGGCGAGGCCCTCGGCGTGCAGGCGATCGTTCTCGAGCAGGAGGAGCCCGAAGGTCGCGAGCGGGCCCGTGACGAGCAGGCCGAGGAAGGCGAGCGCCTGCCCGGGCGTCTGGTCGAGCGGGCCCGCGATCGGCGTGCCGATGGCGCACCCGACGAGGCGCGCGACGGCGGACGCGGCCTGGAAAGCCAGCACGCCGGAGAGGAACGCCGCCGATCGCGCGACCGCGGGCGGGCGGTGGAGGGCGAGGACGCGCGCGGTCGCGAGCGACATGCCGGCCACCGACAGCGAGACGATCGCGCGCCGCGCGCCGCCTTCGTCGACGACCAGCGTGAAGTAGATGCACGCCGCGGCGACGATCGCGCCCGCGCCGACGAGCAGGCTCCGTCGCTCGCGCAGCCCGAGGAAGCGCAGCACGCCGACGTACGTGAGCGCGAGGCCCGCGAAGGGCAGCGCGTGCAGCGTCGCGCCGACGAGCAGGCCGATCTGGCTGGGCGCCGCCGGCGGAGCGAGGCCACGTCCCCAGGCGAGCAGGATCGGCAGGGCGAAGACCGCGCTGCCCGTGGCCCAGAACCCGGTGCAGCTGCGGTCGCGACCGCGCAGATACTGCACTCCCAGCACGATCGCGTGCAGCACGCTCGCGAGGCTCGCGACGAAGAGCAGCGTGGGGACGTCGATACGCATGAGGGTCACGGCCCGGGGGCGCGACTGCGCGGCCCCGGGTGGACGGCGGCTGCGACCAGCGCGCGTGAATCGGGAAGGTCGCACGAGGCACCGAACCCGACCAGGGCGATGGGCGCAGAATCGTCGCAGAGGTGAGCCCGATTGCCGCTGCGCACGGCCTGGGCCGAGGGGGCCGCTGCGCGCGGCGCGCCCGTCGCGGAGGCTCGGCTGCGTTCCGCGCACGGCCGAGACGTCGTCGCGATCGGCTTCCAGAGCCGCCTCGCCATCGTCGATCTCGGCGAGCGAACGCAGGTCGACCTCGGGGCTGGCAGCGCCGGGATCGCCTTCGATTCGGGGCCCCCCGCGGCGCCCGTGCGATAGGCTCGCCCCCCGATGCGGAGAGCCCCGATCCTTTCGTCCCTCGCGGTCCTCCTCGCTTCTGCGACGTGGGGCCTGCCCCCGGCCCGCGCCGCGGACGCGCCGCCGCCGGCCGCGCTCGCCGCGCCCCCCGCGGCGCCCCCCG
>CAIVJW010000146.1 GCA_903906315.1 uncultured delta proteobacterium | reverse complement strand
TGGGCGAGCTCATCCGCGCAGGAAACTCAGCCTTGCGCGCGCCGAAATCGACGCGCACTTGCGAAGGTAGGGCTAGACCCTCGCCGAAAAGGGTTTGCAGCAACATCACGCGGGACTCGTGGGCCCCCCGGAGCAGAAGCTCACCACGGAGGCACGGAGGCAGATCAAATCGGAACGCTGTGCCTCCGTGGTGAAAATCACGGCTCTTGGACGGTCGCCAAGGCGGCAGCGCTTTTCGGCGAGGGTCTCGCGACGGCCACCGCAGGTCGCAAAGCCCCGGCCCGACGAAGCGCGCGGCTGCGAGCCCGGGCGGCGTCCGAGGCGGTCTCGTCCTCGTCGTCCGCTCGCGCCGCGAATGCGGCCTATCCACCACCGGGCTGACCGGAAGCGGGCGACGCGACCTTGATGAACGCGGGCTTCTGCAGGTCGTACGAGTAGTCCGACCGGTCCGGAGTCGAATCGAGCGGCCAGGACAGCACGCGGGTCTCGAGCCGGGTGGGGCCGTTCGGAGTCGAGAGCTCGAGGTGAAACGCGTTCTCCACGGTGGCGCCGAGCTTCACCCCACCCTGCTGAAAGACACACTGACTACCACGGGTGCCCCCGCGGACCGACCTTCGATCCATCGGCTACTGCGCATTTCCTGCCGCTCGGCCATGCAATGGACTTCCCGCAGCCTAGTCATGCGGCGAGGGCGCATCGCTCCGGGGAGCGCGGTGGCGGTTTAGCGCTCCCGTCACTCCTCACACGAGCGCGGTATACGCTCCAGCCTTCGCTCCGGGCGGCGGCACCCCGCTCGCGACCATGGCAAACGTCAGCTCCACCGTGTTCGACCGCTCCCGCGGCGCGAGCAGCCGCTCCATCATCGCGAACGGGTAGATCGCAATGCCGCGGTCCGGCGAGACCATCGCGACCCCGCCGCCGTCGACCGCGCGCACCGACGCCCACTGCCAGCCGAGCACCCGGTGGAGCTGCTCTCCGAAGGCGCAGCCGAGGGCCATCTCGGCGTGCTTCCGCTTGGCGAGCTTGCGGGTCTTCTGCTGCACCTGACCCACGAAGGCGTGGATCGCCGCGATCACGGCCTCGGGGCCGTCGGCGGCGTCGAGGCCGACGAGCTCGAGCCCGTGGCCGACGAACGCGTCGACGTCGGACCGCACGCCGGCGTCGAGCGGGGCGTGCGTGGGCGGATCGGCGGGACCGGAGTCCTCGGCGTAGCGCCCACCTTCGGGGGCGGGGCGCGCGAGCGGCGCAGGCGAGGCGGCCGGCGGCGGAGCGGCCACGGGCGCGGGCGCCCCCCACGCGCCCTCGGCTACCGCCGCGGCGACGCGCGCGCCGTCGGCGCAGAGCGTGGGGTAGTCCGGCTCCCACGGGGTGCCCGCGACGGCGCTCCGGGTCACCTCGTGCGCGCCGCGATCGACGTACTTCGCGTAGGCGATCGCCGCGTCGGGCGTGGCCGCGGCCGCCGCTCGCGTGTCGTCGCGGGGCGCGCGATCGACGAGCGCGGCGTAGGCGAAGGCGTACCCGGCGTCGGCGATCGCACCGCGGCGCGTGTCGTCCGCGGGCGCCGCGTCGACGGCGCGCGCGAGCCAGAAGGCGTAGTGCGCGCTCTCGCAGGCGATCGCCCGCGCGGCCGCGTCCCCGCGCCCGCCGCGGAGCGCCCAGAACGCCTCGGCCGATCGCGCCGCCTCGGCCGCCGGCTGCCACGGCCGCGCGCGCCCCGGGGCGCCGAGGATCGGGCGAAAGGGCAGCGCCTTGGGGCGCGAGGCGATCGAGAACGCGCCGTCGTCGCCGGGGTACGGCGGATCGACGACCACGATCGCGCGCTTGAGCGCCTTCGACAGCGCCTCGGCGAGGTCGCGCCGGACGATCACGACCTCGGGGTGCTCACCGAGCCGGAACGCCGCCTCGGCGGGGGCCGGCCCCTCGCCCCACGCGAGCCGCCGCACGCCCGTGCACTCGGCGCCGTGCGGGTTCGACGGATCCGCGTGGTCCGCGTCGCACGCCTCGCGATCCATGGGGACCCACGCGGTCGGATCGAGCAGGACGAAGTCGTCGTCGATGACGCCCTCGTCGTCCACGAGCGCGACGGGGATCCTCCTGAGCTCGGCGGCCGGCACGCCGGCGAGCGCGCGATCGACGAGGCTCCGCCGGACGATGAGGCTCGGTCCCGCGTCGAGCGCGACGACCGACTTCACGCGCTTGCGCAGCCGGCCCTTGCCGCCATACGCCGCGTCGCGCGCGACCACGCGCCCCGGCCGCGCGCCCCAGAGCAGGTCATCGAGCGGCCCCCAAGGGAGGTCCAGCCGCACGGGCGCGACCCCGGGCGCGCCGGCCACGATCGTGATCGGGACGTGGTCGATCATGGCGGACTCTCCTAGTGCCGGGTCCGCGTCGGATCGGCGTTGTTGAGCGGGATCGTGCCCGCGTCGAGCCCGGATCGCAGCTCGTGCTGCAGCGCCGCGACCGCGGCCTGCTTCTGACAGGGGGGCTTGCCCGACGCCTCGATGGCGTCGAGGCGCGCGGCGACGGCCTCCGTGTAGCGAGGGTGACTGCCGCGGTGGATGGTGGCGGAGGATCCCGCCGGGCGGTCGTCGGCGTACGTCGGCAGGTACACGCCGTTGCCCGCCGTGTGCGGCGACTGGCCCGCGAGCAGAGGGTGCGGCGGCGGGCCGTAGAGCTGCTCGGGGATGACGTGGTGCGCCTGGTGCCCCGCGGGCTTCGGCGTGCCCATCGCCGCCGTGAGCGCGGCGCCGTCGCTCCAGCCGAGCGGGTCGACCCAGCCGATCGGGTTGCGCGCGTAGGCCCAGAGGTTCGTGCCGCCCTCGATCGAGATCGGATCCGGCGAGAGGAAGCGCCCGATTTCCGGGTCGTAGTAGCGAAAGCGGTTGTACGCGAGGCCGGTCTCGCGGTCGGCGTACTGGCCGGGGAAGCGCAGGGGCGTATCGGTGATCGGGGCGCGCTCGGCCTCGATCTCGCCGAGCGCCGAGAGCGTCGCGGCCCAGCCCACGCGCCCGACGTCGTCGACGAGCTCGGTCGGCGTGCCGATCGGCGTCGTGACGTAGTCGAACCACGCGCCGCTCGCGTGCTGCGCGACCGGGACGAACGGGTCGCCGTCCTCGAAGAGGTAGGTGCGCTCGTCGATCGCCGCGTCCTTCGAGGCGCGGCGCTGCTCGACGGCGAGGGCGTGGCCGTCCCAGCCGAAGCACGTCTCCGCGCCGCCGTCGCTCCACTTGCGCGTGCGCCGGCCGAACGGGTCGTACGCGAAACGCGTCGTCACGCCCGACGGGTCGGTCACGCTCGCGAGGCAGCCCGAGGGGTGCCAGGTGTAGCTCCACGAGATCGCCTTGCCGGCCCCGTCGGGGCGCGTCTTCTTGGCGAGGCGGCCGGCGGCGTCCCACTCGAGCGCGACGTCGCCGCAACGCACCAGCCGGTCGCCGCGATCCACGACGACGGGCTCGCCGCTCGGGGCGACGTTGCCCGTCGCGTCGTGCGAGAACGCCTCGCGCAGGTGGCCCATCGTGCGAACGACGAGCTGGCCTATCGGGTCGTACTCGTAGGTCGTCTCGCCGGCGGTGAGATCGCGCACGCGCGCGAGCTCGTCGTCGAGGCCGTACTCGTAGCTGCGCCAGAGCACGGGCTCGTAGCGCTCGGTGAGCGCGAGGCCCTCGTCGATGACCTCTCGGCTCTTCGGCTTGAGCACGCGCAGCCCGCCGATCTTGCCCGAGGCGTCGTAGGTGCGCTCGGTGCGGGCCCCACCCGAAAGCTCGCAGAGCGTCACCCGTCCCATCGCGTCGCGCTCGAGCTCTTGCCTGCGCGCGCCGTCGAAGGTCCGCGCGGAGACGTCGCCGACCGCGTCGCGCTCGAAGGCGATCTCGTGGTCGCCGATGCGGACGCTCGATCGCCGACCGGCCGCGTCGTAGGTCGACCGCACCTCGAAGCGGCGGCGCCCCGAGACGACGGCCTCGCGGAGGACGCGGCCGCAGAGATCGCGATCGAAGAGCACCGCGGCGTCGTCGTTCTTCGCCTCGCTCACGAAATCGAGGGCGTCGTAGACGTAGCGGTCCTCGCTGCCATCGGGCCACGCCTGCTCGACGAGGTTGCCGACGGCGTCGTGCCGGTAGCGCGTCACGCGCCCGTCGGCGTCGGTGCTCTTCGTCTTCTTGCCGCCGGAGGTGTACGCGTAGCGTACGACGCGCCCGTCGAACGCGGTGGTGCCGACCACGCGCCCGGGGCGGTCGTACTCGAAGAGGAAGCGCTCGCCCCGCTCGTTCTCGACGGCGACGACCTCGCCCTCGCGATCGTAAAAGAGCCGCGTGCGGCCGCCGCGCGCGTCGACGCGCTCGCGGATCCAGCTCCTCCCGCCGTAGGCCGCGCGCGTCGCGGTGCCGTCGGGGTGGTAGGCGGCGATCGGGTTGCGCTCGCCGTCGTACTCGTAGCGCGTCACGAGCCCGCGCGCGTCGCTGGTCGCGACGACGTCGCCTCGGTCGTTGTACTGGAAGCGGGCCTCGCGACCGTCGGCGCCGCGCACCGCGACGACGCGGCCCCAGTGGTCGTAGGCGAAAGCCGCCTCGCCCCGCGCGGTGCGGAGCGCGACGACGTTGCCCTGCGCGTCGCGCCGCACGACGCCGCGCGCGCCCGCGGGATCGATCGCCTCGACGCGCAGCCCGCGCTCGTCGAGCCGGAAGGTCGTGATCGCGCCGTGCGGGTCCTCGGCCGCGAGCAGCTCGCCGCGCAGATCGCGCACGAACCGCCACGCGCCGCCGTTCGGCGCGACGATGCGCACGGGCTCGCGCATCGGCCCCTCGTACTCGAAGCGCGTCACGCGCCCGAGCGGGTCGCGCTCCTCGACCACGCGACCGTCGCCGTCGCGGCAGAAGTCCCAGCGGCCCTCGTCGGCGTCGACGTACGAGGTGGTGCGGCCGAGCGGATCGAGCGCCCGGCTCGTGACGCCCCCACCGGCGCGCACGGTCTTGTCGACGAGGCCGAGCGCGTTGGCGCGGTAGCGACGGAAGCCGCTGCGCGTGTCGTAGACCTCGGTGACGCCGCCGGCCTGGTAGTCGAATACGCGGTGAAACAGGCCCTTGATGGGCACGACGCCGCGGTGCGTCTTCATCGTCCTCGGGAGGTCGGCGTCGATCGCCAGGTCCGCGCCGTCGTAGGCGCCCCAGGTCTCGGTGCAGCGGCCGCGCGGAGAGAGCGAGTCGTAGACGAAGTGGAACGTCAGGCCGTTGCGATCCGTCTCGGCGACGAGCAGGTGCTCGTCGTAGCGGTAGCGGAGCGCGTGGCCCTCGGCGTCGGTGGCCTCGACGAGGTCGCCCTCGGGCGAGTACCGGTAGCGCGCGAGCGCGACCCAGCGCCCCTGCGCCGGCGCGTTCTGCACCTCGACGGCGACGACGTGGCCGTCCTTGTCCCAGGCGAGGCGCACGACGCGCCCGGCGGTGTCGACGATCTCGGTGATCCGGCCGCCCGCGCGCCTCACCTCGATGCGGTTGCCGTGGCGGTCCTCGGTGCGCGCGAGCAGGAACCGGCGGGGATCGGCCTCGTCCGCCGTGAAGGTGCGCACGAGGCCGTCGCGGATCGTCTCGAGGCGAAACGTCGCGCCCTCGCGCGAGATCACCCGGCCGTAGGGCGCGTCGATCCGGCCGCCGGGCGCGACGACCGGGAGGAGCTGCGCGACGCCGCCGTCGTCGACGATCACGGTCGCGTCGCGCCGGATCTCGACCGACCACGCATGGTTGTGCGTCCACCCGAAGCCGAGGCCCGCGTCGTCCTCCGACCGCGCGGTCGTGTACGAGCGCTGCCAGATCAGCGAGAAAACGCCCTTCAACGTGAAGTCCACGGCCTCGGTGAACATGCGCCCGGTCGCGACGTCGACCGGGTGGCCCTCCTGCGTGCACTCGACGTTCGGCGCGGCGCTCCCGCCGCCCTCGGCGTCGGTCTTGCCCGTGTTGGTCCCCGCGCCGCCCTCGCCGCTGCCGCTGCCGGCGCTGCCGCCGCTCCCGCCGCCGCCGGCTCCGCCGCCCGCGGCGACGACGAGGCCCGGGCACATGCCGGGAATCGGGGGGATGTTGGGCGCGGGTGCGGTTCGGGCCATGGCGCGTCCTCCGGTGGGCTCGCCCCCCGGGCGACCGGAGGGCGTTGGGCCAGGATGCTACACCCCGCCCGCCCGCGCAGGCGACTCGCATCGACCCGGCGCGCGCTCCGCCGATCGGCGCGGCGACGGGCCGAAACCTCCCCCACGGAGCCCGGAAATGGGGATACGACTACGAGTCGTGGACGACGCCCCCATCTTCGGCTTCAACGACGCTCGCTCCGACATCGTCCGCACCGTCGTCGAACGCGTGGTGCGCGCGCAGAGGGATCCGCTCCTCGCGCTGAACGACGCCGCCTACCACGAGACCAAGCGCCTCGAGGGCGTCAAGCGCCCGAGCGATCTCCGCGAGCTCGCCGAGTGGCAGAAGCTCGCGCGGTCGCTCGCCCGCACGAGCGAGGTCGAACGGCGCGACAAGCTGCGCGAGCTCGCGGAGCGCTACGGCTGGGACGTCGCGGGCAACTTCGACCCGCGCGTGTTCAAGGTGTCGACGCGCCTCCTGCCCTCGATCGTGACGGGCCTGCTGGCGCCGCGGCGCCTCGCGGGCCTGGTGAAGCACCCGCGCGAGCTGCTCCAGCTCGACGCGCTGAAGGACAAGGTGCTCGTCGAGGGCCCGCTCGACGACCTGCGGAAGCTCGTGCGCACGGGCACGGCGGTCTACGTCCCGACGCACCTGTCGAACATGGACTCGATCGTGTTCGGCTACGCGCTCGAGCGCGCGGGGCTGCCGCCGGCCACCTACGGCGCAGGCAAGAACCTGTTCGCGAACCCGCTGCTCTCGTTCTTCATGCACAACCTCGGCGCCTACCGCGTCGATCGGCGCATCAAGCACGGCCTCTACAAGGACGTCCTCAAGGCGTACTCGTGCGTGCTGCTCGAGCGCGGCTACCACTCGCTCTTCTTCCCCGGCGGCACGCGATCCCGATCGGGCGGCGTCGAGCGCAAGCTCAAGCTCGGCCTCGCGGGCACGGCGGTCGAGGCCTACGCGCGCACCGAGATCGCCGGGCGGCCGCGGCGCATCTTCTTCGTCCCGGCGACGATCAACTACCTCATCACGCTCGAGGCCGAGACGCTGATCGCGGACTACCTCTCGGAGGCGGGCAAGGGGCGGTACATCATCGACGACGACGAGTCGTCGCGCATCGGCCGCGTGGCCGCGTTCGTGCGCAAGCTCCTCGGCATGGACGGATCGGTCGTGATCCGCTTCGGCCAGCCGTTCGATCCGTTCGGCAACCGCGTCGACGGCGACGGCCGATCGTTCGACCGGCGCGGGCGCGAGGTCGACCCGGCGTCGTACCTCCGCGACGCGCGCGGCGAGGTGACGCTCGACCCGGTCCGCGACGCCCAGTACACGCGCGAGCTCGGCGAGGAGATCTGCGGCGCCTTCGCCAGGAACACCCTCGTGATGGCCACGCACGTCGTCGCGGCGGCGTGCTTCGCCCGGCTGCGCGACGCCTCGCCCGCGGGCGATCTGTTCACCGTCCTGCGCCAGCGCGACGCGCTCGTCGTCCCGCGCGACGAGCTCGCCGCCGACGTGGCGCGGCTGCGCGACCGGCTGCTCGCGCTCGAGCGAGCCGGGGAGATCCTCGTCGGCGAGGACGTGCGGCGCGCGAGCGGCGGCGACGTGGTCGAGCGCGCGCTGCGCGCCTTCGCCGGCTACCACTCGGCGCCCGTGCTCGCGCCGCGGCCGGACGGCATCGCGATCTGCGACACGAACTTGCTGTTTTACTACCAGAACAGGCTCGCCGCGCACGGCGTGGCCTGGGACCTCATCGCGCCGCCGGGCCACGCGCCGCGCCTGCACCGGCGCCACCCGCCGCCCCCACCACCGCCCGCGCCGTCGTTCTCGTTCCTCGCCCCGGGGGTGGACGGAGCCGCGGACGGGTCGTCCGAGGAGGGCTTCTGATGACCACCAAGCACGGTCTGCCCGTCGCCATCATCGGCGGCGGCCCCTGGGGCGTCGCGCTCGCGCTGGCCGCGAGCCGCGCCGGATCCGACGTGACGCTGTGCACGCGGCGCGATCACCCCGAGGGGCGCCGCGGCGTGAAGGTCTCGCCGACGCTCGACGCGGCCGAGAAGGCCCGGCTCATCGTGCTCGCGGTCCCGTCGCTGGTCGCGCGATCGGTGCTCGCCTCGGTGGGCGACCACCTGAACGGCGCGCACCTGCTCGTGCACGGCATCCGCGGCCTCGACGGCGACGACCTCGAGACCATGTCCGACGTCGCGCGCGAGGAGACGCCCGTGCGCCGCCTGGGCGCGCTGGGGGGCCCCGTGCAGGCGAGCGATCTCATCGACGGCCGCCCCTCGGCGATGGTCGTCGGATCCCGCTACCCGGAGGTGCTCGCGGCCGTCACGACGGCCTTCCAGTCGAGCTGGCTGCGCGTCTACACGACGCCCGACGCCGAGGGGCTCGAGTGGGCGTCGGCGCTCGTCGGCTGCCTGGCGATCGGCGTCGGCTTCGCGCAGACGGCGAACGCGGGGCCGGGCTTGCTCGCGGCGCTCATCTCGCGCGGCGTCGACGAGGCCGCGCGCATCGTGACCGCGGCGGGCGCCGACGAGCACACGATGTACGGCCTGGGCGGCTACGGCGATCTCCTCGCGTCGATCGCGATCGCCGATCGCCCCGAGGTGGTGCTCGGCCGCGCGCTCGCCGAGGGCAAGGATCTCCGGGCGGCGCTCGGCGAGGCGCGGCTGCGCGTCGAGGCCGTCGCGCTCGCGCCGCGCCTCGTCGCCTTCGCGAAGGATCGCAAGGTCAAGGCGCCGACCTTCGAGGCCGTGCGCGACGTCCTCGAGGGCGGGCGCCCTGAAGACGTGCTCGGTCGGCTGTTCGCGATGGGGTGAGGGAATGGCAACCGCGGCGGCGCCCCGATCGGGTCGATCGCCGCGAGGGCTTTCCCCCGCGCGAGGCCGCCCGCGAGGCCGCCCCGCACCGGACGGCGATCGCTAGATGCCGCCAGCGCCCGCGCCGCCAGCGCCCGCGCCGCCAGCGCCCGCGCCGCCAGCGCCCGCG
>CAIVJW010000145.1 GCA_903906315.1 uncultured delta proteobacterium | reverse complement strand
CTGCGGCCGCGGCCGCCGTCCGCCGACGACGACGCGACGGCGCCGTGGCGGCTACCGGAGAGCCGCGCGACGGCGTGGTTGGCGCAGCTCGCGATCGGCGTCTACGGCGGGTACTTCGGCGCCGGCATGGGCATCATGATGCTCGCGCTCTTCGGCCTCCTCGGCGGGCGCGACCTTCACCGCATGAACGCGGTGAAGAGCGTGCTCGCCGTCGGCATCAACGGGTTCGCTTCGCTGGTCTTCGTCGCGGCCGGGGCCATCGACGGCCCTGCCGCCGCCGTGATGGCGGTCGGCGCAATCGGGGGCGGGCTCGCGGGCGCGGCGCTCGCGCGCAGGGTGAACCCTCGCAAGGTGCGCTGGGCGGTCGTCGGGCTCGGCGTCGTGATCGCGGTCGAGCTCGCGCGTCGGCGCTGGATCGCCTGATCGGGCGTCGTCCTCCGGTGATCGCTCGCGGGGGCCGCGGCAGGCGAGGTATCCTCCGGCCGTCGTGGAAGACCGAACGCGCCGCCGCTCGCCCGGGCCTCCGCCGACGTCCCTCGCGCGGCGGGCGGCGCGCCGCCTCGCGCTCGCCCTGCTCGCGGCGACCGTCGCCCCCGCGGCGTGCGGGTCGTCGCTCGATCCGGCGGACGCGGAAGTGCAGCGCGGCCTCGCGCGCGAGGCGATCGCTGGCGCGCCGGCCTCCGCCGCTCGCGCGCGCACCGCGCTGGCGTCCGGGGGAGGCAAGTGTCCCGCGTCCGCGCCGGTCGCGTGCCCGGCCGACTGCTGCCCCAAGGGCACCGAGTGCGCGCCCTCGGGCGGTTGCGTCGCCGAGGCCGTCGCGAGCGCCTGCCCCGCGGCGAAGCCCGTGCGCTGCGGGCGGGCCGCCTCGGTCGACTGCTTCTCGGCGATGACCGACTGTGCGAAGGCTGCCGGCGCCGGCGTGCCCGCCGCGTGCCCGGCCGCCGCGCCCGTCGCGTGCTTCGGCGGCGGCGCCTGCTGCCCGGCGGGGGCCGTGTGCGCGGTCACCTCGGGCAAGGCCTCCTGCGTGATCGCGGAGCCGGCGCTCGCGGACGGCACCCCGTCGGTCCCCGCCCCCGACTGCTCGAAGGGCCACCCGACCGCTTGCGGCGACGCCTGCTGCCTGTCGGGCGCGCCGTGCGCCGGCGCGACCTGCTCGTGCCCCGAGGGCGAGCCCACGTGCGGCGCGGTCTGCTGCGCTGCCGGCGCGAGCTGCGTCGCCGGCCACTGCCAGGGTGGCTGTCCCGAGGCGGCCTTCCCCTCTGCGTGTGGGGGCGAGTGCTGCGCTCCGGGCTTCCCTTGCGACGGCGGTCACTGCGGCTGTGGTGGCTCGCACCCGGTCAGCTGCGGCGGAGTCTGCTGCCTCGAGGGCGCGACGTGCGACAAGGCAGGGTGTTCTTGCCCGGGCGGCGCGCCGTCGTGTGGTCCTCGGTGCTGTGGAGAGGGCCAGTCGTGCAGCGGAGACCCGACCGCCCCGACCTCGCAGTGCGTGGGGGGCTGAGCCGCCTCGCTCGAGTGGCGTAGAGGATTCACCACCGAGGCGCAGAGAGCACAGAGGGAAGCCGAGGAGGTCCTCTGTGTCTTTGTGGTCGTTTTGTATATAGTACGCGCAGGCCTTTAGTTGCAGATACCGCCCAGGCACTTGGCGCTCGCGCAGTCCGAGTCGCCGGCGCACGCCTTCCCGACGCCGCACTTCGCGCTGCACCCCCCGCCTCCGCCGCAGTCGACGTCCGTCTCGTTGCCGTTGGTGACCCCGTCGTTGCAGGCCACGGTGCCTCCCACGCCGCAGCCGTCCGCGGCCGAACCGCACGTCAGCCCGAGCTGCGCGCACGTCTTCTTCGTGCAGCCGCAGGCGTTGGGGGTCCCCGGGTTGCCGCCGCCGCAGGTGCTCGGCAGGGTGCAGTCGGCGTTGTCGACGCAGCCCACGCACGCGCCGGCGCCGTTGCAGACCTTTCCGCCGTTCTGAGCGCACGGGTACTTGGGCGCGCGAGGCGTGAACGTCGGCGTGCCCTGCGCGCTGCAGGTGTCCGAGGTGCACGCGTTCGAATCGCTCGGCAGGTCGTTCACGTTGGGTTTGGTCGTCGCGGTGCCGAGTCCGTCGCAGACGACATCCTTGCAGTCGCCGGGCGTCTGGCTCGCCAGCGGAGCGACGGTGTCCTTCGCGACGAGCGCCGTCGCGCATGCGTGGTTGTTGCATACTGCCGCGCTGCAGAGCGGCGCGGCCGGACATTGCGAGGCCTTGTTGCATCCGACGCAGCTCGACTGACCATCGCAGTAGCCGCCGGCGCACAGGGTGTCCATCGCGACGGGGGTGTTCGAGGGCGACCCGACGGTGCACGCATCCTTCGTGCACTCGTTTCCGTCGACGGGCAGGTCCGAGTTGAGCACGACGTCCTTCGTGCCGCCCTGGCCGTCGCACGTCCGCCGCTTGCAGTCGCCCTGGATCTGCTTCGGATCGGGCAGCGGCGTGCCGTTCCAGGTGTATTCGAGGCCGCAGGTGCTCGCCACGCACGTGCGCGTCTTGCAGTCGTCGTCGACGCCCGGGCAGTCGGACCCGGTGAGGCAGCCGACGCAGGCGCCGAGCCCGTCGCACACGAACGCGCCCCCGAGGCCGCACTTCGTGCCGATCGCGCGCGGCGGGGTCTGCGGCGCGCCGTTCGCGCACAGGTGATCGCGGCAGTCGTTGCCGTCGTTCGGGAGGTCGGAGTCGTCGCCCGCCGAGGCGGTGTTGCCGGCGCCGTCGCAGACCACGACGCGGCAGTCGCCGATCGTCTGGCTCACGATGGCCGTGTTCGCGGCGACCAGGTCGGTGCCGCACGTGTGCGCGAGGCACGTGCGCGTCCGGCACTCGTTGGAGGGCGGGAGACCCACGCAATCGCCCTCGACGAGGCAAGCGACGCAGCGGCCTGCGCCGTCGCACACCGCGCCGCCGCCGTCGGCGCACGCGGTGCCCTCGGGCCGCGGGGCGACGTCGGGCGCACCCTTCGAGCAGGACGTCTGCGCGCAGCCGGGGGACTCGACGATCGGGAGGTCGTCGTCGGCGGGGGCGGAGGCGACCTCCTTTCCGCCCACGCACAGGGCACGTCGGCAGTCGCCTTCGGCGTCCTTCACCCCGGGGATGGGCTGGTCGGGGAGGGCCGCGAACACGCAGCGGCCCGCGCCGGCGTCGCAGCTGTCCTTCGTGCAGCGATCTCCGTCGTCGCACGGCGGTAGCTTCTCGCCGCACTCGACGACACAGGCGCCGGCCGAGCACCGGCCGGTCGCGGCGCCCGGGGCGCACGGGCTGTCGTCGGGGAGCGCCGTGTGGACCGATCGACCCTTGTCGCAGGCGTCGGCGGTGCAGGTGCTGCCGTCGTCGGAGACGTCGGCGTCGTCGTCGACGGCGGTGATCAGGCCGCCGAGGCAGTAGGCCTTGATGCAATCGCCCGCGCGCTGCAGCGTCGCGGGCGCGTCCCCGTCCGAGGTGGGATCGTGGGTGCAGCGGCCCTCGGCGCCGCAGGCGTCCGCGGTGCACGGGTTCTGGTCGTCGCAAGCGTCGGTCGCGGTGCAGGTCGCGGCGTAGTCGCCGAAGTCTGCGCCGAGGATCTGGGCGCAGGCCGCGGCCGTGCCGCCGAGGGCGAGGACCAGCGCGGCGCGGATCGCGCGTCGAGCGGGGCTGCGCATCAGAAGGCCCCCCGGATCGCGAGGCCGGCGCCGGCCGGGGCGAGGACCGCGCTCGCCTTGGGCGTGTCGCCCTTGCCGCCGCGGCTCGTCAGCACGAGCGCGAGGCCGCCGGCCACCGCGGCCGCGCCGAGCGCGAACGCGATCGTGCTGCCGGTCGCCAGCGTCGATCCCGCGCCTGCCGCGTCGACGCCGGCGCTCGTGCACGCCGATTTCACCGGGCAAGCGGCCTCGAGGTCGTTCTTCCTGCCGAGCGCGAGCGCACCCGTGACGGCGCCGACGCCGAGGCCGACCACACCGAGCGCGCCGAGGCCGATGCCCGCGGCGAGCCGCACGTTCACGGGGCTCCGCGGCGGCGCGGGGGGAGGTGCCGCGACGACGGGCGCCGGCGCGAGCGCCTTCGCCTCGGCGCCGACCTCGACCGTCACGTGTCGCTGATCGCCCTCGGCGAGCGTGAGATCGACCGCCCGATCGGGCCGCCCGGGCGCGCTCACGGTGAGGGTGCGCGGCCCGGGGTCGAGCGGCAGCTCGCGGCCGAGCGGCACGTCGTCGTCGCCGAGGCGCACCCGCGCGAACGGCGGCGAGCCGGGGGCGAGATCGACGACGAGGCGCGGCACGCGGGTGGCGAGGGCCGCGGCGTGCTCACGGGCGACCGCGATGCGCGAATCGTGGGCCTTGAGCGCCAGGATCACCTGCTGAAAGTGCTGCAAGGCGCCGGCGATCTGGCCGACGTGCTCCTCGCAGTTGGCGATGTTGAAGAGCGTGCCCGGCGTCGGGTCGAGGCGCTGGCTCTCGCGCAGCAGCTCGAGCGCCTTCGGCCAGTCCTCGGCCTTCACCGCTTCGCGGCCGCGTTTCCAGAGGTCGCCCGCGGCGGTGACCTGCGCGGGCGTGGGCTTCGCGGTCGTCGCCTGCGCCGCCGGGGGCTCGGCGGCCGCAGGGGACGCCGGCGCCAGGGCGGCCGCGATGGCGAGGATGCAACCGACGAACCGCCTGATCATGCTGCCTCCCGCGCGCCTGGTCACGGCGCGTCGCGCGCCCTCCGATCGCGGGGAGCGAGCGAAAGTCTACGGACGCGCCGCGGCCTGATGCAACAGGCGAGGCCCAGGGGCGCGTGCGCGCCCGGATTGTGGGCCGCTCGGCTCAGTCGAGCAGCGACGCCGGGAGATCGGTCCGCGCGAGGCGATCGATCAGCGCCTCGGCGTCCGGCTCGGCGCAGACGATCGAGCGGTGGCTGCGTCCGACGAAGCCCTCGTCGGTCGCGTGGTCCAGGAACGCGACGAGCTTGTCGTAGTAGCCCCCGGCGTTGATCAGGCCGACGGGCTTCGCGTGGTAGTCGAGGAGCGTCCACGTCGCGGCCTCGAAGACCTCCTCGAGCGTGCCGAGCCCGCCGGGCAGCGCGACGAACGCGTCCGAGAGGTGCGCCATCATCGACTTTCGCGCGTGCATGCCCTCGACGACGAACAGCTCCGAGAGCCCGGTGTGCGTGCGCTCCTGGGTGCGCAGCTTCGTCGGGATGACGCCGACGACCTCGCCTCCCGCGGCGAGCGCGGCGTCGGCGGCGGCGCCCATCAGCCCCACGCGGCCGCCGCCGTACACCATGGTGATGCCGCGCTTCGCGAGCAGCGCGCCGAGCGTCGCGGCGACCTCGAGGTACGCCGGCGCCACCGCGTCGCTCGACCCGGCGTAGACGCAGACCCGCTTGAAGGTGCGCACGCCGGCCGCCTACTTGCCCGCGAAGCGCGGGGCGCGCTTCTCGACGAACGCGGTCACGGCCTCGCCGAGATCCTCGGACGCGAGGAAGGCCGAGTTCCACGCGGCGACGTACGCGAGGCCTTCGGCCGCGGGCTTGCCCACCCCGTGGTCGAGCACCTGCTTCACGCCCCGCACCGTGAGCGGCGGATTCGCTGCGATCTCGCGCGCCATCGCCGTCGCCGCGGCGTCGAGCGCGGCGCGATCGGCGAACACCTCGTTGACGAGGCCGATCGCGAGCGCGCGCTCCGGGCCGATGTCCTTGCCGGTGAACGCGAGCTCGCGCGTCGCGCCCTCGCCGATCAGCGCGGGTAGGCGCTGGAGGCTGCCGAGGTCGGCCACGATCGCGATCTTGGTCTCGCGGAGCGAGAAGCGCGCGTCGGCGCTGCAGAGGCGCACGTCGCACGCGCTGACGAGGTCGAGGCCGCCGCCGATGCAGTGGCCGTGGATCGCGGCGATGACCGGCACGGGGCAGCTCGCGATGGCCGTGAACGCGCCCTGCATCCGCCGGATCACGCCGAAGAGCTCCAGCCTCGTCGCGGCCGACCCGCCGGCGAAGTACTGGCCGAGCTCGGCGAAGGCGGCCGGCAGGTCGAGGCCGTAGGAGAACGCCTTGCCGCCGGATCGCACGACCACGGCGCGCAGGCCGGCGTCGTCCGCGAGCGCGCGAAATACGCCCTCGATCTCCGCGAAGAACGCCGGCGGCATCGTCGGCCTCTCCAGCGTGACGGTGGCGACGTGGTCGGCGACGGCGACGGTGATGGTCTCGGGCATGACGATCTCCTCGGCGGCCGCGCGATCGCGCAGCCCACGCGCTTGGTACCGGCGGCGGACCGGGGTATCAAGCCTGCCATGCGAGGATTTTCGTGACGCCTACGACCGTGCGCCGCGTCGGCGTCGACCGGCTCGACCTCGCGCTCCGCGAGCCGTTCGGCATCGCGAGCGGCGCGCAGCTCGTGGCCGAGAACCTCCTCGTCACGGTCGAGCTCGCGGACGGCACGCGCGGCTTCGGCGAGGCGGCCCCATTTCCGGCCTACAACGGCGAGACGCAGGCCTTGGCGGCGGCGGGGGTCGAGCGCGCGCGCGCCCTCGTCGAGGGCGCCGACGTTCGGGCGTGGCGCGCGATCGCGGGCGCGATCCGCGATCCGCTCGCCGGCGTCGCCTCGGCGCGCTGCGCGGTCGAGACGGCCGTGATCGACGCGCTCACGAGGCGGGCCGGGCTGCCGCTCTGGGGCTTCTTCGGCGGCGCGGGCACGTCGCTCGAGACCGACCTGACGATCACGACCGGCTCGGTCGAAAGGGCGCGCGAGGCGGCTGCGGCGCTGGCCGCGCGGGGCTTCCGCACCGCCAAGATCAAGGTCGGCGGCGTGTCCGTCGCCGAGGACGTCGCGCGCGTCGTGGCCGCGCACGAGGCCGCCCCCGGCTGCGCGATCCTCCTCGACGCGAACGCCAGCCTGACGGCCGCCGCGGCGATCGCGCTCGCCGACCGCCTACGCGAGGCGGGCGTCGCGATCGCGCTCTTCGAGCAGCCGGTCGCCAAGGGCGACTGGGCCGGGCTCGCCGAGGTGTCCCGCCGCTCGGGCGTGCCGGTGGCCGCCGACGAGAGCGCCGTCACCGCGCGCGACGCGCGGGGCCTCGCCGCGGAGGGCGCGGTCTCGGTCGTCAACGTGAAGCTCATGAAGAGCGGGATCGTCGACGCCCTCGAGCTCGTCTCCGTCGCGCGCGCCGCCGGCCTCGGCCTGATGATCGGCGGCCTGGTCGAGTCGACGCTCGCGATGACGACGTCCGCGTGCTTCGCCGCGGGCCTCGGCGGCTTCTCGTTCGTCGACCTCGACA
The DNA here is from genome assembly GCA_903906315.1 of uncultured delta proteobacterium. Classification (GTDB taxonomy): domain Bacteria; phylum Myxococcota_A; class Polyangia; order Polyangiales; family Polyangiaceae; genus CAIVJW01. Next base: position 15,748 of record CAIVJW010000145.1, on the reverse strand, counting down.
CGCCGATGTTCCTCGTCGACGAGCCCCTCGAGGGGGGCTTCGCGGTCACCGGCGCGCGCCTCGATCTGGTGGGCATCGAGGCCGGCCACGGCGTGCGGCCGCGCACGTCGAGAGGGTGAGGGCGGCCGCTGCCCGGGGCGCATTCGGGTACCGGGATCGGGGTCTCGGTGTTATGACCCGTCGGTTCGGCCGCCCGCTCGCCGGGCGGCGCGTCACTCGCCGAGCACCCCGGAGTCCCATGGCCAGTCCCTCCCAGGCAGACGGGCACCACGCCCAGCTGCTCCGTACGCGCGAGGATCTCTTCGAGATCTTCCACTCCGCGATGAAGCCGGCCAGCGCGTTCCGCATCGGGGCGGAGGCCGAGAAGTTCGGCGTCGACGCCACGACCGGCGCGCCGCTGCCGTACGAGGGCGATCGCAGCGTCCTCAAGGTGCTCGAGGCCCTCGTGCAGCGGCACGGCTGGCTCCCCGAGCCCGAGATCCCCGGCGGCCCGCTCATCGCGCTCACCCGGTCCGGCGCCTCCATCACGCTCGAGCCGGGCGCGCAGCTCGAGCTGTCGGGCGCCCCGCTCGACAACGTCCACCAGATTTGCCTCGAGCTCTCCGGCCACCTCGCCGAGCTGCGCGACATCTCCGACGAGCTCAACGTCACCTGGCTCGGCGTCGGCTTTCACCCGTTCGCCGCGCAGTCCGAGCTCTCGTGGGTGCCCAAGCAGCGCTACGGCATCATGCGGCGCTACCTGCCGACCGTCGGGGCGTACGGCCTCGAAATGATGCGGCGCACCGCGACGGTGCAGGCGAACTTCGACTACGCGAGCGAGGAGCAGGCCATGCGCATGCTCCGCGTCGCGCTGCGCGCCTCGCCGGTCTCCACGGCCATGTTCGCGAACTCGCCCTTCTACGAGGGCGCGCGCTTCGGCGGCAAGAGCTACCGCGCGCAGGTGTGGCTCGACGTCGACCCGCTGCGGCAGGGCCTCGTGCGGCCGGTGATCGACGGCAAGGGCGGCTTCGAGACGTACGTCGAGTGGGCGCTCGACGCGCCGATGTTCCTCGTCAAGCGCGGAGCGCGCGTGCTCGAGAACACCGGGCAGTCGTTTCGCAGCTTCCTCGCCGACGGCTTCGAGGGCGAGCGCGCCACGTTCGGCGACTGGGAGACGCACCTCAACACGATGTTCCCCGAGGTGCGCCTCAAGCGGACGATCGAGGTGCGCGGCGCCGACTCGCTGCCGGCGAGCCTTTCCTGCGCGCTGCCCGCGTTCTGGACGGGGCTGCTCTACGACGCGCGCGCGCTCGACGAGGCTGAGCGCCTCACCGAGGGCTACACGTTCGACGAGCTCGACGCGATCCGCCCGGAGGTCGCGCGCGCCGGCCTCGGCGCGGTGCTGCGCGGAAAGCCGATCGCCCTGCTCGCCGAGCACCTCTGCGCCGCCGCGATGGGCGGCCTCGAGCGTCGCGGGCGGCTCAACCGCAACGGGCGCGACGAGCGCGTCCACCTGAACAAGATCGCCGCGCTCGTCGAGAAGGGGCTGAGCCCGGCCGACCTGCTGACCGAGGGCCTCGGCGCCGAGGGGACCTCGCTGCGCCGCGACATCCTGGCCCGCGCGCGGATATGAGCGGCCCGGTGGCGCGGGGGCGGCCGCGATGACGACGCTCCTGTACCTCCTTGCCACCGCGCTCCTGGTGCTGGCCAACGCATTCTTCGTCGCGACCGAGTTCGCCATCGTCAAGGTTCGCCCGACGCGCCTCGAGCAGCTGGTGCGCGCCGGCGAGACGCGCGCCGGCCTCGCGCTGCGCGTGCAGAACCGCCTCGACGAGTACCTGTCGGCCTGTCAGCTCGGCGTGACGCTCGCGTCGCTGGCGCTCGGCTGGATCGGCGAGCCCGCGATCGCGACCCAGCTCCAGCCCCTGCTCGAGCCGCTCGGCCGGGCGGCCGGCTTCACCGCGCACGGCGTCGCCCTCGGCATCGCGTTCTTCACCATCACCGCGATCCACACGATCCTCGGCGAGCTCGTCCCCAAGGCGCTCGCCATCCAGAAGACCGAGCAGATCGTCCTGCTCGTGGCCGGGCCGATCCACGCGTTCTACCTCGTGATGTGGCCGCTCATCTGGGTGCTCAACACCGCCGCGAACAAGGTCGTGCGCCTGTTCGGCCTGCGTGCCGCTTCGAGCGAGGAGATCGCGCACACCTCCGAGGAGCTCCGCATGCTCCTCACGCGCAGCCCCGCGGGCCTCGACCCGGCCTTGCGCCAGATGCTCGTGCGCATCTTCGACCTGCGCCGGCGCACCGCGCGGCACGTGATGTCGCTCCGATCCGACACGGCCACCATGCGCGCCGACTGGACGATCGACGCGGCCGTGAAGGTGGCCGCGGACGCCGGCTACTCGCGCTACCCGGTGCTCGACGAGGACAAGCACGGCGTGCTCGGCTACCTGCACCTGCGCGACCTCTTCGACGTGCTCTCGGGTCGTCGCAAGGCCGCGCGCGTCGCGGAGCTCCTGCGAAAGCCCCTTTTCGCGCGCGAGTCGACCAGCGTCGAGCGGCTCCGCATCGAGATGCAGGCCAAGCAGATCCCCGTGGCGATGGTGCTCTCGGACGACGGCGAGTTCGTCGGCCTGGTGACGATCGAGGACCTGCTCGAGGAGATCGTCGGCGAGATCCGCGACGAAAACGACGAGGAGGCGCCGCCCATCCACCGGCGCGGCGGTGGCATCGTCGACGTCGACGGCCGCGTGCTGCTGCTCGACCTCGAGCGCGACGTCGGCATCACGCTGCGCCCGGAGGTCAAGCACATGGAGACCGTGGGCGGCTACATCCTGGCGCGGCTCTCGCGCCCCGCGCAGGCGAACGAGCGCGTCGAGTGCGAGGGCTACACGCTCGTCGCGATCGACGTGGTCGGGCGCCGCGTGCGCCGCGTGCGCATCGTGCCCGCGGGCAGCGAGCGCCCTCCGCCGCCGGATCCCTGACGCGATCCCCCCGGCCCGCCGGTTGCGCGGCGGGGGGCTCCGCGGCCGGCCTCACCGCAGCGGCCCGGCAGATCCGCGAGGCCGGGGTCGACCCGGTCGACGGCGCGCCGCCCGACGTGCAGCGCGCCCTGGCCGGCGCAGGGGCAGCGCGGGTGCGTCCCACGCGCGCCCGGTCGCCGGCCCCGCTGCTCACGAGCGCGCGGCGCGTCCCCGTGGCATGTACGTTGCGGACATCGACGCAGCGCCTGCCCGTCGACGGGCGGCGAAGAGGAGGCGGGATGCCTCGACCGACGACCGGCCTGCCGCCGCGGGGCGAGACCGAGGGGGGACACGATCACGGCGCCCGCCTCGCGCTGGCGTCGCGCCTCGCGGAGCGGCTCGCGCGGCGCGCGCGCACGGGCGAGATCCTGCTGCGCAAGGGCCAGGTCGAGGCGGCCCTGCGCTGCTTCGAGGAGGTCTCTGCCGTGGCGCGCGCGCTCGGCTCGGTCGCACCGCGCGGGGCCGCGAACGCGACGCCCGGCGCCGCGCCGGATCGCCCCGGGGTAGGGCGCCCCGCGTCGGAGCCGCCCTTCGCCCCGGTCCCGCTGCGACGCCTCCACCACGCCGCTCCGCGTCCGCCGATCGTCGCCGCGCCTGGCGCCACCGATGAGGCCTGGGACCGGGCGAACCAACCGACCGAGCGGGTCTTGCTCGCCGGTTTGGGCCCGCCCGACGCGGCCCCCGAGTCGCTCGGCCCCGCGCCGGACTTCGCGCCGGGCAGCCTCGTCGCGGACCGCTACCACATCGAGGCGAAGATCGGCGCGGGGGGAATGTCCGCGGTCTACCGCGCCCACGACGAGGAGCTCGGCGAGGTCGTCGCGCTGAAGCTCTTCTCGCTGCGCACGCACGACGACGGCCTGCTCCTCCGCTTCAAGCAGGAGCTCTGCGTCTCGCGCAGACTCTCGCACCCGAACGTCGTGCACCTCTACGACATCGGCACGTTCGAGGGGCAGAAGTTCCTCACGATGGAGCTGCTCGAGGGTCGCTCGCTGCGCGACCTCCTCGACCACGCGGGCCACTTCGATCCGCGCCGAGCGATCCGTGTGCTGGTGCAGGTCTGCGCCGGCCTCGACACGGCTCATCGCGCCGGCATCGTCCACCGCGACGTGAAGCCGGAGAACCTCTTCGTGACCTCGGAGGGGATCGTGAAGGTGATGGATTTCGGCATCGCCAAGCGCACCAGCAGCGAGGCGGATCCCGCCACCGCCGGGTGGGTCGTCGGCACGCCGACGTACATGGCGCCCGAGCAGCTCGCGAGCTTCGACGACGTCTCGCCGCTCGCGGACGTCTACTCGCTCGGCGTGGTCGCGTTCGAGCTCCTCGCCGGGGTGCCGCCGTTCCTCGCCGCGACCCCGCTCGAGCTCCTGCTCCGGCACATGACCGAGCCCCCGCCGAGCCTTCGCGCGCGCGACGACTCGACCCCCGTCGGGCTCGACGATCTCGTGCGCAGCTTGCTCGCGAAGGACCCCGCGCGCCGCCCGCAGAGCTGCGCCGAGGTCGCCGCGCGCCTCCTCGGCGTCCTCGCCGATCTCGGCTGACGGGGCTCCGGGCGAGCGCCCCGGATCAGGCCGCCGCCCGGCTCGCGGCGGGCGCCTCGGTGCGGTCCGCGGCGACGATCGCCTCGAGATCGGCGCGCTCGAGCGTCTCGCGATCCAGCAGCGCGGCCACCACGCGGTCGAGGAGCGCGCGCCTGCCGCCGAGGAGGGCCGTCGCCTCGGCGGCAGCCTCCGCGAGCAGCCGCTCGACCTCGAGGTCGAGTGCGCGCGTCGTCGCCTCCGCGAGCCCCGCTTCGGCCGCCAGGCGCTGCCCGAGGAACGCGTGCTCGGCGCGGTGCTCGTAGAACACCGGGCCGATGGCCTCGCTCATCCCGTAGTGGGCGACCATGTCGTAGCCGATCTCGGTGGCCTGGCGCAGGTCCTGCTCGGCGCCCGAGGAGGGCTCGCCGAGCACGAGCTTCTCCGCCGCGTAGCCCCCGACGAGCACGCGCAGCTGGGTGCAGAGCTCGGACCGCGTCGCGAGGTGCTTGTCCTCGCCCGGGAGCTGCTGCGTCGCGCCGAGCGCCACGCCGCGCGGCAGGATCGAGACGCGCTTGACCGGCTCGGCGTTCGGCGAGAGCGTCGCGACCAGCGCGTGGCCGCCCTCGTGCACGGCGATGCGCGCGCGCTCGCTCGTCGAGAGCGGCAGCTCGCGCGGGTCGCCGACGACGATCTTGTCGAGCGCCTGCCAGAAGTCCTCGATCTCGAGCGCCTCCGCGCCGCGCCGCGTGGCGAGCAGCGCGGCCTCGTTGACGAGGTTCTCGAGATCGGCGCCCGACGCCCCCGGCGTGGCCGCGGCGACCGCCTCGAGGCTCACGCTCGCCGCGAGCGGCGTCTTGCGCGTGTGCACCTCGAGGATCGCGCGGCGGGCGGGGCGCTCGGGCCGGTCGACGACGACGCGGCGGTCGAAGCGCCCGGGGCGCAGCAGCGCGCTGTCGAGGACATCGGGGCGGTTGGTCGCCGCGAGGACGATCGTGAGGTCGCTGCGCGCGAACCCGTCCATCTCGGACAGGAGCTGGTTCAGCGTCTGCTCGCGTTCGTCGTGCCCGCCGCCGAGCCCCGTGCCGCGCGCGCGGCCGACGGCGTCGATCTCGTCGATGAACACGATCGCGGGCGCGACCTTCTTCGCGGTCTCGAACAGCTCGCGCACGCGGGACGCGCCGACGCCCACGAAGAGCTCGATGAACTCCGAGCCGCTGATCGAGAAGAACGGCACGCCGGCCTCGCCCGCCACCGCGCGAGCGAGCAGCGTCTTGCCGGTGCCGGGCGGCCCGACGAGGAGCACGCCCCTCGGCACGCGCGCGCCGAGGCGGCGGAACCGCTCGGGCGCGCGCAGGAAGTCGACCACCTCGGCGAGGTCGCGCTTGGCCGTCCCGAGGCCCGCCACGTCCTCGAACCGGATGCGCACGTCCGTCTCCTCCGAGAAGCGGCGCGTGTGCCCCTCGAGCCGCGGGCCGAGCAGGCCGGATCCCATCGTGCCGCCGAGCGCACGCTGCGCGCGCCGCGAGATCCAGAGCCACACGCCGAGGAAGAGCGCCCACGGCAGCAGCCCGAGCAGCAGCCGGATCAGGATCGGCTGTTCTTCGCTCCGCGCCGTGATGGCGACCTTCTGGTCGCGCAGCGTTGGCAGGAGCTCGCGGTCCTCGATCTCGGGGAGCACGGCGCGAAACTCGCTGACGGCGCGCCCGTCGATCGTCTCGGGGGCCTTGAGCGCGCCCGTGATCTGGTGGCCCGCGAGCGTGACGCGCAGGACCTTGCCTTCCGACGCGAGCGCGTAGAACGCGCCGTACCCGATCTCCGGCTCGCGGCCGCGGTCCGCCGTGAGCAGGCTCGCCGCCGAGAACACCGCGAGCAGCGCCGCCGGGACCACCCACCGCCGCCACGCCGGGCCGCTCGGGACCTCGAGGTCGCCCTTCGGCCCGGCGGCGGAGCTCACGAGACCCCTCGCCCCTTGCGGACGAGGTCGCGCGCCGCGCGCACGCGCACCGCTTCCGCGAGCAGGCGGTCGCACGTCGGGTACACGAGCGACTCCTCGAAGCACACGTGCTCGGCGAGCCGGCAGGCGAGGATCGCCAGCTCGCCGATGGCGAACTCGTCGCCCGCGGCGAGGTGCTCTCCGATCACCTCGAGCCATCGCCGGATCTCCTCGTGCTCGCCGCGGAGGTTGGCCGTCGGCCCGTCCGCGCCGTCCGGCCCGAGCTCGTGCTCGACCGCCGGGTAGAGGATCCGCTCCTCCACGCTCATGTGCCGCTCGAGGCGGTCCGCGAACACGGCGAAGTCCTGCTCGGCCCCCTCCACGTCCCGGTCGGCCAGCTCCTCCTCCGTGCGCCGCAGCAGCTCGAGGAGCCACTCGTCGTCCGCGCGGAGAGCCTGCGCCACGCTCGGCCCCTCCACCGCTCGCTCCGCTTGCGCCATGACCCGCCTCCTTCCCCAGAGCCGGTCGGCGAGCACCCCGGTGCCCCCCTTCCAAGCGAGCAACGTCCACGCCACGCCGCGTGATCGGCGCGCCGCGGTGGCCGGCGAGCGGACCGCTCGGCTACGCCGCGATTGCGTTCTTTGCGCACTGGTTGCAGCGTCCGATGGGCTTGATCTGCAGGCTTCGCGTGATCCGACGCGGCGCGAGACATGCAGGCCGCTGGCCCGTTCGACGGAGGGATCCATGGCAGACCACACCGACACGATCCTGTGCCCCATCGATTTCGGCGACGCCTCGATGAAGGCGTTCACGCTCGCCAAGGAGCTCGCGGGCCGCCTCGGCGCGGAGCTCGTGGTCCTGCACGTCTTCGTCGAGCCCGTGGTCGCCTACCCGGGCATGACCCCCATCCTCGTGCCGGGCATGGGCGATGAGGTCGCCACGGCCGCGAGGCGCGCGCTCGACGACCTCGCGCAGAACCACCCGGGGGTCCGCACGTCGCTGCGCACGGGCGAGGCGGCCGAGGAGATCCTCGCCGCGGTCGAGTCGCTCCGCCCGCGGATGGTCGTCATGGGCACGCACGGCCGCAAGGGCCTGCAGCGCCTGTTTCTCGGCAGCGTCGCCGAGCGAATCGTGCGGTCGAGCGCGGCGCCCGTGCTGACGGTGCGCCTCCCCCACGATCACGGCCCGTGATCGCGGGGTCCGGCTCGAGGGCCCGGGATCAGGGCCGCGTTCGCGCGTGCAGGAGGCCGACCCGGTGCCCGCCGGGGTCGAGGATCATCGCGAATTCGCCGTCGCCCGGGATGGCCGTCGGGGGCACCTGGACGGTGGCCCCGAGCTGCTTGGCCCGATCGAGGTACGCCGGCAGGTCCTCGACCTCGACGTAGAACGTCACGTACGGCGCCTGCCCGGTCGTCTGCGAGATCCCGCCGTCGAGCGTCTCGCGCGCACCGGAGGTGACCCGGACCCATCCGGGGTTCGACGTGTCCACGTGCCAGCCGAAGAGCTGCGCGTAGAACTCGCCGAGCGCTCGCGCGTTCGGTGTCCCGATCTCCCAGAGCACGACGGGGTGGTGCGCGGGACGGTGCATCGAGGGCCTCCTCCGTTCGGGGGTGATCGTCGTCCGCACCGCCGCGAGGACGGGGCGCCTCGGACGGCGCGGCGTGTGTTCCAGCGGGGTCGCGCCGGGTCGCCCCGCCGCCGGCCTCGCGACCGATGTTCCAGCGAGCCTGGCGCGCTCCGCCAGCCTCCTCCTGCCGCAGGGCGCTTCGGGACGCTGCATCGCGCGTGCCGCACTGCGTCTGCGGCGATCGAGGCCCGGTGCTACCGTCGGCCCCAACCCATGATCGACCCCACTCGTCCTCGAGCCAAGCGACCCGCCGCGCGTCGCCCCGGCCTCGACCCCGACGCCATCGTCATCAAGGGAGCGCGCGAGCACAACCTCGCCATCGACGTGCTCGAGGTGCCGAAGCACGCGCTCGTCGTGTTCACGGGCGTCTCCGGTTCGGGCAAGTCCTCGCTCGCGTTCGACACCATCTACGCCGAGGGGCAGCGCCGCTACGTCGAGTCGCTCTCGTCGTACGCGCGCCAGTTCCTCGGGCAGATGGAGAAGCCCAAGTACGACCACATCCGCGGCCTTTCGCCGACGATCGCCATCGAGCAGAAGACCGCGTCGTCGAACCCGCGATCGACGGTAGGCACCGTCACCGAGATCTACGACTACCTCCGCGTCCTCTTCGCGCGCGCGGGCGAGCAGCGCTGCCACCTCTGCGGCGGGCGCGTCACGGCGCGGTCCGCCGCCGAGGTCGTCGACGAGCTCTTCGCGCTGCCGGTCGGGACGAAGCTCACGCTCCTCGCGCCCAAGGTCGTGCACCGGAAGGGCGAGTTCCGCGACCTCTTCGAGGAGGCGCGGCAGGCCGGCTTCGCGCGCGTGCGCGTCGACGGAAAGGTCCTCGCGCTCGAGGACATGCGGGCGATCGACAAGCACAAGAAGCACTCGATCGAGCTGGTCGTCGACCGCCTGGCGATCGACCCGGCGGCGCGCCCGCGCCTCACCGACAGCCTCGAGACGGCCCTGCGCGCGGGCGGCGGGCAGCTGCTGGTGCTGGTCGAGGGCGAGGCCTCGCCGCGCGCGTACTCCGAGGACCGATCGTGCCCGGCCTGCGGCGTGAGCCTGCCGGAGCTGACGCCGCAGCGGCTCTCGTACAACTCGCCGCTCGGCATGTGCCCGGAGTGCAACGGCCTCGGCACGCGCATGGAGGTCGACCTCGATCTCGTGGTGCCGAACCCGAAGCTGTCCATCTCCGAGGGCGCGGTCGACCCCTGGCGATCCGTCGCCGACGGCGACTCGGGGTGGCGCGCGCGCGTCGTCGGGGCGCTCGCGCGCGACCTCGCGATCGACCTGGATCGCCCCTGGAACAAGCTCACCCAGAAGCAGCGCGACGTGATCCTCCACGGCATCGCCGACCGCCGCGTGCGCGTCACGTGGGCGGGCAAGTCGAGCGAGGGGTCGTGGGACATGAAGTGGGAGGGCGTCGTCCCCAAGCTCGAGCGGCACTGGAAGGAGACGACCTCCGACGGCGTGCGCGAGAAGCTCGCCCGCTACCTGCGCGAGACCGCGTGCAGCGCGTGTGGCGGCTTGCGGCTCAAGCCCGAGTCGCGCGCGGTCTTCCTCGAGGACAAGTCGATCGTCGACGTCTTCGCGATGACGGTGTCCGAGGCGGCCGCGCACTTCGCCTCGCTGCGCCTCGACGGCGCGCGCGCCGTGATCGCCGAGGAGGTGCTGAAGGAGGTCCGGGCGCGGCTCGGCTTCCTGCTCGACGTCGGCCTCGAGTACCTGACGTTGAGCCGCGGCGCGGTCACGCTGTCGGGCGGCGAGGCGCAGCGCATCCGGCTGGCGTCGCAGCTCGGCAGCGAGCTCTCGGGCGTGCTCTACGTGCTCGACGAGCCCTCGATCGGCCTGCACCAGCGCGACAACCTGCGCCTCGTCGCGACGCTCGAGCGCCTGCGCGATCTCGGCAACACGGTGATCGTGGTCGAGCACGACGCCGAGACGATCCGCGCCGCGGACCACGTCATCGACTTCGGCCCGGGCGCGGGCCGCCTCGGCGGGCGCGTCGTGGCCCAGGGATCGCCCGCGGACATCGAGCGCGAGCCGGCGTCGATCACCGGCCGGTTCCTTTGCGGCGCCGAGCGCGTCGAGGTGCCCGCGGTGCGGCGCGCCCCGACGGCCTTCCTCGAGGTCAAGAACGCCCGCGAGCACAACCTGAGGAACGTCGACGTCGCGTTCCCGCTCGGCGTGCTCTGCTCGGTCACGGGCGTCTCGGGCGCGGGCAAGTCGAGCCTCGTCAACGAGATCCTCCACCCCGCGCTGCGCCGCGCGCTCCACGGCTCGAGCGACCGCGTCGGCCGGCACGACGCGATCGTCGGCGTCGAGCGCCTCGACAAGGTCATCGACATCGACCAGCAGCCGATCGGCCGCACCCCGCGATCGAACCCCGCGACATACACCAAGGCGTTCGACCTCGTGCGCGAGGTGTTCGCGATGACCGCGGAGGCGCGCGCCTTCGGCTACGGCCCCGGCCGCTTCTCGTTCAACGTGAAGGGCGGGCGCTGCGAGGCCTGCGAGGGCGCCGGCGTCCGCGAGGTCGAGATGCACTTCCTGCCGAACGTGTTCGTCACGTGCGAGGTCTGCAAGGGCCGGCGCTACAACGAGGCCACGCTGCGGGTGAAGTTCAAGGGCAAGTCGGTCGCCGAGGTCCTCGAGACCAGCGTGGCCGACGCGCTCGCGCTCTTCACGAACGTGCAGCCGCTCGCGCGCATCCTGCGCACGCTGGACGAGGTCGGCCTCGGCTACGTCGCGCTCGGCCAGCCCGCGACCACGCTCTCGGGCGGCGAGGCGCAGCGCGTGAAGCTCGCGCGCGAGCTCGCCAAGCGCGACACCGGCCGCACGCTCTACATCCTCGACGAGCCGACGACCGGCCTGCACTTCGCCGACGTGAAGAAGCTGCTCGACGTGCTGCACCGCCTCGTCGAGGCCGGCAACTCGGTCGTCGTCGTCGAGCACAACCTCGACGTCGAGAAGGCCTCCGACTGGGTGATCGACCTCGGCCCCGAGGGCGGCGCTGGCGGGGGCGAGATCGTCGCCGTCGGTACCCCCGAGGCGGTCGCGCGGGTCCGGCGGTCCCACACCGGCCAGCACCTCGCCGGCGTGCTGGCGGAGGCGGCGCGCCCCCGCGCGGGCGCGCGTCGAGGGCGCGGCGGGGCGGTGCGGCGGGGCTGACGCCGCCGCGCGACCGGCGCCGAGCCGTTCGGCATGCCTCGTGCTCGGGCGCGACGACTCGGAGGGGACGACGATGCCGGGCTTGCTGGCCACCATGCACGACGACCACGCGCGTCTCGACGCGCTCATCGAGCGCTTGCTCGACCCGGTCCAGGCGAACGATCCGGGCGGGCTCGTCCGCGTCTGGGGAGACTTCGAGCACGGCCTCGCGGCCCATCTCGAGGCCGAAGAGCAGTGCCTCCTGCCCGGGTTCGAGCGCGTGGACACGGCCGAGGCGGCCTCGATTCGCAGCGATCACGCGAAGCTCCGTCGCCTCGTCGCCGAGGTCGGCGCGGGCATCGAGCTGCAGATCGTTCGGGAGCACACGGTGCGTCAGCTCGTGCACTTCTTGCGTTCGCACGCGGTCATGGAGGAGCAAACGCTCCACCGGTGGGCCGATCTCCGGGCTCCCGCGCAGGCCAAGGCCGCGGTCGTCGAGCGGCTCGCGGAGGCGCTGCACGTGCGCCGCCGCGCGACCGACTCGCGCCCCGACGCCCCTGCGTCCGGCGACTCGCGCTAGTCCGCCGCGCGCGTCCTCGGGGCGATCAGCCTCGCTCGAGCGACTCGCCACGCAGCGCGTGGTGCGCGACCGCGAGGAAGTCCGTCGCCGTGACGATGCCGACCAGCTGCTCGTCGTCGCCCACGACCGGGAGCGCGCCGATCTTCTGCTCGAGCATCAGCGCCACGGCCTCGTAGGCGGGCGTGCTCGGCCGGACGGTCAATGGGCGGCGCGACATGAACTGGGCGACCGGGATCGGCTTGCCGAGCCCATGGGCGTAGGCGCGCAGCACGTCGTGGCTCGACAGGATGCCGAGCACGTGGCTCTGCGCGTCGACGACCGGGATGTGCTTGACCGCCGCGAGGTGCATCTCGAGGTCGACCCGCCCGATCGTGTCCGTCTCACGCATCGTGATGACCGCCGTGGTCATGAAATCCTCGACCTTGCGGCTCCTGCTCGGCTTCATGTGCGAGCCCTCCCACAAGAGGGTGCTCACCGCGCGCCGGCCGCGCAAGGCGTAGCGTTCTCGCCGTGGTTCCGCGTGCCTGCGCCCGTGTCGGGCGGTGGCGGAGGCGGCCCGCCGGTCCGGCGACGCCGACCGTGCACGAGGACGCCGACCGCCGTGACCAGCACGAGCGCCTCGAAGGCGATGCTCACCGCGCGCTCGGAGGGGCGCATGCGGAAGATCGCCTCCGCGATCCGGATCGTGAACCAGCTCCGGTCCTCCGCGTGGAAGCCTCCCCCCGCGTTCCACGCCGCGCGCGTGATCGACGTGAGAAAGCACTCGCCGAGCAACCACTGGGATCCCTGCGAGAGCACGATGAACGCGATCGCGTACCGGACGTACGCGCGGCTCCACGCCGGGCGCCCGCGCCAGATCAGCAGCGGCAGCCCGGCGACCCAGGCCACCATCGCGATCGCGTGGATGAGGTCGGTGAGCCCTGCGAGAGCGTGCCACATCGCGTGTGCCCTCCCGGCCGCCCGCCCTTCGCGGTCGGCCCGTCCCCCTGCGGCCTGCTTCAGCCGCGCCCTGCGCTGGGCTCGTAGGCGCGCGCCGCGCGGGCGAGCTGCTCGAGGCGCGCCTCCACGCGCTGGCCGAGCGACCCGTCGGGGTAGCGCCCCTCCGCGTTGCGCACGCCGGGCGGCAGCCCCATCAGCAGCTCGGTGGCCTGGTCCACCGTCCGCACCACGTGGACGCGGAAGCGCCCCGCGCGCGCTGCTTCGACGACGTCGTCGCGCAGCATCAGGTGCCGCGCGTTCGCCGCGGGCAGGATCACCCCCTGATCGCCCGTCAGGCCCTCGCGCGCGCAGACGTCGAAGTAGCCCTCGATCTTCTCGTTCACGCCGCCGACGGCCTGCACGTCGCCGTGCTGGTTGACCGATCCCGTCACCGCGAGGCGCTGGGAGATCGGCGCCTCGGTCAGCGCGGAGAGCAGGGCGCAGAGCTCCGCGAGCGACGCGCTGTCGCCCTCGACCCCGCCGTAGCACTGCTCGAAGACGAGGCTCGCCGACAGCGACAGCGGCCGCGCCTTGCCGAAGCGCCCGCCGAGGAAGCCCGCGAGGATGAGCACGCCCTTGGAGTGGATCGGCCCCGAGAGCGCCACCTCGCGCTCGATGTCGAGCACCTCGCCGCGGCCGATGCGCACGCGCGCCGTGATCCGGCTCGGGAACCCGAAGCGGGTCTCGCCCCACTCGACGACCGACAGGCCGTTGACCTGCCCGACTCGCTCGCCCTTCGTGTCGATGATCAGCGTCCCGCGGTGGATCTCCTCGAGCACGCGCTCGCGCACGCGCCCCTCGCGCCGCTCGCGCGCGACGACGGCGCGGTCGAGGTCGGCGGCCTCGACGACCGCGTGGTCGGCGGTGGCCGCGAAGTGGTCGGCCTCGGTCGCGAGATCGGTCAAACCGCGCAGGTTCTTGCTGACGCGCGTGGCGTCGCCGACGAGGCGCGACCCCCAGTCGACGAGGCGCGCGACGGCCCCGCGGTCGAACGCGCGCAGGCCGTCCGTCCGCGCGAGGCCGGCGAGCAGCGCGGCGTAGGAGAGGGCGCCCTCGTCGCCGCGGTCCATCTCGTCGTCGAAGTCGGCGCCGACCTTGAAGAGGTCAGCGAACTCCGGGTCCAGGCGGCCGAGCAGGTAGTAGATGCGCCGCTCGCCGACGAGGACGACCTTCACGTCGAGCGGCACGGGCTCGGGCTCGAGGCTCGGGGTGCCGCCGATCCCGAGCAGCTGGCCCGGCGACTCGATCCGGATCTCCCGTGAGCGGAGCGCGCGCTTGAGCGTCTCCCACGCGAACGGCTGCGAGAGCACCTCGAGGGCGTCGAGCACGAGGTAGCCCCCGTTCGCGCGGTGCAGCGCGCCCGGTCGGATCAGGTTGAAGTCGGTCACCAGCGAGCCGAGCTGCGACATGTGGTCGACGCGCCCGACGAGGTTCGGCACCGTCGGGTGGTCCTCGAACACGACCGGCGCCGTCCTCGCCCCGTCGCGGTCGACGAGCACGTTGACCTGGTAGCGGCGGAACGGCGGACTGTCGCGCAGGGCGCGCATCAGCGCTTGCATGCCGTCCTCGCCGCCGCCTCCCTCGGGCCGCACGAGCTCCCCTGCGCTGTCGATGACGTCGGCCTCGACCGCGGTCAGGTGCTCGAGCACGCGCGGCAGGTCGGCGTACTCGGTGCGGACGGCGTCGAGGAGGTGCTGCACCGCGATCTGGGTCACCTCGCGGTCGAGCTCCTTGATCTCGTGCCGCTCCTCCTTCTCGAGCTCCTGAACTCGCCGGAGCGTCGCGTGCAAGCGCTCGTGAAGCCCGCTCATCGTCTTCTCGAGGGCGGTGCGATCCTCGACCGACAGCTTCTCGAAGTCGTCCTTGCCCAGCACCTCACCGTCGCGCACCGGCGCGAGCACGAAGCCGGCGGGCGCCTTGATGAGCGCGATCCCGTCCCGGCGCGCATCGTCGTGGATCTCGCGCAGCATCTTCTCGCCGCGCTCCTTGAAGCCCGACTCGATGAGCTGGCGGCGCTTCCGGTACGTCTCGCTCTCGAACGCGGCCGGGACCGCCTTGCGCAGCTCGTCGACGAGCCGCTCCATCCTCTGCCGAAGGCCCACGGCCCGCCCCGTCGGCAGCTCGAGCGCGCGCGGTCGCTGCGCGTCGGCGAAGTTGTTCACGTAGCAGTGGTCGACCGACGCGGGCCGCTCCTCGGCGGCTCGATCGACGAGCGCGCGCACCGCGGTGTGGCGGCCCGTCCCGACCGGTCCGAACGCGAAGAGGTTCCAGCCCTTGCGGCGCACCGAGAGCCCGAACGCGAGCGCCTCGAGCGCGCGCTCCTGCCCGGCCATCACGCGGCCGTCGTCGACGTCGGCCGTCGAGGCGAAGGGCAGGCTCGCGGGGTCGCACCTCGTGGCGAGCGCCGCGGCGGCGAGCGGCGCGAGCGCCCAGGCCGCGTCCCCGTCGGCGCCACCGTGGGGCGCCTCCGGTGCGTCGGCCGGTCGTGGGCAGGCGCCGTCGGCGTCGTCGTGCAGGCAGGCCGCCGGCCGGGCCGGTGGCGAACCGTCGCGGAGCTCCGTTCGCACAGTGGACCTCCTGTCGCTCGCCCTGAGGACGCTGCAAACGGAGATCCACGCGGTTGCCCCGATCCCGCCCCCCGGCGGACCGCCCGGAGCGACCGATCCGGGCCTATTCTCGCGGCGTTCGCCCTCGCGCTGGACCTGCGCGCGGCGATCGAGGCGCAATGCGTGCGACGAGCCGCGTCGGACCGCGAGCGCGGCGCCGGGGCGCGCGAGCTTGGCGCCCTCGGGCCACAAAATGCGAGCGGGGAGCGACCGCGCCGCTCCCCGCAATCCGGGCTACTCCCCCGCGACCTAGAAGCGATCGCGCCCGCGACCGCCGCCGCCGCCGCCGCCACCACCGCCGCCGCCGCCTAGGGTTAGGGTTAGGGTTAGGGTTAGGGTTAGGGTTAGGGTTAGGGTTAGGGTTAGGGTTAGG
>CAIVJW010000144.1 GCA_903906315.1 uncultured delta proteobacterium | reverse complement strand
GCCGTTCGTCGCCAGCGCGTAGGAGGCCTGACCGATCGCGGCCAGGCTGTCGGCCGCGCGCACCGACACGACCAGCGTCGTCTCGGCCGGCACGGCGCCCTGCGGCTCGCCGTTCCACTTCAACTTCGACCACGGCACGGCGGGAACGCCGCCGTCGAACGTCCCCTCCCAGCTGCCCACGTACGTGTACGGCGCCTGCCGATCGAGCTGCACGCCCGTGAAGTCGCTGTAGAGGTACGGGGTGCGGTCGAGGACGCCGGGGCCGCCGATCTCGATGCCCGGAGCCTTCATCAGCGCGCCCGTCTGCGAGTCGAACTCGGCGAGGCAGAACTGGCCGTCGTTGACCGCCCAGATGTTGCCCTGGAAGTCGACCGACAGGCCGTGCGGGTTCGCGCCGGGGGACGGATAGATGCCGAGCAGTGCGCCGCTCGGCGCGTACTTGAGGATCGTCTTGGACGAGTGGCCGGCCGCCCACACGTTGCCCTGGAGGTCGAGCGTCGTCGCGGTCACGGACGAGCCGTTCGACCCCCACTTCGTGCACGCCTTCGCGCCGAAATCGGCCTTGTAGACGCCGTCACCGCTGAAGTAGCCGCCGAGGTACGCGACGTTGCCGCCGGGGTCGCCGACAACGCCGTACGTGCCGGGGCACGGCGCCGTGTCGACGGCGAGGGTCGTGATGTGCACGCGCCGCGTGGCGCCGCTCGAGTTCGAGACGAACAGGTAGTCGCCGCCCGTCGCCGCGGAGTACGGGTTGCCGCCCACGGTCACCGTCGCCTCGAGCACGACGGGGTCGTTCGGGTTGTAGCGGTAGCATTTCCCGTCGTTGTGCGTGCAGGCCCAGATCTTCCCGCGCTTGTCGACCGCGACCGCGCGAGGGAGCGCGCCAACGGGCCCGACCGGGATCGTCGTCAGGATGCACTCGTCGGCCTGACCGAAGTACTCGACGCCGACCTTCGTGTTGTCGATGACGCCGTTGCCGTCGGCGTCGTTCGACGTGTCGATCTTGCCGTTGTTGTTGCGGTCGATGCAGTGCTTGATGTCACCGGAGAACTTCGACAGCGAGCCCTGCGTGCCGAAGGCGCGGTTGACGATCCAGACGTCGCCGTTCGCGTCGGTCGTGATGCGGCCCGGGCAGTTGCCGGTGTTCGCCCAGTTGCAGAACTCCGTCGCGGGCCGCACGCCGGTCGACTGACCGTTGACCGTGTTCAGCACCGAGTCGAAGCGGCTGGTCTGCTTGCCGGTCTGCGAGTCGATGCGGACGATGTAGCCGTAGTTGTAGTTGTTGACCCAGACGAGGTGCGTCTTCGACACCGGGGTCGGCCCGAGGACGACGGTGCCCGAGGGCTTGTGCTGCACGTTGCTCGACGTGCCGGCGTCGAAGTCCGGGTCGACCGTCCACACCTTGGTCTGGGCGGAGGCGGCCCCGGCGTGGAGCGCGGCGGCAGCGAGGAGGCCGATCGCAGAGAAGCGGAGCGGCGTGAGGCGACTTCGAGCGTGCATGGCGTTCCCCGGGCAAAGGAATCGAGGCGAGCCGACGTGGGCCGGCACCGATCCCGCATTCTACGGGACCGGCCCCAGGGGTCGAGGCCCAAGCCGCCCCGATCGCGCGGGCAGGGCCAGGCCTCCCCCCGCCGAGGTGCCCGGGGATCGCCTCAACGACGGCGCCGCCGCGCCCCGGCGATCGCGATCGCCAGGCCCGCGATCGCGATCCCGGCGTCGCCCGCGCCGCGCGATCCGCCCGCGCCCGGCACCGCGCAGCGGCACGCGCCGCCCGTCGCGAGGCCCCACACGTTCTTGCCGTCGGCCCCCGCGCCGCCGACCCCGTTGCCGCTCGGGCCGGTGCCGGTAGCCGAGCTGCCGCCCGCGCCCGTCGACGATCCTCCCGATCCGCCGACCGAGCTGCCGCCCGCGCCCGTGGTCGTCGTCGACCCGCCGCCCGTGCCCGTCGGGATGCCGCCGCCCGCGCCGCCGTCCGAGGAGTAGCAGAGCCCGTCCTTGCAGCTCTCGCCCTCCTTGCACGTCACCTTCGCGCAGTCCGTCGGCACGCAGTACCCCTGGAAGCACTGGAAGCCCCCCGGGCACGGCGTCTCGCCCTGGCACGCCTTCGCGCACACCCCCTCGATGCACACGAGCCCCTCGGCGCACGAGTTGTTGTCGAGCAGCCCGTCGCAGTCGTCGTCCTTGTTGTTGCAGGCCTCGACCGCGGGCTTCACCGCCCCCTCGCACACGAACGACCCGTTCTTGCAAGACCACGCCCCCGCCTTGCACGGCGGGTGGTCGTTCGGCGACTTCGGCAGCTCGCACGGCGTGCCGTTCTGCGGATCCTGATCCGTGCAGCAGCCCGCCACGGCCGTGTGCACGCACACGCCGCCGGGGCCCGAGCAGTCGTCCTTCGTGCATGCGTTACCGTCGTCGCACTGCCCGCTCACGTTGCAGCAGCCCGCCTGCACCGCGTGGTTGCACGTGCCGCTACCGAGGTCGCACGTGTCCGAGGTGCACAGGTCCTTGTCCGCGCAGTCCGAGTCCTGCACGCAGCAGTTCGGCTTCTTCGCGTCCTGGCAGAACCCGCCCACACACGTCGCCGCCGAGCACTTGTCGCCCTTCGTGCAGTCGTCGTCCTTCGTGCAACACCCGTTGATCGTCACGAACGAGCACTGACCGCCCGGCTTCGGGCACACGTCCGCCGTGCATGCGTCGCCGTCGCTGCAGTCGTTGCTCGACATGCAGCAGTCCGCCTTCGCCGCGTGCACGCACTGGCCGCCAGGCGCCGGGCACGAGTCGTCCGTGCACGCGTTCTTGTCGTCGCAGTCCCCGTCGATCTGGCAGCACTCGGGCACGGCCGCGTAGACGCACGCGCCGCCCGGCACCGGGCACTTGTCCGCCGTGCAGCTGTTGCCGTCGTCGCAGTCGACGTCCTTCACGCAGCACGACTTCGACAGCGGGTCGCACGGACCCGTCACGCTCACGTCCGCGAGGACCGCCGTCGCGAAGCCCGGCCCCTTCAGATCCGCGCGCACCTGCACGTACTGCCCCTTGATGCCGGCGAGCGCCGCGCCGTTC